>WQYP01000155.1 GCA_009781185.1 Phycisphaerales bacterium | reverse complement strand
GGCGGGGGGGGGTTGGTGGGGGAGGGGGGGGGGGGGTGGGGGGGGGGGGGGGGGGGGGGGGAGGGTTTTGGGGGGGGGGGGGGGGGGGGGGGGGGGGGGGACCGGTGGTGATTACGCCGGGGTCTGCGAATGTGCAGGCGGGGAAGTTTTTGCGCGAGGCGATCGAAGGGGTGCGACGGATCGGAAAACGAGCAGTGATCGTCACACGGACGGCGGAGCATTTGCCGAAGCGGTTGCCGGAAGGAATATTATGGCGGGAGTACGTGCCGTTTGGCCGTCTGTTTGAGCGAGCGTCAGCGGTGGTGCATCACGGGGGAATCGGCACGACGGCCCAGTGTTTCGCGGCAGGAGCACCGCAGTTGATCATGCCGATGGCCCACGATCAGCCGGACAATGCGTCTCGTGTGAAGCGGCTGGGTTGCGGGACATATCTGTATCCGAAGAAGTTTGTGGCGAAGGAGATCGGGCGAGTGCTGGAAGGGTTGATGGGATCGATTACCGTGCGGGAAAGCTGTGTGCGGGTGAAAGGGCTGATGGAGAAGCAGATACCGATGGAGGAGGTGGCTGGGATCATTGAAAAAATGGGGCAAAAAACGCCCGAAGTTGGTGCGAGGCCTCGGGACGTGGTGGTATAATGTGGTGTAAGGTACGATAGGACGATGATCAGGGCACATTTTGACGGGAAGGCCTTCATTCCTGACGCCCCCGTGCCATTCCGCGTGAATCAAGCCGTCACGCTTCATGTTGACGCGATGGAGGATCAGCCGCCAAGTGCCGCGGAGATTGAACAGCGTCTTCAGGCATTCGCCGAATTGGAGAAGTTGGCCGCGGGACCTGCCGTAGCCGACTGGTCGCGTGAGAGCATCTATTCAACTCAGAAGAAACTACCCTCCCTGAACCTCGCTCCGCAGCAACAACAAATGCTCACGGGATATGCCATTTGATCACGCCTTACGTCGAACTCACGTTACCAAAGGTGAATCCATACATGCGTGAGAAAGCAGAAGCATGCAAGTGAAAGTATCGAAATCCATGGATGTCGTTTGGTCATGAATAACATGATACCGAAAGCAAGGGGAGGAAATGTGGGGAGGAGGTGACAAGGTGACAGGGTGACAAGGGGAAGGGGAGCACCGCGTGGTAACGCGGTGCTCCTTGTCACCCCTTCACCTTGTCACCTTGTCCCGTAGCGGCGGACGAGGGAGCTGGGGGTGGCGGCGGCGGGGCTTTGGAAGAGTTGGGGGGTCAGGCCGGTGCGGGTGGTGTAGGCGGAGAGGAGTTGGGGGAGGTGGGAAGTCAGGGCGTTGGGTTTGGCGAAGAGGGCGAGTGTGCCGCCGGCGCCGCCGCCGGTGATTTTGGCGCCGTAGATGCCGGAGTCGGGGCCGAGGGAGTGGATGGCGTCGATGAGGGTGTCGATTTCGGGGGTGCTCAGGTGGCAGTTGGTTTTGTAGCTTTCGTGAGCCTGGAACATGAGTTGCCCGGCATGGCGGAGGGAGTCCTCGGAGGCCGTTTGCAGGGCGGCGATGAAGGCGAGGACACGGGCGTTTTCTTCGATGGGGTGGCGGGTCGGGCCGGCGATGCGATAGGTGGTGCCGGCGTGAATGCGGGTGACCGGATCGTCGTGGGAGTGGTATTGGTCGAGGAAGGCTTGGCCGGTGAGGGTCCCGGGGAGATGCGGGAGATAGTCGCGGCAGAAGACGTCGGGGGTCAGCTCGGTGAGATACTGCAGCGGCGGGAAGTTGGTTTTAGCGCGGAGGGCGTTGATGATTTTTTTGCCGATGAAGGCTCCGATGCGGACGTTGGCATAGGGGGCGGCGGCGACGGAGTGGCGGATGCAGGAACTCAGGCCCAGGAAGGTGGTATTGGGTGGAATGTCGACGGAGCCGAGGATTTGGCCGGGGCGGCAGAGGATGTGCGTGAGGGTGTTTGCTTTTCCTGTGGCGATTGCGATCTGGTCCATGATGCCGCAGGGGGCGCCTACAATGCGGTTTTCGGCGAGTTGCCCCAGTTCCGCCAGGCGCAGCGGCGGGAGGTCGAGCTTGAGATGAGCGTTGAGAGCGGAGAGCGTTGCGATTTCGACGGCGGCGGAGGAGGCGATGCCGACGTTCATCGGGATGGACGAAATCAGCAGGATATTGAAGCCCCCCCCCCCCATAAGCGGGACGTTCTGTTCCCGCAAGAGTGCCAGGAGCGAGCCGATGGGATAGGCTGCCCAGGCGGCGAGGGGGTTTTGTTTGAACCGAGCGCCAACGACGGCGTAGTCGCCGGCGAGTTGCTGCAGAGGAACGTAGGTGTCGGAGGGGAGAGCGTTACTGTGAAGTTGAAGGGTACGGACGTGCAGGAAGTCATCGGCCCGGCTCTGGACGGCGGCCACGACGCCAGGAGCGAGGATTCCTTGTGCGACGTGAGCGCCGGAGTAGTCGGCGATGCCGCCGATGACGTCGAGACGGGCGGAGACGCGAACGGCAGTGACGGGGGAAGAGGTGGGGGATGAAAAGAATTCGATCAGGGCATGGGTTTCGAAGAGGTGTTCGAGATGGAGAAGTTCGGGAGGAAAAGGGGTCATGCGAAAAACTTTACACGAATCGAATTGTTTTCCCAAGTGCCTTGATGGATCACTCAAGTGATGTCAGGCCTATGCGCAGGGCGTATTTGGTCAGGCCGGCGATCGTTCGTACGCCAAGTTTCTTCATGATGTTCTGGCGGTGCCATACGATTGTTTTGATTGTGACGTAGAGACGCCGAGCCATTTCCTTTGAGCTTTTTCCCTCGGCGAGGAGGCGAAGTACTTCCTGCTCGCGCGGGGAGAGCGGAGTCTGGTCAGCCTTCGGCTCAAACTCCCGGCAGAACCGGGGGCTGACGGTCCAATCGCCTGTGACGAGAGTGCGTATCATGGTGGGATCGTTGGCGATCGTCAGGCGAATGGGCACGGGCTTCTCCTTCACTGCGGGATCGCTGCGCGAAATTGACTTTCGCATCGCATGAAAGCATCGACGACGTCCGGGTCGAATTGCGTGCCGCGGCCGTCGCGGATGATTTTCTTGGCGACTTCGTGCGTGAAGCCGGGCTTGTAGACGCGTTTGGAGATCAGAGCGTCGTAAACGTCGGCGAGGGAGAAGATCCGTGCGGCGAGGGGGATTTGTTCGCCGGTCAAGCCGGCGGGGTAGCCTTTGCCGTCGAAACGCTCATGATGGCATGCGGCGATGTCGCGGGCCATGCGGAGAAATTCGGCGCCCGGGTGCATGCTGAGAGCCTGGTCAAGCGTGTCGGCACCGGAACGAGCGTGGGTCTTCATGATCTCGAACTCGATGTCATCGAGCCGATCGGGCTTGAGCAGGACGCTGTCGGGGATGCTCACTTTGCCGATGTCGTGGAGCGGACTGGTCTGGTACATCAGGGTGACGAAGCCCTGGGTGACGATGTTGCGGAATTTTTCCTGGTGTGCCATTTCGGCGGCCAGGGCACGGGCGTAGTGCCGCACGCGTTCCAGGTGCTGGCCGGTTTCGGGATCGCGTGATTCGGCCAACTTGGCCATTGCGAAGATGGTCAGGTCGCGCGTTTCCAGGGCCAGGATTCGCTCCGCGGTTCGCAGGCGGACAGCAAGTTCCTCCGGCGAGAGCGGCTTGCTGATGAACTCGTCGGCGCCGGCTGCAAGGCCGTCGACGAGGTGGCTGGTGCCCTGGCGGGCGGTCAGCAGAATCACGTAAATGTAGCGGGCAAGATTTTCTTTTCGAATCGCCTGGCAAAGCTCTGGCCCGGTCATCTCCGGCATGTCCCAGTCGGAAATGACAAGCGAAATGTCTTCACGTGATCGCAGAATGTCCAGTGCTTTTTTGCCGTTGGGGGCTGCCGTGACTTTGCAGCCGTACTCCTCCAAGATGCTCGTCACCATCTCCAACGCCACGGGATCATCGTCTGCAACCAGTACATTCATAGGGCTCAAATCCTATTTTTTTATCTCGATGGCATCCAGCCGCTGTAATACCTGCGGCAGGCCGTTGAGACAGCGATGATTCTGGAGTTGAACGTCCAGGAAAGCTGTTTTGGCGGCGGCGTCTGCGCCTGCTTTGCATAACTGTTCGACCTTCGCTGCCGCGTCCCGCAACATCATGGCCGATATGTTTCCGGCGGCGCCTTTGATGGTATGCGCATGCATGCGTGATTGTTCCATATCTTCCGCGTTGAGCGCTTTTTCCAGTTGCGTCACGGTGTCGCGGGCGCTCTCCTGGAATCGCCCCAACACCCGCCGAGCGATCGACGGCTTGTCCATGCAGCGGTGCAGCAGATCGGGAATATCGATGACATCCTGCGATGGGGCCACAGGCGGAGGCGCGGATGGGGGGGGAGCGGCGGGGGGTGAAGCAGATTCCGTTGACGGCGTTGTCGCCGGGGATGCCACGGCCGGCGGCGGGGCTTGGTATCGGCGGGCGATCAGGGCGGAGATCACTTCGGCGATGCGACAGCTGTTGACCGGTTTGGAAATGTATTCGTCCATGCCGGCTTCCAGGCAGCGGTTGATATCTGTTTTCATGGCGTGTGCCGTCATGGCGACGATCGGCAGGCGTTTGGCGTCTTCGACGCCGCGGTCCTGTTCCCATTGCCGGATTTGTTTGGTGGCTTCGATGCCGCTGACTTCGGGCATCTGCACGTCCATGAAGACCAGGTCGAAGGTCTGTTTCTGCACGGCGGCGACAGCCTCGGCGCCGTTGTTGGCGACCGTGACCACGCAGTCCATTTCCGACAGGATGGCCGTGGCGACTTCCTGGTTCACCACGTTATCTTCGGCGAGCAGGACGCGTGTGCCGTCAAAGGAAAGCTTGTTTTCGCACGTCCACGACGCCGCCGACGATACCTTGTTGGCCAGCACCTTGCCAAAGATGGCCAACAGTGTCTGCAAGAGCTCCGACTGGCGAATCGGCTTGACAAGATGATGATGAATCCCCATCTTCCGGCACTTCGCCGCCTGGTCCCCGTGATCCGACGATGAAAGCATCACCATCGTACGCGTATCATGGGAATCGACCTGCAACTTCTCGCATAAACTGAAACCGTCCATCTCGGGCATGCAGACATCTACGAGTACCAAACTAAATGGATCGCCCGCAGTCCGCGCCTCCGCGGCTGCGCGTAAAGCCTCCTCGCCGCTCTCCACCAGGTGCGGACGCATCTTCCAATACCGCAGCAGTTCGTCGAGAATCTGGCGGTTGACGGGATGGTCATCGACGACCAAGACTCTGCGTCCCGCCAGCGATGCCATGTGCGCGATCGGCTCAGGCTCCACGGGCTGAGAATCCCGCGGGAGCGGAACGACGATATGGAATTTGCTTCCAACGCCCATTTCGCTTTCCGCCCAAATTCGGCCGTGCATCAGCTCGATCAATTGCCGGGAGATCGCCAGGCCCAGTCCTGTGCCGCCGAACTTGCGAGTTGTGGAGCTGTCAGCCTGCGTGAACTTTTCGAAGACATAATCCAGCTTGTTGGCGGGAATACCGATGCCCGTGTCCGCGACCGTCACATGAATGCTCTCCGTTGACGGATCCTCCTTCACTTCGATTAAGACATGTCCCTGTTTGGTGAACTTGATGGCATTGCCTGCGAGATTCATGAGAATCTGTCGGAGCCGTCCGCCGTCGCCGACGAGGCGCGACGCGACCTCGGGACCGTAATTCACGATCAATTCCAGATTGCGTTCCCGGGCCCGGGCGGCCAGAAGCTGCGCAACATCTTCCACGACGTCCCGCAGATCGAAGGGGACCGGATCCAGTTCCAGTTTCCCCGCTTCGATCTTGGAGAAATCGAGGATGTCGTTGAGGACTTTGAGCAGGCTGTCGGCGGATCGGTAGGCCGTCTCCGCCTGGCGGCGCTGCGTGTCGGTGAGTGATGTTTTGAGGAGCAGTTCGATCATGCCCATGACGCCGTTCATGGGGGTACGGATTTCGTGCGACATGTTCGCGAGGAACTCGCTTTTGGCCTGGGCTGAGGTCTGGGCTTCCGTTGCCAGCCGCTTGCTTTCCTCCAGGGCGGCTTGCAATTGTCGATGGGCTTCGTCGACCACTTCACGGGCCTGTTTTTCGGCGCTCACGTCGATAAAGGTTTCCAGCAGGCGTTTTTGGCCGGAGATTGTCAGAGGCGTCACGGACTTGAGAACAGTGATGTCGCGGCCGTCGGCGGTCTTTAACGAGCGTTCGGCGTGATCGATGGTTTTGTCCTGTTCGGTCACCGGGCAGGCAATGGCGGCGCAAAGGAATTTTCTGCACGCCACGTTGATGGCCTGTTCGCGGGGCACGCCGAAAAGCTTCTCGGCACCGAGATTCAGGTCCACAATGGTATGCGTGTCCGGATCGACCAGCACCACGCCGACCCCAACCGTATCGAGGATTTTTTGCAGATAGGCGCGGTTCTCATTCATTTGCGCTTCGGCTTCCTGCATGCCTGTGAGCGCTAATTTCAGCTTGCGATGGCTGTCCAGAATCACCGCGTCCTGACGTGTCTTTCGCCACCAGGCGCTGTTGGCTCGCCGGAAAGAACCTAAGGTTCCCAGGATGAATAGCGCGACGAGCGTCGAGTAGCCGGCGACTTCGTAGGCCCAACTGGCCATGTAGTCGTCCTCGGCCAAACCCACGATGACATAGAAAGGATAACGGATGGATTTGACGTAGGAGTACTTGCGGGGAATGCAGTCGAAATCGTCCTTCCCGAAATAGGTTCCCCGGTTTGGCGTCTCATTGACGTGCTGTTGCAGTTCCCGCGAAAAATTCTTTCCTACATACATGTCGCTATTGATAGGCATTGGATGGCGTGTGATGAGCGCTAACTCCTCATCTCCCAGGATCAGGGTTCCACGGGGCCCCACATCGATGGATGAGATCATTGCCTGGAAGTATGCCAGTGGAATGGTGCCGTAGACCATGCCGCCGAAGGAGCCGTCGGGCAGGGTGATTCTTCGGCCGAAGGTGATGATCCATTTATTGATGATGCGTCCCATCACGGGGTCGGACATGGCCAATTCGTCGCCGCAATGGTCACGCAGGTAGATAAAGTCGGCACGATCGCTGATATTGGCCTGTGTTCCGGCCTTCATGCCGCTGCCGTAGATGATATCGCCGTTCGCGTTGACGACCCGCAATCCGCCTGTATCCGAGAGGTAGGTCGCCTGCTTCACTAGAAACGCGTCGAGTTCCTTGGTGCCCAGAACGCCCGTCGCGGCATACTGGTCCTCCACGTACATGACCATCGTGCGTACGATGATGTCGATTTTTTCGACATCGCTGGTGATTCGTTTGTTGAGCGCATTGGCCAGATTCCGCGTGGTGACGTTGGAGTGTTCTTCGTATTGCTGTCTGCTCCGCCACAAGGAGACGCTAGCCAAGCCGATAAAAAGCAGATTGGTTGTCAATGCGACCAGCCAGAAGCGTCTGAGGAAAGCTCGCCGCGATTTGGTGGCCCGCCGCGACGTCACGGTGCTCGGCTGAATGGTCTGACCTTCCATCACGGGTTCCCTCTTGAGCCATTTTTGTTTGAACGCCCTCGTGGCGAGCGAGCCCGACCTTATCGGACGACCTCGCTCACGCACCACAGACAGTTCGCTTTTAGTGCATCGTCTAGGGGAATGAGGTCCGTAAGCAGTCATCGTTGACATTCGTTGTCGCGAACAGTTCTACCAGCCTCCGGGCAATTGCATTTAACCGTCAGCCCCCGGCTCTGCGTTTGACTTCCGCCGATGGATACGGGTAATCTCCGTTGATGCCGATTTCACCTTATTTGAAGAAGTTACGGGAGAAGATCGGGCACGATCCAGTGCTTGTGCCGGGGGTTTGTGTGGTGATTTTCAATGAGAAGGGAGAGGTGCTGCTGCATCGTCAGTCGGATGACGGGCGTTGGCATTCCATTGGCGGATCGATCGATCCTCATGAGGAGCCGGGGGCGGCGGCGTTGCGGGAGGCGAAAGAGGAAACGGGCGTGGAGGTGATTCTGGAACGGGTGGTGAGCGTCTACGCGGGGCCGTATCCGACGTACAACAACGGGGATGAGGTGATGTTTGTGTCGATTGCGTTTGCGGCTCGGTTGCCGGCGGGAGTGGAGCCGCGGGTGGGGGATGACGAGTCGTTGGAGATGCGGTTTTTCAAGGTGACGGAGTTGCCGGAATTGTGGGAGTGGGATCGGCGAGCGGTGCTGGAAGCGGCGAAGGGAAACGCGGCGGCGGCGTTTTATGACCCCCCCAGTAGCCAGAAGCCAGTGTAGTGTCGCAGAATTAAAGCATCTTAAAATTTTAACCACGACGGCACGACGAGACGACGTTATAGCGGGGTTTCATCTATTTTCCACGTCGTGTCGTCGTGGTTTTTCAAGGTTCATCAGCGAATCATACGTGATCCGGCACACCCTTACGATCGTGGTACCAAAGTGGCGGCAGACCGCCTCAAGTGTCATGCACCTGTCCCGAAGCGATGCACAGGGGCGGATTTGAGAGAGCGCAGGGGCGAAACTCCCCAGCGCGCGACCAGGGCAAACGCACGTGGCGTTCAGAGCCGCGACCGTAAGGGAGCGACCGTGCGGCAATGCGTGAAGAACGCGGGTCGCTCCCTGACGGTCGCGGCTCGGATGGTCAAATGCGCTCGCCCTGCCCGCGCGACTCACCCGAAGTAGAGTGGTTTTCACCTGCGCTGCATTTTGGCGTATAGTGGTTGGCATGTCTCGGATGGATGCGGTGCAATTTCTTTTGCGGGAGTTGGCGGCGAAGCGCGGCGCAAGGGTTGGGGGGCCGATACGAATTGCTTCGGCGCCGGGACGGTTGGATGTGCTGGGGGGACTGGGGACGGAGAGCGGAGGGACGGTGGCGCATATGACGCTGCCGCATCGGGTGGCGGTGGCGGTGCGGTTCACGGGGGAGGGGGTGCTCAAGATTCAGAGCGGGGGCTTGCGGGTGGAAGTGCCGGCGGATGCGGCGGTTTCCGGCCTGTCGGCGGCGAGCGCCTGGGCGGGGCCACTGGTGGCGTTGTGGCAGATTTTACAGCAGGCGGCGCCTGGGGAACGGGGGGCGGAGGGAGGGGAGATTTGGGTGCATGGAGATGTTCCGAGATCCGCTGGGCAGGCGAGTTCGACGGCGATGCTGGCGGCTCTGGCTACGACGGTGACTTCGCTGCGGCAGACCTCCTCCTTTACACCGGATCAACTGGCGCAGTTGATCCGGCAGGCGGAACAAGCTGGGGGGGGGGCGAGGAAGATGGCTGATCCGACGGGGCGGATGTTGGATGCGACGAGTTGTTTGTTGGCGGACGCTTCGCGGCCGCACTTATTTCGGTACAGTACGCAGCCGTTTCGGTTGGTGGGGCAGGTGCCGTTGCCGGGGGATTTGAAAGTGCTGGCGATGGATACGGGCGTGAGGCGAGGGGGGGACACCAATGCGCGTGAAACGCTTAATGAGTTGCACGTGGCGAGTGCGATGGGGTTCGTGATTATTGATACGATTTACCGTGACTTGGGTCGGCAGCACACGCCGCTGCATGGGTATCTGGCGAATACCAGTCCGCTGTTGTATCGGCAATATTTTCGGGCATTGTTGCCGCGACGGTTGAGGGGGAGCGATTTTGTGCGGACGTACGGGGGAGGGAGGGTGTCGGAGCGTGTGATGGCGATGTTGGATCCGGCGAAGGTGTACCGTGTGCGAACGGCGGTGGATCACTTGATCGCCGAACATGAACATGCGGAGCAGTTTCTGCAGGCGATCGAGGAGTTGGCGGATGGGGAGCAGGAGAACAGGGGGGGGGGGGAGGGCAGAATGCGGCCGTAGCACCGGGCGGGTAAGCTGGTGTTGGCGGGTCACTACAGCAATTGCCACAT
>WQYP01000154.1 GCA_009781185.1 Phycisphaerales bacterium | reverse complement strand
CACGGTCTTCACACACGCAAGCTCGGGGTTCATGAGGACACATTGGGGCGTAGCACACTTCCGATGGGGTTCATTCACGGAATCGGTGGCTCCCTTGCGGGGCTCACAGGTGGCACCCAAGACCCCGCTAAAATGTCATGCCCCCCTGCATCTCCGCGTGCACTCGGCGAGGCGACGAAAAACCGCCGATCCGCTATACTCCATCGCTTTCGTACTCTGGAAAAGCGAGAGGCTCCCGTGGCAGAACTCAAACGCACGCCGTTTTATGACTTTCATGTCAAGATGAAGGCCCGCATGGTCGATTTCGCCGGCTGGGAGATGCCGCTGCTTTATAAGGGCATCATCGAGGAGCACCACCACACGCGGACCGCGGCGTCGATCTTCGACGTCTCGCACATGGGCCGCCTGAAATTCACCGGCAAAAACGCAGAACCATTCCTCCAAAAAATCTGCACCCGGAACCTGAGCAAAGCAACCCCCGGCCAGTCGATGTACTCTCTGGTCTGTAACGACGCCGGCAAAGTGCTCGACGACGTGATTGTCTCGCGATTCGAAAAGCACTGGCTCATGGTCTGCAATGCCAGCAACCGCGAAAAACTGCTCAACTGGCTTGCGCAACATGTGGAAAACGGGAATGTCGAAATCGAAGACGAAACAACAAAGTCCGCGATGGTCGCGGTCCAAGGCCCCAAAACAATGGAACTGCTCGACCACGTACTGCCCGAGCCGGTCTCGGACATCAAGCGTTACCATTTCGAGGTGCAGCGGTACATGATGGTGGTTCAGTTCACCGTCTTCCGTTCCGGCTACACCGGCGAGGACGGCGTCGAGATCATCTGCGGCAACACAACCGCCGCGATGGCCATGCACTATCTCATGAAGGGTGACACGGAGCACGACATCCTGCAGCCAACCGGGCTTGGAGCGCGAGACACTCTACGCCTGGAAGCAGGCATGCCGCTCTATGGCCACGAACTGACGGAAGAAACCGATCCGCTGTCAGCCGGCTTGGGATGGGCGGTGGATCTCAACAAAGAGTTCATCGGAACCGAAGCACTACGGAAACTGAAAGCGAGCGGCCTTAAACACAAACTGATCGGCCTCCAAATCGAGGGATCACGCTCTGCACGTCAGGGAATGACGATTCTGCAAAACGGAATCCCCGTCGGCACGGTCACCAGCGGCGCCATGTCACCGACCCTGAAGAAGCCCATCGCCATGGGATACGTGGACGCTGCAGTCGCAAATCCAGGAACGCCATTCACGATTGATTGCCGCGGAAACATGCTCACTGCCGTCAGTGTTCCGCTCCCGTTTTACAAACGCCCGAAATAACGTATATTCTTTCAATTCAGGTAACGACCTGACGACTTCACGACTGAACGATTTAACGACTTGAGGAATGAATCATGCCTGCTCCCGCCGATCGCCGTTACTCAGACTCGCACGAATGGTACAAGCAGGAGGGCGATGTCATCACGATTGGCATCACGCAGTTCGCCGTCGACGAACTCACCGACATCACTTACGTCGACTTACCGGCGAAGGGTAAGCACATCACCGCCGGCAAGCCCTTCGGCGAAATCGAATCCGTCAAAGCAACCAGCGAGCTCTACAGCAGCATCTCCGGCGAAGTGCTCGACTCCAACGCCGCCCTCAAAGACGACCCCTCGCTCGTCAACCAGGACCCCTACGAAAAAGGCTGGATGATCAAGCTGAAAGCCCCCGGCGCAAACTTATCCTCCCTCATGTCCGCCGCCG
The DNA here is from genome assembly GCA_009781185.1 of Phycisphaerales bacterium. Lineage (GTDB taxonomy): Bacteria > Planctomycetota > Phycisphaerae > WQYP01 > WQYP01 > WQYP01. The sequence continues at coordinate 8,117 of WQYP01000154.1, read as the reverse complement.
ATTACAACGCCAAGCATAGTTGAGTGAAGGGGTGACAAGGTGACAGGGTGAATTTTCTTTGTCACCCCTTCACCTTGTCACCTGGCCACCTTGTCACTCACTCTACCCCCGCCGCGATCAATTCTTCCTCCGGCACCGCATCCCGTAGCACATCCTTCGCTGTCTGCTGAATCTCACGGTCATAGAGATCGCTATTTGCAATCATTTCCAATCGTTGCCGAATCACCGGATCCTGCCGTACTTTCCACGTCTGTATCAGGGCAAAGCGATTCCCGTTCGCCCTCCGCGGATCCCGCAAAATCGGCAACAATCGCAGCTTCGTTTGCATCGCACTTTCTCGCTGTCTCGCCCCGGCCGCTAACACCGCCTGCAGATTCCCCACCGCCCCTTCTCCGCCGTACCCGCGTGTCACTCCGCTTATCGCCCCCATTTTCTGAAACCCCGCCGCGTCCCGCACATCAAACTCGCTGATCCCAGCAATCCCGTAACGGCGATTCGTCTCGTTCTGTTTCTCCGACGGAGTTACCAGTACGGTACGCACATGCAGCGTTTCCGCATCGATGTGCACCTCAATCACATCCGCATTTTCCTTTGCCACCGCAAAGGTCGCTCGCGTCATCCAATCCGCACCGAACTCATCTCGCAGATAATGATTCATCGTCAGGAACAGTTGCCGATAGAGTCCCTGCTCATCCTCCATATCTGCATCTCTCGCCGCCGGCGGTACCAGGGCATACGCCTTATCGGAGGATTCATTTGTCTCCATTGCAACAAGCCTTACAAGTTGCTCCGCCGCCTCCATCGGTGAATCCGGAAACCTCGTCCACGCCGGCGGCGGCCCCGGCCGCGTCATCCACCAAACCATCACCACCACCAACACCGCCAGCACAATCACTTCCGGTCGCACCCACCGCCGCCACAGGGATTTTTGATTTCCAATCACTACCGTCTTCCCCAATCCTTTCGCCTCCGCCGCCTTTTTTGCCGCCGCGAACTCCTCCATCTTTGCCACCTCCATTCCGCACGCCCCGCACCGCCGGCTCCCCTCCCCCACCACCGTCCCACAATTCGGACATATCCTTCGCATCGTCATAACTCTCCCTCTGTCACCCTGTCACCCTGTCACCTTGTCACCTTGTCTCCCTCTCTCCTTGTCTCCCCGTCCCCCTATTTCCCATGCTCATCCTCATCCAGCGGTGCCGGCAGAGGGGCCGCTTCTTCCTGGCGCCGCTTCGCCTCTGCTTCCGCCGCCGCCCGCGTCGCCGCCTCTGACGCAGCCGTCACCTGATCACGAGCGTCCTGTTCCTCTTTCGCCACTTTCGCCAACCGTTCCTTCTCCCTCCTCTCTGCCTCCAGATCACGATACGGCGTTACCGCGGGCGCTCTTTCCATCCGCAGCCAATCCATCGGGACAATATTCCCATAAGCTCCCGCCGTCGCTGCCAGATGAAGCCCCGCCAAAATCAAACAGAGCGCCCAAAAAAACGTCCGTAACGCCGGCAGCGACGCGCGAAAATCCGTCACCACCAGCAGCGTCGCCGCCAACACTCGCGCCAGCATCCCCTTCGACCGCCGCACCGCCAGATTCTCCGTCAACCCTTTCGCAATGCGATTCACCTGCACCCACGCCACCACCAGCAGGATCGCCCCCAGCCAGAAAAACAGCGGCGCACCTGACATTGCGCTCTCCCGGCTTTCCCCGTAAACCACGAAGAACACCAGCAGCAGAAGCAGCAGCGCCACATGCCGCAGGCTCCAGACCAGCTTCACCACATCCCTCGTTGCAAATTCCGCCCCCCCTCCTCCCCACTGCGTATGCACGCCGAGGATATCCAATATCAGCGGTGGCCGTTTCCCCAGCACCCGTTCCCGACGCTCATTGACATTCCCCATCGCAAACGTCGCCGCCCTCGCCGGCGCCACCACCTTCGCATGGCAATGTGGACAGATCACCCCCTCGCCCGCCACATCGTCCCTTACACGGATCGTCGTCTTGCATCGCGCACATATCAGGTTGCTCGCCATGCCCGCATTCTAAATCATCCCGCCGTATCCGTTCAAATCACTCACGAATCCGTCGGTGACAGGGAGCACCGCGTGGCAATGCAGTGGTGGTTGGGAATACGGGGGCAAACCACCGCGTTATCACGCGGTGCTCCCTGTCACCCCTTCACCTTGTCAAGTCAACTCCACCGGATCAACCCCGGCTCCATTCGCAACTGCACGTTCGGATTCCTCGGTATCACGCGGATCATAAACCCCTGCTGTCCGCACTCCTTGGCCACGATCTTGCCCACATACGTATGGATCGGAAACTCCGGCGGCTTACGGTCCTGCGTCGCCGTCCGCACCATCGCCGTACACGTCGGCTGATCGATGCTCCCGTTCGCATCCAACGCCCCATGATAAATCTCCGTCGTCACCTCATCCGGCGACAGCGGTCCCAGCGACACGTGCGCCTCGACCTCCAGCGTCGAGCCCGCCATCATCGGTTCCTCGTTGTTCGCCTTGATATCAAAGACCCACACCTTCCCCCAGTCATGCACGATCCGCGTTTTCCACTTGCTCAGCTCACGCGCCCCCTTGGCATGCTCCGCCATCAGCTTCTGATTCAACACATCCGCCGGCTCGTAGAACTTCTCAAAATACTCCTGCACTTGCCTGCTCGTATTGAAATACGAACAAACCGTCCGAATCGAGTGCTTCATCCGCTGAATCCATTTCCGCGGCAGCCCGTCCGCCCCGCGATCATAAAAGTCCGGCACTACTTCCTTCTCGATCAACTCAAAGAGCGATTCCGAATCCGTATGATCCTGAAACTCATCGTTGTTGTATTCTTCCTCGCCGCCGATCGCCCACCCCGCCTCCGGATCCTTGTGATACGCCTCCACCCACCAGCCGTCCAAGATCGACAGATTGACCGCCCCATTGATCGGCCCTTTCATGCCCGACGTTCCCGACGCCTCCATCGGCCGCCGCGGCGTGTTCAACCATACATCCACCCCCTGCACCAAATATCTTGCAATATTCATGTCATAATCTTCCACGAACACCATCCGCATCCGCACGTCTTCGCGACGGCAGAACGCCGTGATATCCTGAATAAACCGCTTCCCGCCGTCATCACGCGGATGCGCCTTGCCCGCAAAAACAAACTGCAGCGGCCGATCCCGGTCCGAAAGCAACTTAATTAACCGTTCCTTATTCCTAAACAGCAGCGTCGCCCGTTTATACGTCGCAAACCGCCTGGCAAACCCAATCGTCAAAGCCCCCGGATCAAGAATCTCATCGATTCTCGCCACATCCGCCAGCGGCGCCCCCCGCCGCATAAACTGATGCCGCAACCGATCCCGCACAAACGCCACCAGATGTTCTCGACGCCGTTCATGACTCCGCCACAGTTCCGCATCCGGTATCCGATTGACGCGATCCCACATCTTGTAATCCGTCGGCTTATCCGCCCAGTTCGCTCCCAAATACCGCGTATACAAACTCGAAAACTCATCCGACAACCAGGTCTGCGTATGCACGCCGTTGGTGATCGACTGAATCGGAATCTCCGGCACCGGCACCTCCGGCCATATCCGCTGCCACATACGCCGCGACACGTCTCCATGCAACGCTGAAACACCATTGCAATGCCACGCCGTCCTGAGCGCCAAAACCGTCATTCCAAAATGCTCGTTCGGATCACCCGGCGTGATCTTGCCCAAATCAAAAAATTGCTCCTTCGTCAACCCCAGCTTCGGATAATACGACCCCAAATACCGCTGAATAATATCCGGATGAAACGCATCGTTCCCCGCCGGCACCGGCGTATGCGTCGTAAACACATTCGATGACGCCACCAACTCCAACGCCTCCGGGAACGTCAGCTTCTCCTCTTCCATCAGCACATGAATCCGTTCCAGCGACAGAAACGCCGAGTGACCTTCATTCATATGGCAAACCGTCGGCTTATACCCCAGCGCCGCCAACGCCCGCATCCCACCTATCCCCAGCAACACCTCCTGCCGCACCCGCATATCCTGATCGCCGCCATAAAGCCGAGCCGTGATATCCCGATCCTCCGGCCGATTCGTCGGCACATTCGCATCCATCAAATACAACGGATTACGACCCACCTGGATCTTCCATATATACGCCTTCACCGGCCCTTCCGGAAACTGCACCTCGATCGTCAACGGCACCTTCTTCGCATCCGTCATCTGCGTCAACGGCAGCGTGAAAAAATCATTCTCCGGATAATGCTCCTGCTGCCATCCCTCCGCATTGAGCATCTGCCGAAAATACCCAAACCGATACAACAACCCCACCCCCACCAGCGGCAGCCCCAAATCCGACGCCGACTTCATATGATCTCCCGACAACACCCCCAACCCGCCCGAATAAATCGGTATCGATTCATGCAGCCCATATTCCGCCGAGAAATACGCAATTTTCGCATTCGCTTTATGCGTCGTCTGATGCCACGTCGGCATCGTCATATAATGCGACAGATCCGCCTTAATGCGGTTCATATGCGACAGGAACCCTTCATCCGCCGCCGCCGCCGCCAGCTTCTCCTGCGAAATCAGCGACAGCAATCGTACCGGATTATGATTCGTCGATTCCCACAGTTCCGGATCCAACCGCAAAAATAGCCCACTCGCCTCGTAATTCCACAGCGTCCACAAATTATACGCCAACTCCGTAAGCGGCTGCAGATTCGCCGGCACTGCCGGAACCACCACAAATCGACGAATGTTCGGCATTGATCACTCCAAAAACGAAAAGACAGCCCCATACCATATCAGCCCCCGACTAACCATATTAGCCCCCGGCTCTGCCGGGGGTTGCCGGGGGAAGGCCTTTTCATCTATTATCGGAGTTCCATCCCCCCAACGTTATCAAGAAATGTGAATAACGTAAGTAGCGACCCCGCTTTGCGGGGTGCCCACCTGCGGCATCGCGAACCGTTCCTCCCCATCCTCACCGCCGAATCTCATGAATCCTCCCCCGCGGCCCATGCGACGAAAACCCCAATACCCCCTGAAACCGAAAAAACACCCGATAAAACAGCGGTGCCACCAACGCCGTATACAACCCATTCACCACCACATGCCCCAGATGCCCCGCCACCCCCCCTTCCAACGGCCCCCCAACCAGCTTCCGCATCATCACACTCAACACCGCAAAAACCCCAATCGCCAGAAACGTCATCACCACCTGCGACGCAAAATGCTCCCGAAAAATCGAAAGCCGCACCCGCACCACCATCAGCGTCATCAACGCCAGCGGCACAGCCGTCGTCCCCACAAACAATCCATCCCCCATATCATAAAGCATCCCGCAAATAAACCCACACATCGGCCCCGCCCCCTCCGCCGCAAACAACGCATAAAAAATCGCCAATATCAACAAATACTCAATCCGCGGCCAATGTTTCCCCGCATGCACCCACCCCCCCAACTCCCCCAGATGCAGGGCATACATCACATACAGCAAAACAAAAAACGTAATCCATCGCATGTGTGCAAAGATAAATACCCTTGCGTGGAATCGCAAGTCATAGTTTCAGGATCGTTGAACGTCGGGTGTGTGACATGAAACGCAACCCATGATCCGCCCTCTGCAAACGTTTATTGAGGGTGACATAAGTAATGTTCCATCTTGGCAAACTATCAGAGCCACGAGCCGATGGCCATGAGGAACCTTCGCCAACAACCGCTCTCCACGCGGCGATCGGCCACGAAGACGCGTCATGTTCGTTTGGGCCCATGTTTCATCGATAAAAATCAGCCGTTTCGCCGGCCAGAACGGCTGGTTGTTTTTCCAGTCCGTCCGCTTTGCCGCGACGTCTGGACGGTCCTGTTCGGCGGCGCGAATTGTCTTTTTTATAGGTGAGGTTCAAACGCACAAGCGCCATCGCCACCGCCGACCAGCCGCACGCTGCGCCAAGACGCTCATGAAGTTCAAGGATCGTCGCATCTGGCTGAGCGGCCAGGAGTTCGCGAAGCTTTTCCAAATCGACCTTCACCACGCGAACGCCGCCCATGGGCAAAGCAGTGGTCTTGCCGGTCTCTCGCCGCCGCTGTTTGACGTGTCTTGCCCATGAACCGCTGACTTCCAACATGTTGACGATCTGCTTGGTCTGCATGCCGCGGTCATAGGCGGCGAGCACTCGGTCTCGCAGATCCTGACAATAGGGTCCAGCCATCCTTGGCTCCTTAAAACGCACTCCTTATCCAATACATCATAATACGCCAGACTTGAATTGAAAATGCTCTAAACGAGGAGCCAAACAGCCCCTCAGCCATGCGTTAGCAGGACTCTTAGAGCATTTTTCACTCGCCCGTAGCGTTTTGGAGCCCCGCATGGCAATGCGGGGCTTTTGGCTCTCGCTTCCTGCGCATGTCATCACGCCACGACCACATGAAAAATGCTCTAAAAGACTACTTTGGCGCATACACAAGATGAGGCTGTCAGGTGCAAATTGGTGCAAAATGGAGTAGTTATCGGTCCGTGCGGGGGTGATTCATGATTGGCAAAATATTCAAAATATCGCAAGAAATACTGCATTTTTTGAGGTTTCAAGCATACGCACCCGGCAGGACTCGAACCTGCAACCTTCTGATTCGTAGTCAGATGCTCTATCCAATTGCGCTACGGGTGCTTGCGCGAGCCGCCCATTATCGCAAACCCTGCCTAAATATCAAGCATCCGCTTGTCATTCGCCCCTCCCCACGATACTCTAATCACTCAAGGTTTTTCCGAAGCCCCCACAAGGGCGTTTAGCTCAGTTGGTTAGAGCGTACGGATCACACCCGTAAGGTCGCTGGTTCGAGTCCAGCAACGCCCATTGAGTCCCCATCATCACCCCCTGTTTCCGCGTTCCTGATGCCGTTTTTGCTGTTTCCTCTTCTCCCTCCGATCCTAACTCCGCCCTACTTCCAACAACTACGCGCGTCGGAATGCGCGTCACTTTTGAAGCTGCCGCGTCCTCGGATTCTTCCCTCGTCCCCGATGCACGGGCAAAGTCCGCGTCGCGGTCAGGGTTCGTCAGGTAGTGCTGGACCATGATCGCGGGATTGTGGCCGAGCCAGGCGGCGACGGTCACGATGGGGTATTCCTTCACCAGGTCGGTTTCACAGCTGGCTCGGAGGTTGTGGAACAGTTTCGGCCAGGGGGTCAGGTCGACGCGGTTGATGGTGCGGAGCAGGCGGGTGCGGAGGTTCTTGCGGGAGTCCCGCCAAATGGTGATGACGTGGGTGCTGCCGTCGGGAGCGTGGTCGTAGACGTCTTGGAGGTGGGGGCGGAGTTCCTTGAACAGGGGGATTATGCGGGACTCGCCGTCGGTGTGATGGGCGGTTTTGGGGCTGTGGATGGTGATGCGGCCGGGTTCTTCTTTGCCAGTGGTTTCGTCGAGGCCGCCCCAGTAGATGTCGTCCCAGGTGAGCATGAGGTGTTCACTGGGGCAGCGTAGGCCACCGTAGCGGGAGAGGGCGATCATGAGTTTGAACTCGCGGTCGGCGGTGGCGTCCAGGACCTTCTGGACGTGCTCACGTGGGACGTAGACCTGGCGGGATGGGTTCATCTGCTTGCCGGTGCGGATGCCGGCGAAGGGATTTTTGTCATTCTCGATGTAGTTCCAGCGGATCGCTCGATTAAATGTGTGGCGGGCACATGTCATCCGTCTGGAGACCGTCGCCGTCGCCAGCTGTTTTACTTTCCGCCCCCCTCCGCCGATACGTTTATCACCTGATGCATCATCCGATGCAGGTGGCGGCGAGAAATCATGCGTGGCGAGCCAGGCGTGGAAGGCGTCTGCGTCCTTGGCGGCGATGGTGCGGATGTCGCGGTCCTTTCCGAAGAACATCTTCAGACAGCGGCATGTGTGCTTGTAGAAGGTGCGGGTGGATTCCTTCACCTGCATCGTCGTGGCGACTTCGTCCAGGAAGACGCCCAGTGGGACCGCGGCGACGGCCGCGGGGGCGGCGGGGGCTTCGCGGGGAGGCAGAACGCCGGCGTCGACGAGTTGCTGGTAAGGTTTGTCGGCCAGCTCGCCGGCCCAGGCCAAAGCGTCGGCTCCGATCAGGTTCGGCTGATGACTCAGGCGGATCAGGCGGTCGATCTTG
>WQYP01000153.1 GCA_009781185.1 Phycisphaerales bacterium | reverse complement strand
CCCCCCCGGCATCTCCCGATACCCCTCCAACGCCGCCCGCCCACGCATCTCCCGCCTGATCCAATCCCGGCACTTGTTGCTCACAATCTGATACGCCCACCCCCCAAACGCCGCCGGATCGCTCAAGCTCCGCATCCGTCCCACCATCGCCATCCACGCTTCCTGCAAAACATCCCACGCCGCCTCGTCATTCCCGCTCAGCCGACGTGCATGATGCCACAACCGTTCTTGCCATCGCAGCACCAATTCCTCCATCGCCGCGGGGTCACCTTCCTGACACCGCAGCACCAGCAATTCCTCTTCAATGCGTTGGCGAGCATTCATATTGCCCTATACAGTCGCTCCAAACGCCCATCCGGTTCAACCATTTTCCAAAAATTCATCAACCCCGCTTGCGGCGTCGCGAACCGTTCCCCCGCAACCATCAACTTTCGAACACAATTGATATAATTTCGATCATTCGAATTTCGAACTTCAAATTTCAAAAGGTGTTTCATGCCCCACAAGTTTTCCTCCGACGCTATCGCCGATTTCATCGCTCAATCTGCCTCTACGATTTTCACTCTCGAAAAGCAAATCGATACCATCGAAGCAATCGCCGGCCTGTTGCTGAAAACCCTGCGATCCGGGCACAAGCTCCTTACCTGTGGTAATGGCGGGTCTGCTGCTGAGGCTATGCATCTCGCGGAAGAACTTACCGGCAAGTACAACAAGCCACGACGCGCCCTCGCTGCCATCTGTCTCTGCTCGGACGCTTCCGCGATGACCTGCATCGCCAACGACTGGGACTTTACGCACGTTTTTGCCCGCCAGGTCGAAGCCTTCGCCAGGCGCGGCGACCTGCTGATCCTGTTCACCACCTCCGGTAACTCACAGAACTGCCTCCTCGCCGCTCACGCCATGAAAAAAGCCGGCGGCAAAGTCGTCGGCTTCCTTGGCAAAACCGGCGGCAAAGCCAAAGCCCTCTGCGATCTCTCACTGGTGATCGACTCCAACAACACCGCCCACATCCAGGAAGCACACCAGGTGATTTTGCATCTGCTGCTGGAAACGGTGGACGCACATTATGCCTGAGTGTGGCCCCGGTAGGTGCGAAAGCTTGAGCCATTGTTCGAACGAGCTTTCGCCCCTACCGGGGCGACAATGTTTTCTTGGGGACATATAACCCACGGCGGCGCGGCCTTTGCCGCTTGCCGTGGGCTAAAAGCTGCGGCCCCTACCGGGGCCATCTCCTCCCACGCGTATCTCCTCCCAGAAAATACCGCATGCCTGCTCTGTCTCAACCCTCCGCAAGCGATGATCAGAGCCGCGACCGTAAGGGAACGACAGGCGGTATTTTCGCATGGTCACACGGGTCGCTCCCTTACGGTCGCGGCTCTGATTATCAAATAGTGGAGGGTTGAGACAGAGCACGCATGACCCTTTTTTTGTGCATTTGGAACTTTTTAATCTCCCACGCATCCAAAGTATAATCCGACAAGTGTTTCATCCAACAAGGAGATTCTCATGCGGGTTCGTCGATCGTCTTTGGCGTTGGTTTTGTCTTTGGCTGCAGTTGCTGCGGTTCCTTCGTGGGCGCGTGCCGATGCTGCGCCGTCGCTGGGGGCACTGGCCAAAATGCCTGTGACGGAAGTCACCGTTTTCAAGGATGGCCATACGTTCATGTTGCATTCCGGCAAGATGCCGACCGATCCGGCGACGGGCAACGTCACGCTCGATTATCTGCCTTCACCGGTGCTGGGGACGTTCTGGTCGGCGACCAACGACAAGGCGGCGAAGCTCACCGCGGTGACCGCCAGCCAGAAACGCGTGGCCGTCACACGCACTGCTTTGACGCTCCGGGAACTGCTCGAAGCCAACGTGGGCGCGATCGTTCGCATCCGAGAGTGGCCCGAGACGACCGGGGTGGCCGGCCTGGAATATGTCGGAACGATTCTGCCGTTCCCGCTGCGCGGCGTGGATGAACTGGAAGCGATCAGTGCGCCCAACACCGCGCCCAAGCTTCCGCAGAAGAGTTCGCTGTTGCTGCTCAAGACCGATACGGGTACGCGGACGATCGACATCGGCCGCATTCAGGAGGCGGTGCTTCCCAACGAGCACAAGAACACCGCGACGGACGAGGAGCTGCGGAATTTGCTGACGCTCCAGATTCAGTGGGAGAACAACAAGCCGTTGCCGCAGGCGGATGTGTCGATGATGTACCTGCAAAAAGGCATCCGCTGGATTCCGTCATACAAAGTGATCCTCGACGGCAACGGCTCGGCAACGGTGCGACTGCAGGCGACAATCATCAACGAGCTTTACGATCTGCAGGACGTCTCGGCACACCTGGTGGTGGGTGTGCCGACGTTCGCGTTTGCCGGTACGACGGACCCGATCTCGTTTCAGCAGGCGATGGCAAAGGCGTTTGAGCGGACTTCTGTAAGTCTCCGTAACAGTACCAGCAACGTCATGAGCAACAGCAACACCTACGGCGTGCAGACTCAAGGCCGCAGCCCCGACGAAAGCGTGTCGGACACATCCGATCTCAGTTCCGATTTTGCCAACGGCCAAAAGAATGAAGACTTGTTCATTTTCAATGTTGAGCATCTGACGTTGAAAAAAGGCGACCGCATCGTCATGCCGATCAATGAATTCAAGATTCCCTACAAGGACGTGTACAAATTGGACATTCCCGCGACGCCGCCGCAGGAAGTCTGGCGGCAATTCGATACGCAGCAACAGGCGGAAATCGCTCGCCTGGCGGCGGCGCCGAAGTTCATGCACGTCCTGCGAATGGCCAACAAGTCCGACGCCCCGCTGACCACGGCCCCCGCCCTGGTCATCCGCGACGACCGTGTATTAGCGCAAGCGATAATGACCTACACGCCGCCGGCCAGCACGCTCGATCTCGCCATCACACCCGCCATCGACATCGCCGTCAAAAAGAACGACAAGGAAACCAAGCGAACGTTGAAGGCGGAGACGCGGGACAACAACGATTACGCACGCATCGACATGGAAGGCAATATCAAAATCACCAATCATCGCCACACGAAGGTGGACCTGGAAATCACCCGAAACCTGCTGGGCCAGGCCAACACCGCCGACAACGACGGCAAAATCGAACTGGTCAATTTGCTTGAAGACTCCACCACCACCACGTTTGCCTCGGACTCTGACAGCGGAGAATTTTTCCAGCAGAATTTGCCGGACTGGTGGAACTATTTCAACGGCATCTCCCGGATCACCTGGAAAACAACGCTGGAGCCGGAAAAGTCGATTGAACTCAAATACACATGGCACTATTACTGGCGATGACCCCCCTCAAACGATCGGATATCTCCCGTGCTCCAACGCCGTTCGCCGCATGGCCTGGTAATTCGCCAGCGTTGCCCATTCCGGCACGGAGTTCCCGGAGCCGAGTCCGAATCCGCCGCCGGGGGCTACGGTTCGCAGCAGTTCCCGTACACGTGCGGACACCTGTTCCGGCGAACCGCTGCGGAGCAGTTCCGTATCGACATTGCCGAAGAATGCCATGCGATCGCCCCAGGTCCGCTTCAATTGCACGATGTCCATTGCGGTCGGATCGATGGGGTGCAGAGCGTCGACGCCGAGGTCGATCAGGTCTGGCAGGATCATTTCGAGGTTGCCGTCGGAATGCATGAAGAACAGCCGTCCTGCGGCGTGGCAGCGACGGGCGATTTCACGGTACCACGGGAAAATGTGTCGGCGGAGCGATTCGGGCGAAATCATCGGGCCGGTGTTGTAGGCGATGTCGTCGACTGCGCACACGGCGCCGACGTGTTCCATCATCAGCAATTCTTCGAGCGCCGAGAGCTGGATTTCCGCTACTTTTTGGATCACCCTTACCGCCAGCGATTCAAGCCCCGCATTACCATGCGGGGCTCCATTTTTGTTTGTTGCGTCCATCAGCGACTCGCAGAAATTTTCGAAGCCCATGAGCATCCAGCTCAGCGTGAAGATTTTTCCTGAGAGCGCGATCGTTTTCATTTTCGCCGGCAGCAGCGGCCGCACTTTTCGAAAATCATCAAGCTCCACCTGCCCGGCAAGATCCCACGGAAATGCGTCGAATTCTTCGGGCGTACGGACCACGCTGGTCAGTTCCAAATTCCAGTCTTTCTGACGTTCTCGCAGCATTCGTGAGATCGCCGAATCCGCCGTCACCCGTCCTGGCCGCATCATGCCCATCACCAGCGGCACGTAGTCATAACCTGCCTGCGACCAGAACGTCACCTGAGCCAGCAGATCGTCTGCCGCCACTGGCCGTCCGAGAAACTGGCTCTGAATCGCAAAATCCACCAGAATCTCAAAGAGCGGAACGCGATCGGGATTGTCCCGCTTAACTGCTCGTACCATGCGTGAAAAGTCCGGATCCATGCTGGGCATCATGATCGATCTCCTCTTGGCCGCCACCCCGCCAAGCGGGGTCGCTACGTTGCTACATCGATTGCACTGAGATGCGACTGGCCATTACGTGCGTTTCCTGCGGGCCGACCTTTGCGGGAAGTTCACGCACGTTGGCCGTCTCGATACACATCATCTCCGGCCATTCTTCGTCACTGAAGTCCGGCATCGCTTTGGCCTTGGCTATCCACGGATTCCAGACCACCGCGGTCTTCGAATTGTGACGCTTGAGCGTGATCCGACGATTGAGCGATCGATCCTCCAGCACGATTGTGCCGGTGGTGTTCACATAGCGGCGGTCCGTCTCGGCCTCGATCACAATGGCGTGGGCATGGCTCTTGTCCCGTACATTCTCAACGCTGCTGATGTACTTCACGTTCTCCAGGCCGGTGATGCGGATCTGCCGCACATCGCCGACGTGGAAATAAGTATGTTGCGCTTCCTCCACGATCATCGGCGTGTTGCCCAGATTCGTCAGTTCCAATTGCATGACCAGTTCAGGGCCGAAGGTCACACGATGGCGCAACAGGAATTTGTCTGGCCAATATTTTCGCGTCGCCGTGGAACTTTTCAGTGATACGACCACAGTGACTTCTCCGCTCTGCGAATTCACGGATTCCAACTCCCAAGGCAAAATCCGCGCAAAGCCATGCGACGGCGCCGTCGCGTCGCCCTCACGTGCGCCGAACCATGGGAAGCAGATGGGTACGCCGCCGCGGATCGGCTTGTCCGGCTCCCACCAGCTATTTTTACTGCACCAGAGCACTTCTTGATTTTCTGCCGGTTTCCATGCCGTGACGTGTCCGCCGTGCAGATAAATCGTGCCGGTTGTTCCGTCATTTGTGTTTGTAACTTGGACTGCCGGCAGTCCTCCGTTGCCCGTCACGATTTGCGCCACGCCGGGGATTCCGAATTGTTTATTAAGCAAAGTTACATCCGTCACAGGCGATCTCCTCTTTGAACATGGCAGCAGAATATCCGCATTCGACCGATCTATCCAATTCCGCCGCCCCGCAAAGCGGGGTCGCTACTTTGGTTTGCATTTCGTGTCACGTACTAACGACTCAACGATTTAACGATTTAACGACTTAACGACTTGACGAGTTAACAAACAATACAAACAATATGAGTGTCTCAACAGTGGCAATCTCGTGAATTTGCGGATACGCTAAGTTGAAACTATAGGAGAGTTATCCATGGCCAATGTTCTCGCATCGCTCAATGATCACATCCGCCGTCTCGCCCGTCGCGAAGTTCGCGGGCAAGCACAGGGGGCACGTCGCGCTTCGGCCCAGTTCCGCCGCGACATCGCCGCTCTGAAACGGGTGGTCAAGTCGCTCCAGTCCCGGCTCACCGACGCGGAAGAGCACGTGCGTTCCACCACCCCCAGCATCGCCGCTCCGGAACAGGCTTCCGAACACATCCGCTTCCGCGCCAACGGACTGCGAACTCACCGTGCCAAGCTCGGACTCTCCGCCAGAGACTACGGCAAGCTCGTCGGCGTCTCGGCGCTGACCATCTACCACTGGGAAGCCGGCAAAGCCCGCCCACGTCAGAAGCAACTCGTCGGCCTTGCAATCGCCCGCGCTATGGGCAAACGCGAAGCACTCAAACGGCTCGCCGAGAGCCGCTGATTGTCAATAAGGTGATATCGGCACCGGCGCCGCCGCATCATTGCCACGACGCGGTGGCTGGGGAGGTGGCATGGAGGGGCGTTGCGCAAGCGGTGTTTGTCTGGCCTTTTCTGCCACGTTGCGAGATGTGTCCTCCGCTTCCACTACCGCAGGTTTGCTTTGCAATGCGTTGATCGCCTGCACCACTTCCGCGATGAGCTTCGGCGAATGGGGAATGTCGTTGTGGCCGCCCTTGATCACCCGCGGCGAGCTCGCCCCGATGATCTTCGCCTGGCGCTCGATGCCAATGCCGGAACGCTTGTACCAGAGATACTGTAGAATATTTTGCGAGAGATGGAAATCGCTCCATGCGGGATCGATGAAGACCGTGATATCCACCTTCGGCAGCTTTTTTGCTGCATCGTTGATCGCGCCGCATCCAAAGCTGTGCCCGATGAAAATAATGTGTTGTCGAGGTTTGGCTGTGGCGATTTTTTTCAGGTTCGCCTTGTAGCCGTCCCATCCGCCGGCGTTGACGACCTTGGCCTGGGGACATTGCTTGATGATGGTTCGCCGCAGGTCTCCGAGCTGGCTGTAGCCCATGCCGCCGACGCAGACCACGAGGGTCGGCTTATTTTTCGCGCACGCCGACAAGAGCCATAGCATCATTCCCATGACAAACAACCGTTGCCATTCCGCCCTGCTGATTCGCATGCGTTCCTCTGACTTATCCATCTAGCCCCGGTTTCGGCCGGGATTGGCCACTATGGACTATCTTCGGCAAAAATCCACGAAGCACCCCAAATTCCCGCTTCTTCTCCTGACATCCACTCGTAAAATTCGTTCAATTCGTAAAATTCGTGGGAAAACGCTCGCCTGTCGGCTCGCGGCTAAACGTTTTGGACGCCATAAATCTTTCCACGAATTTTACGAATTGAACGAATTTTACGAATTTTACGCGTCCGATAATCGCCCAAAGTCACGCATCCACCAAGATTCCCCTTCATTTCATTTTTTTCACAATGTCGGTTACTATGTTTTCCACGTCAAACAATGCTCCATTTGCGGCCCGAGCGGACTGGAAGGCAGTGCAATATGCTGAACATGCAGAACGTATTTTTGTGCTGTGCGATTGTGGGCGGAGGGCTATTTTTGTTGCGGTCCGTCTTGATGGTTATGGGGTTGGGTGGCGAGATCCATCATCACGGCGCGGATGTCGATATGTCCGATGCGTCCCACGGCGACTCGCCCGTCGCCGCCCTCAAACTCATCACGATCCACAGCATGACCGCGTTCCTCCTGATGTTCGGACTCGTCGGCTACCTCATGCTCCAAAACGCCAAAACAACCGGATTCACCGTCATCATCGCGGCATTGGCGGGCGTGCTGACCATGGTCATCATCGCCAAGATTTTCCAGTCCTCACGCAAGCTCCAAAGCGACGGCACCATTTACCCCCAGGACATCGTCGGCATCGAAGGCTCGGTCTATCTGGTCATCCGCCCCGGCGGCGTGGGCAAAGTGCAACTGACCGTCCGCGACGCCCTGAAAGTCTTTGACGCTCGCGCCAAGGACCCGGCCGTCGAAATTAAAACCGGTCAACGCGTCAAGGTCGTCGAAGCGGCGGACGTCCTGCTCGTCGAGCAAACAAAGGAGTTCACGCTTTAGCGTGTCTTCAAATCATTCAACGATTTCGGAAACGTAAATAAGGAACGAACATGATCTCGCCCATGAACATCCTGGCAGTGACTGATAACAATTTTCAGATCGTGGCGATTTCCGCCGTCGTGCTCGTCTTCATCATCTTCTTTACCATTTTGCTCCTGGCGAAGATGTACAAGCGATGCCCGTCCGATCGCATCCTGGTGATTTACGGGAAAGTCAAAGGCAACCGCTCCGCGCACTGCATTCACGGCGGCGCCGCCTTCATCGTTCCGCTGATCCAGGACTCCGCCTACCTCAGCTTGACGCCGATGACCATCGGCATCCCGCTGCAGAACGCCCTCTCTTTCCAGAACATCCGCATCAACGTTCCGAGCACCTTCACGGTCGGCATCAGCACTGAGCCGTCGATCATGGTCAACGCCGCCGAGCGTCTGCTGGGCTTGAGGCCCAATAACATCGAAGACATGGCCAAGGAAATCATCACCGGCCAGCTGCGTCTGACCGTCGCCTCGCTGACGATCGAACAGATCAACCAGGACCGCGAAAGTTTCCTCGTTGAGATTCGAAAGAACGTCGAGCTCGAGCTCAACAAGATCGGCTTGAACCTGATCAACGTCAATATTATTGACATCACGGACGAATCGAACTATATCAATTCGATTGGCAAAAAAGCCGCCGCCGAAGCCATCAACAAGGCGAAAGTCGATGTGGCCCTCCAGACCAAGGTGGGCGCCATCGGCGAGTCTGAAAACACGCGAGAAATGACCATCCGCGTGGCAGGCAACGTGGCGGAAGCGGAAAAAGGCAAGAAGCAGGCCGAAGCGAATCAGCGTGTGTACGTTGCCGAACAGGAAACCGCCGCGATGGTCGGCGAAGCGGAGGCGAAAAAGCTTCGCGAGATTCGCATCATGCAGAATCTTGCGGAGGCGGAGAAGGGCAAGATGCAGGCCGTCGCGGATCAGCGTGTGTTCGTCGCCGGTCAGGAACGCGATGCGATCAACGGCGAAAAGAAGGCCGCCGCGGAACAGCGAGTCTTCGTCGCCGATCAGGAATCGACCGCCGTGGAGGGCGAAAACAAAGCGAAGGCCCAGATCGCGGATTCGAACGCTCGCCTGGCCGTTCGTGCCGCCGAAGCGCAGCGGATCGCCGAAGTCGCCAAGCGCGAAGCCGAGGTCGCCATTCAGAAGGCTCAGTACAAGGCCGAAGTGGAACGGCTCAACGCCGCGGAAATCGCACAAAGAGAAATCGATCGTCAGAAGGTGATCATCGCAGCCGAAGCCGAGGCGGAGAAGATTCGCCGCATCGCCAAGGGCGAAGCCGACGGCGTCCTGCTGAAATACCAGGCCGAAGCCCAGGGCCTCCAAACCCTGCTGGAAGGCAAAGCCCAGGGTTATCAAAAGCTGGTCACCAGCACCGGCGGCGACACCAAGGCCGCCGCCACCATGCTGATGATCGAAAAACTCGAAGAGATCGTCGCCCGCCAGACCGAAGCCATCCGCAACATCAAGATCGACAGGATCACCGTCTGGGACGGAGGGGGGGCCGGCGGCGAAAAAGGCTCCTCCACCGCCAACTTCATTTCCAGCCTGATGAAGGCTCTGCCGCCGATGCAGGACGTCGCCGCCATGGCCGGCGTGGAACTGCCGTCGTACCTGGGCAAAATCAAGGCGGAAGAAGCCAGTAGTCAGAAGCCAGAAGCCGGAAGCCAGAAGTAATGGCGCTTGGCGAATGGCGACGCCCGCAAATAGAGTTTTTCTCCTCATATGGAGTCACCACATGAAAACTCTGAGATCGCTGTTCGCTTTATGGGTTGTGCTGATTTTGATACTGGCCGGCTGTAGCGGAAACACGGCAGGCGAGAACACGCCTGCCGCGGATACGCTCAAATATAACGACCACGCCCGAAACATCATTATCTGCGGCAGCATGAACGACGCGGAGCGCAACAGGCTGTGGGTGGAGGACCTGGAATATTTTAAGACCGAGTTCCCCAAACATCACAAAAACCCTTTCAGCGTGATGACCAGGGAAACTTTCAACCAGCGTATGGACACGCTGATCGCGAAAGTTGACAAGTTGAATAAAGACCAGATTTGCGGAGACTATAGCATCATTACAGGTCATTTAGCTGCTCTTTCTGTGTGCAGGGCAGTCGTGGTCAGGATACGACCGGGCATTTGAGCGTCACGCAGCATGTCCAAGGCAATGCGGTTGTTGATGT
>WQYP01000152.1 GCA_009781185.1 Phycisphaerales bacterium | reverse complement strand
TTGTTGCTCGGCGGGGGGGGGGGGGGAGGAAGAACCGGCGGGGAGGGAAAAATTTAAGGGGGGGGGGGGGGGGGGGGGGAGGTACCGGGTTGGAAGGCCGGCGCGGTTTTCGGTGCCGCGGGAGTTGGTCTGGCCGGGGATGTTGCTGACGATGGCGACGGGTGGGGTGTTTTACTGGACGATTGGGCGGATGTGGGAGCGGTGGAATTCGGTGCATGGGTATTACTCGCACGGGCCGTTGATTGTGCCGATCGCGGTGGGGGCGGCGTGGTTGATCGTCTGGCGGCACGGATTGCCGATGCAATCGACGCGCGGAGCGCGGGTGATGGGACTGGTGATGCTGGGAGGGGCGCTGCTGCTGCACGTGGCGTCGATGTACGCGCGGGTGACATTTGTCTCGGGATTCATGATCTGTCCGTTTCTCGCGGCGATCGTGCTGTACCTGGGCGGTTGGCCGATGCTGCGGAGGGTATGGTTTCCGATCGCGTTTCTGGCGTTCATGGTGCCTCTGCCGGATGTGGCGATCGGGGACATTAATTTTCGGATGAAGATGTTTGCGGCGAACGTGGCGATGGGGATCGTCAGCGGGCTGGGAATGCCGGTCTATCTGCGGGGGGCTGAGATTTTCCTGCAGGGCAATCAGAGTCTGACGGTGGAGGATGCCTGCTCGGGTCTGCGATCGCTGATCAGTTTGC
The DNA here is from genome assembly GCA_009781185.1 of Phycisphaerales bacterium. Taxonomy (GTDB): domain Bacteria; phylum Planctomycetota; class Phycisphaerae; order WQYP01; family WQYP01; genus WQYP01. Next base: position 9,267 of record WQYP01000152.1, on the reverse strand, counting down.
TGGCGTTCGCGACGCTCTTTACGTATGCGTGCAAGTTGCGGGGATACAAGCGTCTGCTGCTGCTGCTCTCGGCGGTGCCCATGGCGCTGGCGGCGAATATCGTACGCATTGCAACGCTGACCTTGGCGGCGGGAATGGGGCATCTGCAAGCGGCAAGTCCCGGCGGATGGCTCCACGAGGTGATGGGGTTCGTCGTGTTCATTATTGCATTCTGCTGCATGTTTGGATTCGAGACGCTGTTGCTGCGATTGCCGGAACGGGAATTAGCCACAGACAGTCACAGACCCCCCTCCCCCTCACGGACAGGCGAATGTAGCGACCCCGCTTTGCGGGGTGGGGGCGACGTGAATGCCACGATGGCGGCATTGCCTTGGCGAACGTTTCAGTTGCTGGCGATCGTAGCGCCGGCGATCGCGTTGACGGCGTTGCTGGTGATTTCCGGGCAGCGGCCGATGCGAGTGGCGGACTTCGCGGGAAAAGCGATACCCGCGACGTTCGTGACGGCCGATCGCGTGTGGGTATCGACGAGCACCAAGTTGTCGGAATTCGACATGCAAATGCTCGAGACGCGGGATTATGTGAATCGCACGTATACCGACGAGGGCAGTGGCGCGAGGGGGGGAGGGGGAATTGGAGGGGGGGTGCAGTTGTGCGTGGTGTTTTCGGAAGATAATCGCAAGGGGACGCATCCTCCGGATGTGTGCATGTCGGGGGCAGGGCATCGGATTCTGAGCCGAGGTGAACGGACGGTGGGAGAGGGGAGAGAGAAGGTGACGTTGCGTGAACTGGTGGTCATGGTGAAGGAAGCTGGTGGTGGTGGGGAGTCTGCGGGCCAGTACCTGTATTGTGCGTACTTTTACAAATGTGGAGATGGCTTTACATCTTCGTTTTACCGGCAGCAGGTGCAGATCATATGGAACGGCCTGACGTGTCGGAACGCGGCCGGGGCACTGATCCGCTACACCACGCCGATGACCAACTTCAGCGATTTGGAAGCTGCCCGTGCCCGGACGGACCAGTTGATCGCGCTGACCTTCCCGTACATCCGCGACAACTTGCGATGATGAAAAAATCACAGAGGACACAGAGATCACAGAGAAAAAAGGCAAAGAAAAAACTCTGTGACCTCTGTGGCTTCAAGCACTTTATTTTCGGAGCAGATTCATGGCAAAGCAGTATTGGGTAGCGGCGATAGTCGTGATGGTTTTGGTCGGAGGAGGAGGGCTTTTTTATTACCATGCGAATTCGCCGAAGCAGTTGGCGGTCAAGGCGCAGATTGCGATGGGCCGCGGGGATTCGACGCGTGCGGTGGGATTTTTGCGGCGAGCGATGGATCGGAAGCCCGACGGCGAACTGGGAGCCCAGGTGCGACGATTGCTGGCGAGAGCGTTGATCGACGCGGGTCGGGAGTCGGACGCTCGGCCGTACCTCGAGGAAGTGCTGACGCAGAACCCGCAGGACGACAAGGCACTGGATCTTCTGGCAGAGTCGCATACGCGTCCGCCACAGCGGAAGCTGAGCCAGGCGCTCAGGCCGCTGAGTGATCAGTCGTTGGCGGATGTGGATGCGTCGATTGCGCAGGAATTGGAGTCGCTTGAGCAGATGCCGCAGACGCCGCGGAACGAGATAGCGCAGGCGCAGTTGCATCGGCTGTACTACGAACTGATGGACGATCAGCGGCGTCGGACGTTGGCGGCGATTGAGGAGGCGAGCCTGGTACAAAATACAGGAGCGGAGGATGCGGGGCGGCAGAAGCTCACATCGCTGCCGGACCCTGAGGGGCGACGGGAACGAGCGGCAGAGCTGCTGCAAAACGCACTCAATCAAGCCCCCACGAACATTCGCGCCGCGGAGTTGCTGCTGCAGTATCAGTATCAGGATCAGCGGTTCGCCGAAGTGTTGGCGTTGTATCGGCAGTTCCAGGAGAACGGCCCGATGTCGCCGGAACTAGTGATCACCGCGGCAAACGCGATCATCGCGGATGCACAGCACCAGCCGGACTACCGTTTACGTTACGCGGCGGCACAGAAGGAACTGGAAACCTATCTCGTAGCACACGAGAAGGAGGCAGGTCCCCCTCAGGCGCACATTCTGGTGGCCATCGGCATGACGATGCTGGAGCAGGGAAAGTTGGAAGAAGCGATGGCGACGGCGCAGAAGGCCACTGCGATCGATGCGAAGAATCTCGATGCGCAGTTGCTGCTGATCAACTGCAAAGTGCGTCAGAAGAATACCGGGGAGGCGTTGTCGCTGATTGTGCCGTTGACGAATTCCAGCGGCGGGGGGGGGGTGCCGCAGGTGTGGCATCTGCTGGGGCTGATCAATGCGGACCTGGGGAACCTGCAGCCGGCGGAGGATGCGTTTCGCAAAGCCTTGTCGCTTAACAGCGCGTACACTCCGGCACGGCGGGCACTGCTGGTGACGCTGGTACGTGCCGGCAAAAACGACGCGGCCAATCTGGTGGCGTCGCAGGAGATTCGCGAGGATCGGTATTTCATCCCGGCCTGGAGCGTGACGGTGGAGGATTTCCGAAAACGCGGCCAGAACGAGCGAGCGAAGGCGATGCTGCTGGCGCTCGCCGGCGACGAGCATATTCCGGCGGAGGCGTTGCCGGGCTTGGTGCAACTGCTGCTGGACAACTCTCTGACGGATCAGGCGGCGAAGTTGACGGAAAGGCTGCCGGCAAATCCGAAGTATCGGGTGGGGCTGGCGGAAGCGCAAGCGAAGGCGGGCGATGAGCCCGCGGCGTTCCGAACGCTGGAGGAATTGCGGTCGCTGGGAGAGACGGAGAAGGGCTTGGCGGAAAATGCGAGGTTGAAGCTTTTGATTTCGCTGGGGCTGCTGAAGGAAGCGACTGCCGCGCTGGCGGCGATGAGTGCTTCGCCTGACGCCGAGGATTTCGCTTCGATGCTCATGATCGGACAGGGCTGGATGAAGGTCGGGCGTTTCGACGAGGCGAAGAAGATGCTTGCGGGTATTCCTGTGTATGCGTCGGAGTATCCCGCGGCGGCGGCGGAACTGGCGTCGCTGAACGTGTCGGCCGGCGACCACGACGCGGCGATCGAAGGCCTGAAACAAGCCATTACCAATGCCGGCAAAAAGGCGACGATCGATTCACTGCTCAAACCGGCGCTGTTCCAGACTTACCTCCGTGTCGGCAATCCCGCGGCAGCGCTGGCTATCGCCAAAGAACAGGCAGCCATGTTCCCCACCAACACACCGCTCTATCGCAACTGGACCGTGCTGGCGGCGACCGCGGCACGCGAGTCCGGTGATTACGATGAAGCGGTCCGGTTGTTGGAAATGCTCGATCCGGAGAGCCGCAAGGCGGCGGCGATGGATATCGCGATGCTGCACCTGCTGAACAATAAGGGCGACTTGGCGTCGCTGGCGGTAGGAGAGGGGGCGGTGCCAGACGCTTCGCCAGTGTATGCGGCGACGACGCTACGGTTGATCGGCGGAGAAGGGGGGGGACTGTCGGAGAGTCAGGCGGCATCGTTGCTTGCGACGGGACAGCCGTCAACGGTCTACGCGGTGCTGTCGGTGCTGTCGCCGGAGCAGCAAAAGGCACATGCAAGTGATATCGAGAAGAATCAACGTGTGCTTCCCGGCGATATCGAGACGCTGCTGTCGCAGGTAGCGTCCCGCGGCAAGGATAATATGGAGTTAGCCCCCGGCTCTGCCGGGGGTTCGGCCGGTGTGAACGTTGCTACGGAGGCCCAAAGCAAAAACCCCCGGCAGAGCCGGGGGCTCACGAGATTGCGACAGGTAGCCCTCTCGAAGCGCCTGTTGGAAATCGGCTGGTTCACGAACGCGCTGGCGGTGCTGGACCAACTGGACCAATCGACCGGCACACCGCTGACGATTTCGCAGATTCAGCGATTCGAATCGCTGAGCGAACTGCGCCGCGATACGCAGGCCAAAACAATTCTTGATGCTTTTGCCTTGCAGTTGAAGGCTGGCAAGCCGGTGGCGCCGGGCGTGCGGATTGTATATGCGTCACAAGCGTCGCTGCGAGATAGGAACGAAGAGGCGATTGCAGCGCTTGAGCCGTTGATTTCCCTGAATCGTCCGGCTCTTCTGGCGACGATCGCGGGTCTCCACGAAAAACTGGGCCAACTCGACCAAGCTGTCGCCCTGAATCTGCAGGTCAAAGCGATGGAACCGGACAATTTGCTGGCGGCGAACAATCTGGCCTACACGCTCTGTGCATCGGACCCGACCAACAAGGCAACATTGGCACAAGCACTTTCAACCATTCAACCGGCAGTGGACAAAGCCCCGCAAATCCCAGCATTCCAGGACACGCTGGGTTGGATTGAGATTCTTTCGGGCAAGGCGCCGGCAGGCACACAGCGGATCGCCCGCGTCTTGCCGGCGCTTCGGCTCAACGCCGCCGTGCATTATCACCTGGGCATCGGCTATTCCAAGACAGGTCAGCCGGAGTTAGCTCGCCTGCATCTGCAAAACGTGCAGTACCTGGCGAAGAGCCAACCGATTCCAGAGCTCGCTCTGGCAACCGAAGCACTCAAAAAGTTAAAAGAATAAAAGTTAAAAGGTAAAAGGGACTGGAACTCACTCCTTTTAACTTTTACCTTTTAACTTTTATACTTCGTCCGTGTCTCCCAGGGACATTTTGAAGCTCAGTTGCTCGAGCTGCACGGCCAGGTCGACGCTCTGCACGCTCACATCCTGCGGCACCGTGATGTTAACGGGCGCGAAGTTCAGGATGCCGCGGATTCCGGCTGAGACGAGCCATTCGGCGACACGCTGAGCAGCGTCGGCGGGAACGGCCAGGATGGCGAGCTTGATATTGTCGCGCGCGGCGATTTCGGGAAGCTTTTCCATCGGCGAAACGATCAGGTCGCCGAAGGCTTGGCCGACCTTGTGTTCGTCGGCGTCAAAAATGGCGGTCAGTTGGAAGCCTTTGCGAAGGAATCCGCGATAAGCAATCAGAGCACGGCCGAGGTTGCCGACGCCGACGAGCAGCACGTTCCAGATTTTGTCGGTGCCGAGGATTTTCCGCAGGTGCGAGATCAATTCTTCGACGCGGTATCCGATGCCGGGATGGCCGAACTGTCCGAAATAAGCGAGGTCTTTTCGCACCTGGGCGTCGGAGTATCCGAGCGCTTCGCCGAGTTGTTTGGAGGAGATGGTATTTTTGTCGGCCTGCAGGAGCGCCTCGAGCTGCCGCAGATAAAAACTCAGACGATAGACCGCGGGTGTCGGGATGTCCTCGAATTTCATGGTTCACCCGATAGGAAGTTTGTTTCCCAGTCACAGTTTAGAATTTAGAATCCTGAGTGGGCAGCGTCAAGAGTAAGTGAGAAAAACAAGTGAAAGGAGTGGCCCGTGATTCGTTGGTGTGCGGGCTTCGCTAGAGCCTCTGAGCGCGCGGATTGCGGTGCCGCTCCCTTCTTTTTTGCGACGCCGTGTTCTGCTTCATTGGTCACACATCAAAAGAGGCCCCCATGAATCTTAAACAAGCCCTTAGTAAGGCTCTTGAGTCGGCCGACGATGGCATGTTAGCGGAAATCATCGAGGCCAAGCGTCTGTATCTCGATGCCCCGGAGCATGCGGATCCTGAGCTCATGTGGCTCACCCTGAAACTGATATTGCAACTTGACCCAATTGATAAGGAAAGCCCGGAGGAGAGCCTCGATAAGCTGGAGAAGGAGGATGCCTTCGACATTGCTGCCATATTTCAATCTATGCGAGAGCTCCAGGAATAGTTATGTGGCTTCGATTTTCAGGTGTGGCAGCGGGAAGTTCTTTGTGAACTCTTCGATCTCGGCTTTGATGGCGGCGAGCTGGGTGGGGTCGCCTTTGGAATCAATCACGCGATTGAACCAGGCAGCGACTTGTTTGATTTCGGGCTCTTTCAGGCCGCGGGTGGTGAGGGCGGGGGTGCCGACGCGGATGCCGGAGGTTTCCATCGGTTTGCGGGTGTCGAACGGGACCATGTTTTTGTTGACGATGATACCGGCGGACTGGAGCCAGCCTTCGACGGCGGCGCCGGTGAGGTTGGGGTCTTTGCCGCGGAGGTCGATGAGCATGAGGTGGTTGTCGGTGCCGCCGGTGACGAGACGGTAGCCTAAACGCATGAATTCTTCTGCAAGTGTTTTGGCGTTGCGGAGGATCTGCTGGGAGTATGTTTTGAAGCTGGGCTGGAGGGCTTCATGGAAGGCGGCGGCCTTGGCGGCAATGATGTGCATGAGTGGGCCGCCCTGGAGCCCGGGAAAGACGGCGGAGTCGATTTTCTTGGCCCAGTCGGCTTTACACATGGTCATGCCTGCACGTGGTCCGCGGAGAGTTTTGTGCGTGGTGGTGGTGACGAAATCGGCGTAGGGGACGGGCGATTCGTGCAGGTCGGTGGCGACGAGGCCCGCGACGTGAGCGATGTCGGCCATCAGCAGGGCGCCGGTCTCTTTGGCGATTTCGGCGAAGGCGGACCACTCCCAGAAACGCGGATAAGCAGAGGCGCCGGTGATGATGAGTTTGGGTTTGTGTTCGAGGGCGGCCTTGCGGACTTCAGCCATGTTGATGCGTTCGGTTTGGGGATCGAGCGTGTAATGGACGGCTTTGAACCATTTGCCGGACAGATTGACATTTTTGCCGTGGGTGAGGTGTCCGCCGTGGTCGAGGTGGAGTCCCATGATCGTGTCGCCCGGCTGCAGGGCGGCGAGCAGGACGGCCTGGTTGGCCTGAGAACCGGAATGCGGCTGGACGTTGACGTGGTCGCAATGGAAGAGTTGCTTGGCGCGATCGCGGGCGAGATTTTCGACGACATCGACGAACTGGCAGCCGCCGTAGTAACGCTTGCCGGGGTAGCCTTCGGCGTACTTGTTGGTCAGAGGCGTGGCGGCGGCGGCGAGAACGGCAGGCGAAACGTGGTTCTCCGAAGCGATCAGCTCAAGGGTCTGTTCCTGACGCTGAGTTTCGTCGCTGATGGCTTGCCAGAGAGCGGGGTCGAGCTGAGTGAAGGGATTCATGTGTTGAGTCCTTTGCATACATGGAACGGAAAAAGACATTATAGAGGAAAAAGGATGGCAGGGTCGATGAATGAAGGCGGGGAATTCCGCTGGGTTTGCCAATTTTTCTATCACGGAGAGCAACGGGCATTCGGAATCCTTATCGGGGTTGTCGAAAGTCACGGAGCAGGAACGGCCATTTTCCGGATTGAAAAGATAATACATGTCGCTGGCGCCTTGCGGCTCGTAGCCCTGCATGTAGCCGGTGAAGTCGAGGAGTTCCGGTTCGATGTAGTGAGCGACAGGTTTGCCGCTGGGGGAGAGCCCATTTGCCGTCGGAAGAGATCGGAGCGATACCAGCATATTGGCGGACGGGCGCGATGGCGCGGAGGACTTTTTTCTGCTTCAGGTCGGCGACCTGCTCTTCGAGGGAGGGAGGGGAGACTCATTCCACGATTCCGTGAAGTTTGGTAGGCTTTTTGCACAAAGATGGGCATTGCGATGTACGCTCACAAGTGCGACATTTGCGCGGAAAGTTTTTTTGAAAGGGCAAAGCATGAAGACATTACGGTTGGCAGCGGCAGCGGGAATGATGATGGCGATCGGATTGGCGACGGGCTGCGGATCAACGCCGAATCCGGGGACACGGGAGGAAAGAGCGCAGACGCGTATGCAGTCGCAGGCGGTCATCGATGACTTTAAGAAGAAGGACCCATCGATGGATCGCTTCTTCACGACGGCGGAAGGCTATGCGATATTCCCGGAGGTCACGTCAGGGGCGCTCGTCGTCGGCGGAGCACATGGCAACGGAGAAGTGTTCCAGAGAGGACGGTTCATCGGATATGCAGATGTATCGCAGGCTTCAATCGGAGCGCAGGTAGGCGGTCAGAAATTTGCTCAGATCATTTTCTTCCAGAATGAGGAGTCGCTGGCGAACTTTAAGGCAGGGACGCTGGAATTTGATGCGCGTGCGACGGCGATCGCGGCGTCGAAAGGAGCGGCCGCGACGGCGGACTACAGCAAAGGCGTCGCGGTCTTTACGCTGCCACAGGGCGGCCTGATGGCCCAGGCGGCGATCGGCGGGCAAAAGTTCCGCTTCACCCCGGCGACGGCCTCGGAAAGATAAGAAAAGAAAAAATAAGAAAATAAACACACACGCCCAGGGACTGCAGTCCCTGGGCTTATTTTCATTAACATGCGATCCAACCCCGCGTCATCCGAAAATTGTCAGATACTTCGGATACTTCTTCACGAACTCCTCGTACTCCTTCGCCCGACCGTTCACCAGCTTCAACCACTCTTCCCGCGTGATAAACGGATTCCCATCCGCCCGTGCCTCGTTGAACACCTGGTGCGGATGCCCGCCTAGATATAAATCAAACGCCATCTTGCGGAACTTTTCCACCGTTGTGCGGAAGTCGGCACACACGCCCGGATACCCGAGCCGTTCAAGCTCCGCTACCCCATTCTTAAACCCCGTCGCATCCCCCGCGAAAATCGCCCGGCACGGCCCGTCCGGCCCATCCACCGTTACCAAATAAACCACCTCCCCCGGCGACTGCCCCGGTGCATGCTCCGTCTTAAACGCCACACCGCCGATCGTTATCACATCTCCATCCTTCAATCGCCGCGTGACTTTCACTCCCGGATATCCCGCGCGATCCTTCCACTTTCCCGCCTCCACCGTATCCGCATCTTTTTCGTGCACCATCACCTCCGCCGCGGGCGCCAGCTTCAGCAGTCGCGACGTTCCGCCGGCATGATCGAAATGAAAATGCGTCAGCAGGATCACCTGGATCGTCGACGGGTCCAGTCCCAGCGACCGCATATTGTTCGCCAGCAAATCACCATCCTTATCGTAGCCCGTATCCACCACCACCAATCCCTGTTTCGTCTCCACCACATACGCGCAAACCGTCAACGGCCCGATCGAGCTGATCGGCCCATAAATCCGCTCCGCCGGCGGATTCGCCCGCTGATTCCCCGACGCATCCTTATAAGGCAGAAACCGAAATGCTGTCTGAAATGCCATCACTTTCCTCCATTTCTGAGAAATCGAATGGAATGATACTATGTTCGGAATCTGAATCAAAAACAGGTCCGTCCGCCAGTTGCCACCCGTTACGATTTCTGGCACCATGTACGCCTATCAGCGTCTTACGAATCGTGATCCTTTCATAGGAGTGCCTCATGAAACGTCTTTCCGTTTTGTTTGCGGCAACGGTCTTGGCGACGGCGGTAGGGGGGGGGGGGGGGCGGCGGTTGGGGGCGCCCCCCAACCCCAGGGTCGCCCCCC
>WQYP01000151.1 GCA_009781185.1 Phycisphaerales bacterium | reverse complement strand
TAAAGAAAAAAAAAATAATAAGTTATGAGTGTTGTGAAGTAAGAAGGAAAATGTGTTTGATTGAAAGTGGGTTGGTCGGGGGGGGGGGGGGGGGGGGGGGGGGGGCGTCGCATCCGCTGGTGGCGGGATTGGTGCTGGCGGGGTTGCTCGTGATTGCCACGGGGATATCGGCGTTGCTGGTGCATCCGGACACGCCGCACATGGGGTTGTGCTGTGCGCTGATGGGGATGGCGGGGCTGAGCATTCGCGGCGGAACGATTTACATGCTGATTCGTCACGCGGAGTTGAGGGAATTGGGGGGGGGGGAAACTTATGCGCGGGATTTCCGGATGATGGCGATCGAAGCGATTTTGTGGGGGATTGTGCTGGTGGTGGCAGAGCGGTTTGCGAGGGCGTTGCATGATCGGTTTTTTGCCAATGTACGCTGGCTGACGCGGACCGGGGTGGATTTGGCGAAAGGGCCGCCGAAATCGGAGACGCTTGGGACGGCGATATGGGTAGCGAAGCGGGTGGGAACGCTGAATCTGCCGCGAGTGGCGGCGATGGTGCTGGCGTTTGTTGTCAATGCGGTGTTGGGAGCGTTGGTGTTGTTCCTGGTGCTCCAGGCACAATCGAAGGGCCAGGCGCTGTTTGGCTGTTTCGCGGCGTTCTTCGTCTCGACGCTATTGGTCTATTACGCTTTTCCGCGTGTGCCGGCGGCAGCGCTGTTCCTGTCGGTTCCGGCAGCGGCGGCGGCGGGGTACTGGTTGACGGCTGGATACGCGATCGTTTATCCCGGACATGCGGGGTTGTATTTCGGCAACGCCTTGCCGATTGATTACATGAGTGCGGGAGTGCCGGGGGCGATTTTCGGGTATTACCTGGCCCTGCATTGGGATCTGCACAGCCGGGTGGCGGAGAATGCCTGAATCGTTAAGTCGTTAAGTCGTTAAGTCGTTAAGTCGTTAAGTCGTTAAGTCGTCAAATCGTGAAATCGTGAAATCGTGAAGTCGTGAACGACTTGACGATTTAACGACTTGACGATTTAACGATACCATACGCTTATGGCGAAGAAGAGAAGCATCACGATCTCGCTGGCGGCGAAGTGCCAATTGCTCTTTGGATTGGCGGTGCTGGTGATCATTGCGGGGGCACTGGCGGTTCCGTGGCAGCGGATGGAGGAACTGGCGGGTCAGCCGAACATCAAGGTGGCACGTCAGGCGGCAGATATGCATTTCCGCGAGATACACTTCGGGGCGACGACGAAGCCAGAAGCCAGAAGCCAGAAGCCAGAAGAGGGTAATTCAAATCCCGTTCAAAGTTCGAACGACGAAATGAGCCACAGGCAGACACAGACAGCCCCCCCTCGCACAGACAGGGAGTGGAGTAGTGTGACGTTGACGGAGGCGAAGTACACTCGCCCCCGAATTTACAAAGCTCCGTCCGCGACCGAAGGATTTCCGCCGGAGACGGAGGCGGGTCAGGATGCGATTGCCAACGAAGCCTTGAAAGAATTCCGCAAGCGGCAGCAGGAGACAGAACCCGACTTCGGAAAGATGTTCACGCTGACAGACAAAAACGGCGAGAAGACCCGCGTGTATCGCTATGCGGCAGCGATCCGACTCGATCCGTCGTGCATCAAGTGTCATACCGAGTACACGGCGTGGCTTGTGCCGCGGCCGGCCGCCACGAAGCCGTCGATCCCGGAGGGTCGCGGTTCCGAGAAGGTCGCGTCATCGAAAGCGAAGGGAAAAGGTGGGGCGGTGGAAGCATCCACGACGGCGCCGGCGAGTTGGCCGGTGGTGGGGGTCGTGCGGGTGGATGTGCCTTACCAGACGGACGAAAATCAGTTGCTCCTGAATCGCATCGTGATCGTGGTCTCCGGAATGCTCGGCGGGACGCTGGCGATCGTGGTGTTTTATCTCATCACCAGCCGCCTGATCCTCCAGCCGGTTAGAGTGCTGAAAAACACCGCGGAAAAAGTAGCACAGGGCGATTTGAAAATCCGCTCGGCAATCTCCACAGGCGACGAATTCCAGCATCTCTCCGAAACGTTCAACACGATGCTCGCAACGCTGCAGGCGTCACAGGATCAACTGGAAGCGACGAACCGATCGCTGGACACACGTGTAGGCGAGTTAGCGCAATCGAATGTGGATTTGTTTGAAGCGAATCGGATGAAGTCGGAGTTTCTCACGAACGTGACGCACGAGTTGCGAACGCCGTTGAATGCGATCATCGGGTTTGCCGATCTGCTCTCGGCGACGACGAAGGATCCGAAACAGCAGCGCTATGCGGAGAACATCAAGACCAGTGCGACGCAATTGCTTCAGTTGATCAACGATCTGCTGGATTTGGCGAAGATCGAGGCAGGCAAGCTGGTGCTGCGGGAGGAACGTGTACATGTGGCGGATGTATGCGAGGCAATGGTGAATTTCATGCGGCCGTTGGCGCAAAAAAAGAATATCGAATTGCAGATGTCGGTGGCGCCGGATATGCCGTTGATTACGACGGATCCGGGACGATTTCAGCAGATTTTGTACAATTTTCTGTCGAATGCGATCAAGTTTACACCGGCGGAAGGGACGATTGGAATCGATGCGCGAAATGTGTTGAGCAAGACGGAGGGGCAGGAGCAGGTGGATGTGGTCGGTGCGGTGCGAATATCGGTGACGGATTCGGGACCGGGAATCTCGGCAGAGGATCAAAAGCTGATTTTCGAAAAATTCCGCCAATTAGACGGCTCGGTAACGCGGCAGCATTCGGGAACAGGACTGGGATTGGCCATTTCGGCGGAGTTGGCAAATATGTTGGGAGCGAGGATTGAGGTGCGATCGACATTGGGGAAAGGAGCGACTTTCTCCGTGGAGATGCCGCTTGTGAATCCGCTCAGAACGGTGGAAGTGTCGCCGTTAGCCGGGAACCCTAAAAGCATCGTGTGACAATGCGCCAAGCGTTGGGACTATTCGGCGTTTTCCGGGACTTTTCGATTTTCATTGGCATGCACGCCCTTCCGGCCTGTGGCCTGCATCAGGAACTCGCTCACGCGATTCTCAAAGTCTCCGTGCCCTGTCTCGACCTCCGCCACCATCATCTCATGCTGCACGCCCGCGCTCGTCGCCAGTTCCATCACTCCCCGTATCGGCACAAATGGGTCCCCCAGCCTCGCCACGAAAAGCACCGGCCGCAAGCCGAGGCGTCGTACCGCTGGCATCGGGTCCAGTCGCTGCACGTGATCTCTCACGGCTATTTCGAACGCCGCCGTGTATAACGACGCCAGCCACCCCGTCGGAAGGCTCCACCCGCCTGGCTGGGAAAAGATGTTTTGTGCACGATCTTCAAACCGCGGCCACATTCCGTCCGCCACCACCGCCGCAACCGTTGAATCCAAGCTTGCCTCCTGAAGCGCCGCCATCGCCCCGATGTCCCGGCCGACCACGCAGACCTTGCTGCTGTCGATATTCGGCAACTCCCGCAGATACTGCACTCCCGCCAATACATCCAATGGCTCCCGCAATCCGTACGTGACCCCTGCCGCATCGCTGGCGCCAAGGCCTCGCATGTCCACCATCAGGACCGCAAAGCCCGCCTGATGCAACCGCTCCGCCAGCGGCAAATACTGCTCCTGCGTCGCCCCCATCCCGTGGCAGAGCACCACCGCCGGCCATTGCTGCGAAGACGTCGCAGGATCCAACGCCATCTCCACGACCGAGAGCGGCGGAACGTACCACGCCCTCAACACCTGCTCATCCACCGTCACCAACTGCACCTGTTTGAAATACAACCCCAGCGACGACGGCGTTATCGAAGCATACACACGTACCGGATGCGTGTTCGCATGTACCATCATGATCAAGAAGATCGCCAAGATGACCGGCGCGAGTAACAGCCGTGCGAGGAGCCCATCGAGCAGCAGCCACCACCACGGCCGCTTCATTTCAATCACGCCGCCTCCAAACGTGTATTTCTTTTTCGAATAGCCCATCGGGCGAATGATCGGAGAGAGCATCACCTTCGCCAAGTACTTCAACACTTGCCGGAATGGCGGTATCGCCTCCGGCGGCAATTGGTTTTTCTCGGACGTCCCAGTAACGGCGTCTGGCTCCTTCCGCTTCGGCCGCCTGGCATCACTTTTCTTGGGATTGAGCACCGACTCCATTTCTCGGTCGAGGTCGAGATCGTTGATCTGTTCTTTTGTTTTGCCGGGATCAGCCATCGCACATGCCGTTTTTATGCACCAGTTGCCCCATCGGTTTGTTATCTGGTTATCGTCCGAATAGTTTGCCGGATTTACCGCGTCAATAGCCTTGCGTGGGATCGCAAGGTAGCGACCCCGCTTTGCGGGGTGGAGCCGGGGCCAACGTGAGAGCGTTCTGGTATGATGGGCATCTCTGCAAGGCTTTTTTCTTTCGTAAGGATCGCATCTATGCCGCCCGCGTCCAACAGCAATATTGAAAAGGTTGTCATTATCGGCTCTGGTCCCGCCGGCTGGACGGCCGCCATTTATGCCGCGCGTGCTTCGCTCGCACCGCTTGTGCTTGCAGGCGACCGCCTCACGCGCGAACGCATGCCCGGCGGACAACTCATGTTCACCTCCGAAATCGAAAACTTCCCCGGCTTCGTCCACGGCGTCGACGGACAACAACTCATGAGCACCCTCCAGGAACAGGCCGAACGCTTCGGTACACGCGTCAAAACACATTTCGTTTCCAAGATCGACCTCTCCGACCGCCCTTTCAAAATCCACCACATTGACGACTTCAACGGCGACCCTGAGATCGTCACCGAAACCCATGCGGTCATCATCGCGACCGGCGCCTCAGCGAATTACCTAGACCTGCCTTCCGAACGGCAGTTCGAGAACATGGGCGTTTCTGCCTGTGCGGTTTGCGATGGCGCGTTGCCTCGCTTCCGTAATCAGCCGCTGGTGGTCGTCGGCGGCGGCGATTCCGCCTGCGAAGAGGCCACCTACCTCACCAAATTCGCCAGTCGCGTTTATCTCGTTCATCGCCGCGACACTCTCCGCGCCTCCAAAATCATGACCGAACGCACCCTCCAAAATCCCAAAATCCTCCCCGTGTGGCATTCCGTCGTCGAACAGGTTCTGGGCAACGACACCGACGGCGTCACCGGCGTCCAAGTCAAAAACCTCCAGACCAACCAAAGCTCGACCCTCGAAGCCCGCGGCATGTTCGTCGCCATCGGCCACACGCCCAACACCAAATTCCTCGTCGGCCAGGTCGAGCTCAACGACAAGGGCTACGTCGTGCTGAAGAACGGCTTCCGTTCCATGACCAGCGTCGAAGGCGTCTTCGCCGCCGGCGACTGCGCCGATGCGGTCTATCGTCAAGCCATCACCGCCGCCGGCATGGGTTGCAAAGCCGCCATCGACGCCGAACGCTGGCTCGCGGAAAATGGTGTGCATTGATCGTGGCTTCAACATATAGCCCCGGCTTTAGCCGGGATACATTCCCCTTACGCCTATCCCGCATCAGCTCACCAAATATGACGTCCTTGCACCTCCTCCCTGACGATCCCGGCTAAAGCCGGGGCTATATGGTTGGGGGATTGACAGCGTCAGGGGCAAGTGTCTATTGTGCCTGAGCTGAGCTATTTGCCGACTGTTGTTTTCGAAAGGAGCAGGTCTGATGTTGTTTGTTCGCAAAGCATGTGTGTTGACTGCGATGACGCTGGCAGTGATGAGTGTGGGGGGGGGGAGGGGGGCATTTGGCGATACCGTGGTGATGGAGGATGGGGATAAGCTTACCGGCAAGATCGAGAAAGTCACGGCAGACACGGTCGAGATGGCGACCAAACATGCGGGACATGTGACGATTCAGAAGTCCGCGGTGAAATCTATGTGGAGCGAAGAGGAAGTGTCTGTGGTGAACGCGGCAGGTGAGACGCGGCAGGTGTTTTTGGCGCCGGCGAAGGACGGAACGAGCTGGAAGGAAACCGCAGCGGTGGCGCCGCAGCCGACGGTGGGACCGGTGGTGATGAAGGCGGCCGAGCCGGCGCCTCCGGTGTTGAATTGGGAGCCGTACTGGCTGCCGATTGGGCCGCACTGGAAAAATACGCTGGTGCTCGGACTGGTCAACACGACCGGGAACACCGAGTCGACGGCATTCGCGGGAGAGCTGGGATTCAACTTCAAGAGCGGCCCGTCGGACTTGTCGTTGCGGGTCGGCGGGGAATATTCCATCACGGATGGCAAGCCGTCGGCACAGCGGTTTTACAACGATAACATCTACAAGCGTTCGTTGCCGGAGTGGAACATGGACCGCTGGTTGGTGTTCGCGGAAAGTCACAACGTTTACGACGGCATCAAGGGGATTTCGTTCCGGTCGCAAGATGCGGTCGGTCTGGGATACAAGCTGTGGAAGGGCGAGAAGCTGGAAGCGGACCTGCGTGCCGGACCTGGCGTTACGTGTGAAAGTTTTTTTGATGGAACATCGCACACCGACCTGTCTGGCCTCGTCGGCTTACGCGCACAGTACACGTTCAACGAACGAGCGAATTTGACGCAAGACGTCGTTTACACCAACGGCCTAACGGATTTGTCAAGGTATCAGGTCTCGAGCGAGACGGCGTTAAACCTGAAGATGCCGGAGATTGCGCGAGGGGTTGGGCTGCGATTCCTATTCCGAGACGATTTTGATTCGACAACGCGTCCGCCAGCGAAACACAACGACACGAGGCTCGTCATCGGCGTAACGTACGACTTCTGATCGCTCGCAGAAAACAAATTATCGCATGGGTGTGGCCATCTTTTGTGTCATAGGCGTCAAATGGAGCCCTGCATGGCAATGCGGGGCTTTGCGTGTATGCCGTGCATGTTCGAGTACTGGCGGGTGCGAATCCCGCTCCAACCAGATGGAGGTGAAGGATAGCTGAACCCAAGGGCGTTCGTCGCGAGGCGAAGTCTGAAAGAAGGGGTAGGCCCAAACGGTATGGAGTGGCAAGTAGGCGGCGTGCACGGATGACAGAATCGCGGCAGAATAAACAATCTGAGCATCAACTCGCATTGTCCTTTGCGACCGAAGCCAAGTTGACTCATTTGAAATGATACGGGACAAACAGAGCCGCGAGCGTAGGCTCGCGCAGTGCGATAGGAGGGGGGGGCTCATGACTACGCGAGCTTACGCTCGCGGCTCTGTTATTCAAATGAGTCAACTTATTTTGTCGCGGGTCCTTAGAGCATTTTTCATGTGGTCGTGGCGTGATGACATGCGCAGGAAGCGAGAGCCAAAGCCCCGCATTGCCATGCGGGGCTCCAAAACGCTACGGGCGAGTGAAAAATGCTCTAAATAATGCTGCGGAGAGTGGGGTCGTTGGGGGCGAGGTGGAGGCCGAGGCCGGGGGTGAGGGGGAGGTGGAGGTGGCCGTTGGCGATTTTGTAGCCGGATTGCCAGAGTTTGTCGAAGAGAGATTGGTGGAGGAGGTGGAATTCGAGGGCGTCAGCGTTGGGGATGGCGGCGGCGAAATGGGCGTTGGCGGCGAGTGCAACGGCGGAGCCGGAACAGTGGAGAGAGAGGGGTTTTTGGTGGGCGAGTGCGAGGGTGTTGATTTTTTGGAGTTCGGTGAGGCCGCCGCAGACAATGGCGTCGGCTTGGAGGAAAGCGACGAGTGGGAGGAAGTTTTGGAAGTTGTGGAGGCCGTGCTCGATTTCGGGGCCGGCGAGAGGTTGGTGGGTTTCGTTTTTGATTTGCTGCCAGCCGGGGAGGTTGTGGCGGTCGGTGGGGGCTTCGAGGAAGTGGAGGTTGAAGGGTTTGAGGGCTTTGGCGAGGGCGATGGCCTGGGGGACGTTGAGTGACCAGAGGACGTCGACCATGAGGCGAGGGGAATGGCCGAGGGCGGTGCGGAGGGCTTGGACGCGGGCGATGTCTTCGGAGAGTGGTGCGCCGCCGGCTTTGATTTTGACGCCGCAGAAGCCTTGGTGGAAGGCGGTGGACATGTCGTGGGCGAGATGGGAAGGGGTGTAGTTGTCGCCATACATGCCGGAGGAGCAGTAGACGGGGACGGAGGGATTTTTGATTTTTGATTTTTGCCCCCCCCCATTTTCGATTTTTTCGGTGAGGAGTTGGTAGAGGGGTTTGTTTTGGGAGCGGGCGAGTGCGTCGTGGAGGGCGATGTCGATGGCGCTGGCGGCGGCGTAGAGGAAACCGCCTTTGTTGGACATGGCGTCGGTTTCGAGCAGGCGAGTGGAGATTGTTTCCGGGTTCAGCGGTTGGCCGATGACCAGCGGCTTGAGGTCGCGTTCGATGAAAAAGGCTAGCGGTTCGGTGGAGCCGTTTTCGCACCAGGCTTCGCCGACGCCGGTGTGCTCACCACTACCTCCACCACCATCTGTATCCGCGGTGATGAAGACGAGGAGGGCGTGTTTCTCTTTCCAGGGATGCCGGGAGTTTCGGAGATTGGACTCGTAACGGCGAGAGTGGAGGCGAGTGGTAAGAGAAGTGATTTTCATAAGGATATTATGATGATGACGTCAAAAGTATAAAAGTTGAAAAGAATAAAAGCATAGTCTCCCCCACCCACCCCGCAAAGCGGGGTCGCTACATTCCTTTTATTCTTTAAAACTTTTATTCTTCTCTAGACCTCACCTCTCGTGTGTTGTACTTTATGCGCATGCCTGCGATTTGTTTATATTTTCAAATCCATCAGCCGTTTCGGTTACGCAGGTATACGGCCTTCGATTCCAGCTCCGCTTACTTCGATGACCACGCCCACCACGCACGGGCGATCGAACAGATCGCTGGCGGCTGTTATCTTCCCGCCACGCAAATTCTGCTCGAACTGATTCAAAAGCATCATGGGCGTTTTCGGTTTGCTCTTTCTATCACCGGGACTGGTGTTGAATTACTCGAAGCTCATGCTCCTGAAGTCATGCGGAATCTCCACGCTCTGGCTAACTCCGGCGGTGTTGAAATTCTTGGCGAAACTTATCACCATTCGCTCGCCTCGCTCTACTCTCCTACTGAGTTTGCCGATCAGGTGTCGCTTCATCGCGCCGTGATGAAGCGGCTCTTCGGGCAATCGCCCAGCGTTTTCCGGAATACCGAACTGATTTATTCCGACGCTATTGCTCAATTTGCGGCGAAGCAGAACTTTGCCGCGATTCTTGCCGAGGGGGCTTTACCGCTGCTGGCGAATCGCAGTGCAGCGTTTCTCTATCGCGGCCCAAATGCGAACCTTGCGCTGCTCCTTCGTAACGATACACTTTCCAATAGCTTGTCCCTCCCCCAGGCCGAACCTCCGGCAGAGTTGGGGGGTGATGGGCGAGCGGAATCCTTTGTTCAGGCAGTCTCGCAAATCGGTGGGCAACTTTGCAATCTTTTTCTTCCGCTGGAATCCATTGCCCCCCTTGAGTTCCTCCGTGAATTTCCTTCGAAACTCTTGGCCGCGAATCACAAATTTCTTCTTCCCAGCGAAATTGCCGCGGCCGATGCGCTGCAGCATTCCGCTGGATCGCTGAGCATTCCGGAGCCGATCTGCTGGAGTTCTGGTGTCCGTCAACCCTCGGCAGAGCTGGGGGCTAACACGCTGGCTCCCTGGCTCGGCAACGCCATGCAACAGAACGCTGCCGCCGAACTTTACAAACTGGAATCTGCTGTCAAAGGCCAATCTACCGCCACTCGCCTCCTCGACGACTGGCGGAAGCTCACGGCCTCCGATCACTTTCTTCATATGTCCACCTATCCTACCACCAGTTCCTCTCCCGATGACTCCCCCTACGACGCCTACATCAACTTCATGAACGTCCTGGATAACCTCCGCGCCCGTCTTTAAGAGCTTATCCGAATAACCCCGCGAGCGTTGATCTTCGATCAACGGCTAAACTGCTTCTCCCCAAAAAGCCCCGCATGGCCATCTTGCTGTTCCCCCTATTTTCGTTTGCGAAAACGGTCGATAATCAAGGCAAGCTCAGAATGTCCGCACCGGCACGGAAGCCGATGCGGCAGGACGATTTCCGCTTGGAGGGTACAGTCATGGAAGACGTAACCGTCAT
>WQYP01000150.1 GCA_009781185.1 Phycisphaerales bacterium | reverse complement strand
GCCGCGACCGTCAGGGAGCGATCCGTGCGACAATGCGGAAATAACGCCTGTCGCTCCCTGACGGTCGCGGCTCTGATTTTCCGGGGCAATCGTCTGATTGGCCATAAAAAATGGCCACACCCTAGCCCGTTGAAGCGTCAAGTCGTTAAGTCGTTAAATCGTCAAGTCGACTTGACGACTTGACGATCTGACGTGCTCTTAGGCGTTTTTTTCTCGGAACTTTTCCATTTTTTGATGTTTCGGGCACTGGCGATACGATAAATAAGGTGGACGAAAGTAGGACGGGCCTTTGGACGGGCTTTCGAGTGTGTTGCTACTGGGTTCCAAGGTGTTATAGGCCGCGTGAGAGGATTGCGTATGAGCATTTCCCCGATTGGGCCAAATTCCCCAATCACGCGCCTGCAAGGACGCACGGCGGAAACGGTCTCCCAGGATTCGCAGGACGCGAATCGCAGCTTGTCGGACACTGTCGAAATCAGTGACACGGCGCGCTATCTGGGGGAAATCAAAGAACTTCCCGAGATTCGCCAGGACAAGGTTCAGGCTGCCCGCGACGGGATCGCCGCGGGAAACTTCGAGACGCCTGAACGGCTCGACGGGACGGTCGGCGCCTTGCTCAAGGAGTATGCGTTCTAACCTGTTGAAGCGTGATCCTCGGCAAGAAGATGAGAAGGCTGTCCCTGTTCGAGGGGCGGCTTTTTTTTTAGGAGAGCGTTGATCTTCGATCAACGGCTAAACCGCCTTTCTCCAAAAAGCTCCGCATTGCCATGCGGGGCTCCACCCCGCAAAGCGGGGTCGCTACTGGTTATTTGGATAGGCTCTCCATGCGATTGCCTCGATAGTCCACTGAAGCTTCAGTGCGGTTCGTCCGATATAAATATTCATGACCGCTACTGAGGAAATGCTCGTTCGCGTGGAGGCGGGGAAAGAGGTGGAACGTTCAGTCCGTCGCCCTCTTCGCCCCTGGCGATGTTTTGTAGAGCTGTTTCGCAAACCTTGCTGTGTCGAGCGAGCGGTTATTGAGCAACTTTATCTCGTCGAACTCGCCACGGGGCAGCTCCTTCAGCAGCAGATTCAGCCCCTGGCCAGCGAGCATTTGCAGGAGGAAGCACGTCGCATCTGTTCGATGGTGACCTGCCTTCTGGCGTTTTTGCGTCATCCTGAGCAACTGGCGCACTATGCGAGGCTCGGGCAGATTTGCATTGAGAATCGTACCTACGGTATTTGCGTCAGTAGCGATTTGGTGTTGTTGAGTGTTATTCGCGGCAATGCGGGTTTGCAGATGCGGCTGGTGGATTGCCGCGAGATGCTGATGGATGCTCAGCAGGAGTATGCGAACGGTCGGCGTGGTAGCGGCGAATGGTTAGCGACGTCAGGCGGACGAACCCCCGGCAGAGCCGGGGGCTGATAATGGGGTGCATCCCGAATGAGTGGCAATTCTGGTTGCACCAAGCATTTTCCCCACCTGCCACCCCGCAAAGCGGGGTCGCTACGGGCGTTTTTTCGGAATTGCCACTATTGGCGGATGCACCCCTGACAATGGGGCGGCTTGGGGCGGTCTTTGCATTTGTGCTTGAGTTTGGTAACGTAGTGGCTGACGTGACATGACGACCACATCTGCTCCTCCACGACCTGTAGCCAAAGGCGTACCGCCGTTTCCGACCAAGCCCCCTCCCCCTTTGGTCGCGGCTCAGGCTGCGTCAAACCTTTCCAATGCGGAACTTTTGAGGCGGATGGTCCGGTTTCTGTCGCCGGTGAAAGGGATTGCCGCGGCATCCTGCTCTTTCATTCTGCTTTGGGCATTCATCGACGTTTTCTTCACCCGCCTGACGGGTAACCTCGTGAGCTTTATTCGCGAGTTTCTTGAGAAGTCACACGTTGTTGTCCATGAGTCCTTTTGGGTAGCGATTCGCCATGAGCCGTTCCGGACGGTCGTGGGGATGGTGACGATTCTGGGGTTGCTGGTGATTTTGAACGGTGTTGTTCGCTTTTGCCGGGAAGTAGTGAATTCCAAGTTTACGATGGATATGGTCTACCACATGCGGGCGGCGGTTTACGATCGTCTGCAGCGGGTCGGGTTTGCCTTTCATGATGAACACTCCAGCGGGCAGTTGATCAACCGTGCCCTGTCGGATCTTCAGAATGTCCGTGTATTCCTGCAGATGGGGGTGACGCTGAGCATCGAAATTATCGCGTTTGTCCTGTTTTATGAATTGATCATTATCAGTATTAATAAGTGGCTGGCGATCGCGGCGTTTGTGCCGGTGCCGTTCTGGATTTGGTATATTGCGCGATTTTCGAAGAAGATGCAGCCGGCGCAGCTGGCGCAGATGAGTGCCGGCGATGATTTGGTGACGGTTTTTACGGAAAATGTCGCCGGCGTGCATGTGGTGAAAGCGTTTGCGACGGAGAAGACGGAGATTCAGAAGTACAACAAGTCTGCGGATTATTTTTTTGATCGGGTGATGGCGGCGGTGCGATTGTGGCGGAATTTTGTGCCGGTGATTCGGGGGATCGCGAGTTCCAGCCACCTGTCGCTTTTGGCGATCGGGTCCGTTCTCGTGGTGATTACTTCCGCGCTTCCCGAGGAGGTGGCTGGGCAGCTCAAGGGCAGGGTGAAGATCGGCGATCTGCTGGTGGTGGGAACGGCGATGAACGCCATCCTCGGCCGCTTGCAGCAGATCAACCAGATCACCGAGCAGTACCAGAAAGCGATCACATCCGCGCGTCGGCTTTTTGAGGTGCTGGATGCTCCGTCGACGGTTCCGGAATTTGCGGTGGCGCCGAAGCTTCCGCCGGGTAAGGGGGCTGTTGATTTTCATTTTGTCAGTTTTGGATACGATCCGGAAAAGCCGGTGGTGCGGGATATTGCTTTTGACGCGAAGGGGGGCAGTATCACGGCTCTGGTCGGGCCCACAGGGGCGGGTAAATCCACCATCGTGCAGCTCCTGGCGCGTTTTTACGATCCGCAACGGGGACAGGTGTTTATCGACGGCGTCGATATCCGGACGGTGAGCCTCAAGAGCATCCGTGAAGCGATCGGCTTTGTGTTCCAGGAAACGTTTTTGTTCTCCGATACGGTGGCGAATAACATCCGTTACGGGCATCCAGAGAAGACGATGGGGGACGTGGAAGCTGCCGCCCGCATTGCACAGGCGCATGAATTCATTCTGGAACTTCCCTTGGGTTACGACACGATGCTCGGCGAGCGCGGGGCGACGCTTTCCGGCGGCCAGCGTCAGCGTCTGGCGATCGCTCGGGCCATTATTTCCAATCCCCGCATTCTGGTGCTCGACGATGCGCTGGCGGCGGTCGATCCAGAGACGGAACATTTGATTTCACGCGCACTGGAAATGGTGATGGTGGATCGGACGGTGTTCATTATTGCTCATCGTTTGAGCACGGTGAAAGCGGCGGATCTGGTGATTGTTCTGGAACGAGGTCGCATCACGCAGGCGGGCACACATCAGGAGTTGATGAAAGAGCCGGGGCATTATCGCCACATTGCGGAGGTGCAGCTGGCGTATCAGGAAAAGGAGCTTCTTGCGAAGGCCGGGAAGAAGGCGGAAGTGGCAGCGCAGAAACGATGACGACGTTCAATGAGCTGATGAAACTTCGGAGGCAGCAGCGTCAGGCGGTGGCGGCGGCTAAGACTGGGGTTCCCGGTACACGCGATCCTAACGCGCCGGAAGACGAGACGGGGTACAAGCCGCTGGAATGGCCGGTTGTTAAAAAACTTCTTCAGTGGATGTGGCCCTATCGCAAGCAATACGCGATCGCTCTTCTCCTCAATATCACTTTCGTGCTGCTGGATATGAGCAGCATTCCGTTCATGCAGCATCTCATCGACCACGACATTCCCGGCCACAGGCATTTCCTCCAGGAGCCAATTGCGCGGACGGTCTTCTGCGTCTCGCCAGAGTTTGCGGCTACCATCCGCGAGCTTTCCGGCAAGGCGCAGTCCTTCTTTGCCATCGGATTGACCATCAGCCTCTGGGTTTGCGCGGTGATCACCAATCTCTTCATCAGCCGGTTTAACATTGAATACAACCGTCGGGTCGGTGAACAGGTGCTCTTCTCCATTCGCAAGGCTGTTTTCAATCATCTGCAGAAGCTTTCGATGAGCTTTTATGATCGCACCAAGTTCGGCCGCATCCTCTCCCGCGGCACCACCGATATCGATACCCTGGCCAACCCGATCATCAACGGCGTCAATACCGTCGTCGTGAATATCATCATCATGTGCATCGCGGTCATCATGCTTCTTGCTTACGACTGGCGAGTGGCGTTGGCGATTCTCTGGCTCGGGCCGGTGCTCTATGGCATGAACCGCTTCTACCGCAAGCGCATCGGGAACCAGTACCGCATCGTCCGGGAACACTTCACGCGCGTGACCACCAACCTTGTCGAAAATATCAATGGCATGCGAGTCGTCACCGCCTACAACCGACAGGAAGACAACCTCGCCCGCTTCAACGACCTGCAGGACTGGAATACGGTCAACAACGTCAGCGCGGCGATGATGAACGGGCTGTATATGCCGCTGCTCAGCGCCGTCGGATACATTGGAAAAGTCATTATCTTCATCTACGGCTGCTACCTGGCGCTGCAACTGCCCGCCCATGATTTCTATGCTTTCAAGATCGGCTCGCTCATTGCCATGCTCTGGTGCTGGGATTGGTTCATGGGGCCCGTGCTCAACTTTGGCACATTTCAGACGGAAATGATGCAGTCGATGGTTTCTGCGGAACGCGTTTTTGCGTTGCTCGATCAAAAGCCGGATGTGACCGATGCGTACAATGCTTTCACGCTGCCGCCGATCCGCGGGCATGTGGCGTTTCAAGAAGTCTATTTCCACTACGTCAAGGGCAAGCCGGTGCTTCACGACATCAATTTCCAGGCTCGGCCGGGACAGACGATCGCACTTGTCGGACACACAGGTTGCGGGAAAAGCACGATCATGAACCTCATCTGCCGGTTTTATCTCCCACAGAGCGGCAAGATTCTCGTCGACGACTACGACATCACGCAAGTCACCTCGGAGTCGCTCCACAAGCAGATGGGTATCGTCTCGCAGAACAACTATCTTTTCAGCGGGACTGTGCTGGACAACATCCGCTACGCTTCGCCGCATGCGACGGAGGCTCAGATCGTTGCGGCGGCGAAGCAACTGGGCAGTCATGAAATTCTTGAGAATCTCAAGGACGGCTATCACACCGAGGTGGGCGAACGTGGGGCGGCCATGTCGCTGGGACAGCGGCAGTTGATTTGTTTTACGCGCGCGTTTCTGGCGAATCCGAGAATTCTGATGCTCGATGAGGCGACGTCGGCCGTCGATACGCATACTGAAATGGTCATTCAGGAAGCGCTTAATCGCCTGGTTGCCGATCGCACCACGTTCATCGTGGCCCATCGCCTCAGCACCGTCACACGCGCGGACCTGGTGCTCGTGCTCGATCACGGCAAGATCATCGAACGCGGGACACACCGCTCCCTGCTCGACCTGGGTGGGAAATATGCGGAACTCTACAAGCAGTTCACTCGAGAAATCGAATGAGAAAGAAGCCAGAAGCCAGAAGTTTTGAGGAAGGCACAAGCTTGCAATCTTCTGGCTACTGGCTACTGGCTTCTTCGTCGGCACTATGAGGCGCGGCGTTTTCGTTGCGTGAGCAGTCCTATCGCGCCAAGGGCGACCAGGCTGAGGCTCGACGGTTCAGGGGTACGGGAGGGCGGCGGTGATGGCGGTAGTGGCGGCGGTGGCGGCGGTGGCGCCGCCAAGGCCATGGCGGGCGATGCCGTGACATAGCTGCCACCGAGGTCCGGGTTCGTGGGGAGAGGCGAGCCCCACAGGTCTTCTCCGCCGGGCAGGGTTGATGCAGGCAACACGAGCGAGTCCTGGGTATTATCGGTGATCCCCGGTGTTCCCAGAGGATCCACATTCGACGGGATCGTGGCCGCCCGAGCGACGACGACACCGCTCCCCAGCGATGCCATGATCACGGCAGCCTTGACTGTATGGCTTAACATAGTCGAAAACACTCCTGATAGGGTCTTTGCTTGGCGCGGCGAACGACGCCGGGCTGGCCGAAGACTGGCATCAACACGATCTGAACAAGCATCTCTTAACTATTGGATTTAAGCATGGGCGATGCAACCAGAAGTTGTTCCGGTTTGTTGCGATGCGGCGTCTGATAAAGGTAGAAGAAGCCAGAAGTCAGAAGTTTTGAATAAGCCGCAAACGCAAAAGCTTCTGGCTTCTAGCTTCTGGCTTCTTTTCTTGCTCGGATCGCCAGGAACATCGGGATTTGTTTCCGTGACGCATCCAATGCCGCCTTTTTCGGGCCCGGCTGGCTTGTTTTGTGGCTTGACCATTCTTCCATATGATCCATTGGCAGGCCGGCATTTCCCAGCGTGTTGACATAGGCTTGCAGCGGGCGATGAAAGTGTGTTGTGGTCTTTTGGCCTGCCGCCTTTCCTGCCGCCGCCAGGCCGGGGTGCGTGACGATTTCGATTTTCGAACTGGTCAGGTATTCGTAGATGACTCGGCCCTGTCGGCCGGTGCTTTCGTCCCAGCACCAATCGGAGTGTTTGGGGACGCGGAAGCAGGGGTGCATCATGACGAGGATCAGCGATC
Organism: Phycisphaerales bacterium; assembly: GCA_009781185.1. Lineage (GTDB taxonomy): Bacteria > Planctomycetota > Phycisphaerae > WQYP01 > WQYP01 > WQYP01. The sequence goes on along the minus strand of WQYP01000150.1, from coordinate 3,462 downwards.
CGTTTGGCCGGAGTAATTCCCGCGCGCCCTGCCAGATCGGCGAGAGTGGCGTCATGTTTTGCACCGCTAACACCAGCGTTATCGCGTCGAACGATTGCGCTGCCTCCCCCCCCAGCGGCGCGGCTAAACGGTTGTTATCGTCAAGCAGTTTTGTCGCGTCAGCAACGCGATAATCGATCGCCAAGCGATCCGCCTCGTTGCGTTTTTTCGCCGCCTCGATCAACGGCGTCGCGGCGTCCAAGCCGGTCACCTTGCATCCCGCGGCCGCCAATTTGCGGCACAACACGCCCTGCCCGCAGGCCAAATCCAGCACCGCCAGCGGGCGGTCCGCTTTCTCCCCCCCCTTTCCTTTGATCTCGAGCAGACGAAGAATCCCCGGTAAAATCACGTGCTGGTGATACTCCGAGCCCTCGTCGCCGACCAATTGATCGTACCACTCGGCGACGTTCGCCCAGTGCGTTTTCGGGGACGAAGCGTTTTTTGGACGATGCGATTTCATGTGGCCTCACCTGTCCATCGCGGATAATACTCGACTCGGATGATGGAGTGATGTTCAACGATAACAAATAATCATCCATGTGACGAGCCAAAGCCCCGCATTGCCATGCGGGGCTCCCGCTACACTTGAATTGAGAGCGCTCTAAGCCTTGCGTTGCCACGCAAGGCTATTTGCCGGACGTGCGGAATAAATGCGCGAAGGAACCGGGCATGGGGGAATCGAAGGAGACGAGGCGTTTGGTTTTGGGGTGCGTGAAGGTCAGGTGGGAGGCGTGCAGGGCGAGGCGGTGGGGGGGTTCCTGGAGGGCGGTTTTTCGGCCGTAGATGGGGTCGGCCAGGACGGGATGGCCGAGAGATTTGAGTTGGACGCGGATTTGATGTTTGCGGCCGGTGAAAAGGGTGCATAGGAGATGGGCGATTCGCTTGTTTTTGTCGGATTGGATGGTGACGTAGTCGAGGATGGCGAGCTTGCCTTTTTTTTCATCGGGTGTTGGGTGCACGACGCCGAGCTTTTCGTCTTCCAGCAGGAAGTTTTCGAGGCGGTCTTCTTTTTTTTCCGGGATGCCATGGACGAGCACGTCGTAGCGGCGGGTGATGGTGTGTTCGAAGAATTGTTTTTTCAACGCTGTGAAATCGGGGCCTGTGCGGGCGAAGACCAGGAGGCCGGAGGCGTCTTTGTCGAGGCGGTGGATCAGGTGGATCTGGCTTTTAGCGTTTTGCCGGCGAAAATGGTCGGAGAGGATTTTCAGGGCCGTCGGCCGCGGCTCTTTGGCGTGCGTGGAGGTCAGCAGGCCGGCGGGCTTGTCGATGATGACAATATGTGTATCGGCGAATACGAGTTTGAGATTTTCTTCGAGAATGACGTGCTTCGACGGGGCTTCGCTGAGCGTCGTAACTTCGAGCTTGTCGGAATTTGTTACGGTTTGTTTGAGGCTCTTGACCGGAACGCCGTTGAGACGGACACGCTTGTGCTCGATCATTTCGCGCAGCGTCGTTTTGCGTGCGTGGGGGAAAAGCGATTCAAGTCGGTTCAGGATGGTGAGCGGGGGTTGAGTCATGAGGGGAATGATACCGTCCGCTGCCGCCACCCCGCAAAGCGGGATCGTTACTTTGTTTGGCATGTCGTGTCACACCCCCTTATTTGGCGGGGTGAGTGGTTGGAGATGGGGCGGGGGCGGTGGTGGCGGAGCCAGGGAGTTCGTAGGTGATGCCGTAGTTGGGTGTTGGGAAGGCCAGGCTGGGGATATTGCGAGTGGGGTTGCCGGTGATCCAGGTGAGGATGTTTTTGTAGTCGGAGCTATTGGTGTCGGTAAAGCTGGGGCGGATGGGCTTGGGGTGGGTGAAGCCGGCAAGGTCCTTGGGCAGGCCGTATTGGAGAAGAAGACTATTGCCTGGGTTTTCGCGGTCGATGAGTTTCCCGCCATTGTGGGTGAACTGGCTGAGGATGTAGAAGTTGGTGTAGGTTTCGCGTTCGGAGGTGCCGCGGAAGAGGCGGAAGGTGCCGGCCTTATCGCCGCCGTGGCAGGCGGCGGTGGCGCAGTTCTTGAGGATGATGGGCTGGATGACGTTCTTGAAATTCAGCAGGACGATGGGGTCGGAGTTGAACTCGATTTTTTCCATGTAGGACGTGTCGCCGTTGTCGCGGATTTGTTGGACCTGTTGGAGGAAGTTTTTCGGATCGAGGAACTTGGCCTTGGCGTCGGCGGCGACGGTGGTGCCTTCTTTGCGGATGACTTCATCCCAGAATTTTTCGAGGACCTTGCGGTCGATCTTGCCTTGGATTTTCTGATCGTTAGGGTTGCGGAGGGCGATTTCAAAGATGCGGATGAGGGAGATGTCGCTGGGTTTGAGGAATTTGTCGGCGACACGGGTGGTGGCGGTGGTTTCAGTGGTGGTGGTGGAAGACGTGGTAATGCGGGAGTCGAGGATTCGCTTGAGCGTCTGGGGGTCGGAGTAGGTGGGATCGAGCTTGATGGCTTTTTCGTTTTCGGCGTAGGCTTCGTTGTATTTTTCAGCCTGGAAGAGGTCGCGAGCTTTTTTGAAAGCGGCGACGGCGGCGGCGTGGTCGGCGGGGGAGACGGCGGGCGTGGGAGCAGGAGGTGGGACAGGGGGAGAGGCGGTTTGTGCCCAGGTGAGGACGGCGCCCAGGATCAGGGCGATCGTCAGTGTGCCGGTGGCAAGGGTACGACGCGAGCCTTTGGATGCGAAGCTTTTCATGGTATGTTCCTCTTCATGACCGCCCGAGGTTCCCGGTTGACCACCACGTGAGAAACCTCTGCGCGAACTATAATCCCCTCCGGCAGTACTCTCAAGCACAAAAACGGAGCCCAAGATGACCGACACACCCCTCGATGCCACAATCGCGGCTCTCTGCGGGCAAGTGGTCATCCTGGATACGCAGGGACCTTTACTCTATATCGGCACATTGACGCAAGTCGGTCGGAGATTTCTGGTGTTGCTCGACGCGGATGTGCACGATCGCCACGATTCGCCGGCGTCGAAAGAGCTGTACATCCAGCAGACGGCAGAACTGGGCGTGCGGGTGAATCGCTCCCGCGTGATCGTCATGCGAAGAGAAGTGGCGAGTGTGAGCCTGCTGAGCGAGGTGAGAGTGGGATAGGGGCGGGGTGACAAGGTGACAAGGTGACAAAGGTGAAAGCAACACCCTTGTTATCCTGTCACCTTGTCACCCCCTCTAATCACTCACCTGGCCGATATTTTGGGGGGGCACGGTCGGCGCCGGTGGTCATGGTGGAGATGGAGCCGTCGGGGTGGAGGATGTTGACTTCGCCGTCGATGAGGGCGGCGGGGTCGGCCTGGAGGTCTCGTGAGGCGATGGTGCCTGCGACTTTTCCGGTGGCGGTGACGTGGACGCGTTGGGTGCCGATGACGGTGCCCATGACGCGGCCTGCGATGATGATTTCGGTGGCTTGGAGTGTGCCGGAGAAACGGGCATTGGGTTCG
>WQYP01000149.1 GCA_009781185.1 Phycisphaerales bacterium | reverse complement strand
TGGCCATTTTTTATGGCCAATCAGACGATTGCCCCGGAAAATCAGAGCCGCGACCGTCAGGGAGCGACAGGCTTTATCTCCGCATTGTCGCACGGATCGCTCCCTTACGGTCGCGGCTCTGATCGCCCTGATTTGCCATAAAAAATGGCCACACCCATTTAACGACTCAACGGCTTAACGACTTGACGAATCCCCTCCACCCTATACGATCCACGGGTCATTTACTCTACGGAGCGTTTTATGCACACAGACGGAGACAAAGGCGCTGTCATTCAGCGTGACAAGAAAACTTTCGCGGTCGCCCCGCATTTTCCCTGCGGCATGGTGACTCCCGACCAGCTTCGCAAAATCGCCGACCTTGCTGAAAAATACAACGCCGCCGCCCTCAAATGCACCTCGGCTCAGCGGATCGCGATCATCGGCATCCAGGAACAGGACATCGACCACCTCTGGCAGGACCTCGGCCAATACCGCCCGGGACACCTCATCGGCATGGTTGTACGATCGGTAAAAGTCTGCCCCGGCACACAGTTCTGCAAACGCGCCCAGCAAGATTCCCTCCAGGCAGGCATGGAACTCGACACCCGCTACCACGGCAAATCCCTGCCCGGCAAGATGAAACTCGGCGTATCGGGCTGCCCCTTCGACTGCTCGGAAACCTGTATCCGGGACATCGGTCTGGTCGGCGGACGCAACGGCTGGAAGATTTGCGTCGGCGGCTGCGGCGGCATCAAACCTCGACTCGCTCAACGCCTCACGAACGAAGAAGTCTCCCTGCCCCAGGCGCTAGCCATCATCGAGACGCTCTTCAACATCTACCTCGAACACGCCAAAAAAGGCGAACGCTTCGCCAGTGTCATCGAACGCCTGACTCTCGCCACCGTCCAGGAAACCGTGCTCAAGGCCATATAGCCCCGGCTTTAGCGGGTGCGTGACAGGAAATGCAGGTAGCGACCCCGCTTTGCGGGGTGGCGGAGGGAGCCCACGCAAGAGTTTAGCCGTTGATCGGAGATCAACGCTCGCTCGCCTTTGGATGCGATATGGGAAAGGGGAGCTTACAAAACTTGTTACGCACCCGCTTTTGCCGGGATTGGCCTCGAATCACTTTTTTGGCCCTCATCAGCCGATATAGTAAATTCCCTTTGCCCGCGCTTACCGCACTGCCAATGCGGAGTTTGTCGGGCAAACAACCTGCACGGAGCACCGCATGGCAATGCGGTGCTTCGCGCTCATAACGATTGGAGCACCTCATGTCAGAACAGCCCCCCAAAAATCAAAAATCCCCACTCCCTCCCGTTTCCACCAAGATGGACAAGCTCGCCGCCCTCTGCAAACGCCGCGGCTTCATCTTCCAATCCTCCGAAATCTACGGCGGCATCAACGGATTCTGGGACTACGGCCCACTCGGCGTCGAACTCAAAAAAAACCTCAAAGACGCATGGTGGCACGACATCGTCCGCTGCCCCGCTATTGGTCCCGACAACGATTACCTCGAAATGGTCGGACTCGACTGCACCATCATCATGCACCCTAAAGTCTGGGAAGCCTCCGGCCACCTCGCAGGTTTCGCCGACCCCATGCGAAAGTGCCCCGGCTGCGGACATTTCGTTCGCTCAGATCAGTATTGGGACACCCTCGTCACCACCTCTGAATGGTTCAACTCACTCATCCAGCAGTTCACGCCAAACATAAAAGTGACGGACACAAACGTAAATCTCCGCGGCCAGGAATTTGTAAGTGGCGAGGTCAAGCAACGCATTGATGCTCTCCAACTTATGAACTGGGCAAAATCAAAGGGTAAGAGGCTCGCTCCAAACCTCGCTCTCGTAAGGAATCCCGAAGTCACACTCTCATGGCTGGCTCAGCGCGTGAATGGTCAGCCTGACGCTCCGCCAGAAATCCAGGAGATCGTCCGATATCTCGCCACCGAACAATTGCACGCTACCGGACTCCAGGAGCCTTGCATACGCTGCGGCGCTCCTCTCGGAATCGCGTCTCCTTTCAAGCTCATGTTCGAATCCTACGCCGGCGTCGAGCAAAATCCGGAAAACAAAGTCTACCTCCGCCCTGAAACTGCCCAAGGCATCTTCGCCAACTTCCGAAACGTCCTCGACACCTCCCGCGTCAAAGTCCCCTTCGGCATCGCCCAGATCGGAAAAGCCTTCCGCAACGAAGTCACTCCACGCAACTACACCTTCCGTTCCCGCGAATTCGAACAGATGGAAATCGAATTCTTCATCCGCCCCGACACCGCCCACGAATGGTACAAATTCTGGCGTGACTCCCGCTTCGCATGGTGGCAGTCCATCGGCCTGACCTCCGCCAACCTCCAACTCCGCGAACACGAGAAAGACGAGCTCGCACACTATGCCAAGGAGGGCGCCGGCACTTCCGATATCGAATATAAATTCCCCTTCACCGACCCCGGCTTCGGCGAACTCGAAGGCGTCGCTCACCGCACCGATTTCGACCTCCGCCAGCACGCTCAGCACTCCGGCCTCGGCGATAAATTGAAATATTTCGATCAAGATATGCAAGTGAAACTGATGGCCGAAAAACTCCCCAAGGAAGAAATCGACAAACGCTGCAAGTACTTCCCGCACGTCATCGAGCCCTCCGCCGGCGCCGACCGCGGCACACTTGCCCTCCTCTGCGAAGCCTACACCGACGACCCCTCTCGCCCCTCCGGCGTCGTCATGAAGTTCCACCCTCGCATGGCCCCCATCAAAGCCGCCATCTTCCCACTCGTCGACAAGGACGGCATGCCCGAAATCGCACGCAACCTCTATAACGACCTGCGTAACACCTGGAACGTGCAAGTCGACAACAAGCAATCCATCGGCAAACGTTACGCCCGCATGGACGAAGCCGGCACCCCCTACTGTTTCACCATCGATTCCCAAACGCTCCAGGACCAGACCGTGACAGTCCGCCATCGCGATTCGCTGCAACAGGACCGCCTGAACATCGCACAGGTACGAGCGTTCTTGGCGGATAAGATTCGTTGACGTGGCATCGGCGTCCCGCCGATGTTTCTTCTCACTCTCAATGCGTTTGCCTTGGGCATAGATCCCATTCGCTGGCCGTGACTTGACATCTACGGGTCTTCTAGTACGATGCGGGTGGTAACAACGGCTGTTACATACGGAGTGCAGATATGGAATTGATTCCAACCGACAGGGAACTCGAGGCGCTCAAGGTGCTGTGGCGGCGCGAAGAAGCTACGGTGCGGGAGATCTATGAACAGATCAACCAAAGTGGAGCACTGGCATACACCACCGTCCTGAGCTTGCTGCAGACGATGGAGCAAAAAGGGCTCGTCGGCCATCGGCAGCACGGCAAGGCTTACCTCTACTTCGCCAAGCTGCAGCGAAATCGTACCTTCCGGACACTGGCGGGCGGGTTTCTCGACAAGGTCTTTGATGGGGCGGTGGAGGAGTATCTGGTGCACGCCTTGGATTCGCGACGGATGAGTGCCGCGGAACTCGATCGCCTGGAAAAAATGATCCAGCAAGCCAAGACGCAGGCAAAACGATCAGGAAAGAAGAAGGAGGAATCATGATCAGGGCGGAAGCATTGGCGGCGTGGCTCGCGGATTATTTTGTGTTGGCGACGATCCTGCTCGCGGCGGCGATCGTTGCGCAGAGGTTCGTTCGTCAGCCCAAGCGTCGGCTTGCCATTGTCTGGGTCGTGTTGGGTGAGTTGATTGTGTTGGCTGGTATATGTGCCTTGCCCGCCTGGCCGCGGATTTCGGTGCTGCCCGCAAGTTCGAGCGCGCAAGCGGTATCTGTGGCACCAGTCGCTGCTGCAGGTGAGATCGCGAAGGTTTCGCAATCCACATCAATAAAGAATGGAACTGCGGTGGTCAGCTCCGCTTCACCGGTGGTTGCCGGGCCATCCAGCAAGTTCAAGTTCCCGTCGCTCTCTGCGGCGATTGGAATGGCTTATATGACGGGCATGGCCATCACGGGTCTGTGGCTGTTATGGGGCGCGATCGGCACAGCGCGGCTTTGCCGAGACGCCACGCAGGCCCCTCCGTCGCTGTATCGCGAATTGCAGCAATTGGTCGGTGGCGAGCGCCTGCCTCGGCTCCTCTTGAGCCACAAGATTGGCAATGCCGCCGCCGTCGGCATCCTGCGGCCGACGATTTTGTTGCAGACAGAATTCGCCCAACAGGAATCCTCGCACGCACGACGAGCGATTTTGGCCCACGAATGGGCGCATCTCTGCAACCGCGATCTGTGGTTGCTGGCTCTCGAACGCGTCTTGCGTCTGCTGCTTTTCGCTCATCCGCTCTACTGGCTTCTGCGAGGCCACATTCGCGCGGATCAGGAAGTTCTCGCCGACGCCAAAGCCGCCAGCGAAAACCGACATGACTATGCACAAGACCTGCTTACGTTCGCGCGGTTGTCGGCCGATTGCCGGCCGATGCACGCGATCGGAGCCGTTGGAATTCTGGAAAACCCCAATCAGTTATCGAGGAGAATTGCTATGTTGTTGGATGAGAGTTTTCGTGTGCAGGCGTCGGTTTCCCGGTGGTGGCAATGGCGGGCGATCCTGGTTTTTGTGATGCTGGGAACGCTGTTTTCGCTGATGACGTTGCAGCCGGGGTGTGCCACAAAGAGCACGGCTGAGGTGATCACGACACAACCGCGGAACGTCGTTACGCGAACTTTGAAGATGCGTATTGTGGATGCGGAGGGCAGACCTCTTGAAGGCGTGAACGTGTATGCCAATATATCGTCCAAGGAACCGAGCGGCAACCGGGATTACACAATCGTCAACCGGAATTACACATCGGACGCAAGCGGAATGGCGGTGGTCGAACTGTTTAAAGAGATGGACCTCATTCGCATCTGGACGGACAAAAGCGGCTATGTGCCGATGTTCACGCATTGGGAGGAGAAATGGTTTGCGGCGGGGAATTCGGTGCCTGAGGAAGTGACCGTGACGCTGCCGAAAGGGACGGTGATTGGGGGATTTGTCAAGAACGAGCAAGGCCAGCCGATCGTCGGTGCGAAGGTTGCGGTGATAACGGGCGGGGGGGACCAGCAACAATTGACATCGATCAGCGAGTGGTTGGCGGAAGGAGAGGATGCACGTGTGACGGATGCCAATGGTCGCTGGACGTTGGACAATGTTCCTGAGGGGGATGGCTGGTTGATGCTCAGTGTGACGCATCCGGAGTATGTGAGCGATCTGACGTGGGGTGGGCTGCAACACAAGCAGGGCGTGACGACGGTACAGCTGCGAGAACAAAAGGCGACGATCGTGATGCAACGCGGAGCATCGCTGACTGGAGCGGTGAGGGACCAGCAAGGCAAGGGAGTTGCGGGAGCGGTGGTGGGATGGGGCGACGATCCCTATGGTGACACGGGGATGCACCAGGAACATCGACAGCAGGTGCTCACGGATGCCAATGGCGTGTACCGGTTCCAGCCGATGTCGTCGATGCCGCTGACAGTGACGGTGGTGGCGAAGGGATGGATGCCGGAACTGAAGAAGACGACGGTTTCGCCGGAGCATGCGACGCTTGATTTCCAGTTGAAGAAGGGCAAATCGCTGCGGCTGCGATTTGTCGACAGCGAAGGAAAGGCAATCCCGGAAGTGTGGGTGGGAATCAACGGCTGGCGCGGCTGCAAGTCGCTGTACAACACCATACATCCGATTGTTCTTGAGACGGCGATACCAGAGCAGGCAAACAAGGATGGCATTTTCGAGTGGTCGTGGGCCCCCGACGATACGGTGGACTATCAATTCGCGAAGAAGGGATACAAGTGGGTGAAGAGCAAGTCGATCGTCGCAGGGGAAGGGGGGACTGCGGAGCAGACGATTCAATTGGAGCGGGAGTAGGAATCTGCCCGTTATTTAGCCGGCAGGCTCGCCTGCCGTTCTTTCGATAACGTCGTGGTCATTTACGGGAGGAGCGTGATCCTGTATAGTGTCGTAAGTTTACCGCGAAGTCTGCGGGCGTGGCGGAATTGGCAGACGCGCTAGATTCAGGTTCTAGTGACCAAAAGTCGTGGAGGTTCGACTCCTCTCGCCCGCAAATAAACCAGGACCCTCGGAAGCAGCCGTTTTCGAGGGTCTTCTGTTGCAGTTCTTTTTGGAGGTGACTCATGAGAATCTTTGCGATGGCGCTGGTGTTGGCGGGATGCGGCTTGGCGATCTCCGCATGCACATGTACAGTTACATGGAGATGGGGATGTGGATGTGGATGCTGCGGGCAGTCGACCACGCGGCCTGCCTGTTGCGGCGATAAGTGCAAAACTGGCTGCTGCACAGAGGACAAAAATGGCAATGTCACCTGTAGCAATGGCGGATCGTGCTGCATCAAGGATGAGAAAAAATAATCCTTCCTCCCTCCTTTGATCGCAAAACAGAGCTGCACTCATCAGAGTGCAGTTCGGGAAGCCGCATTACCGGATGGTTCACAACGCTCAACCTCGACGATCCGGGAGAAAAACATGATCGGCGCACAGAAGAAAATCATGAGCGTTGTCGTTGCCTCGTTGCTGGCCTTGGTGGCAGGACCATCCCGGGGGGACGCTCCTTTCCCTCCCGGCGACACCCCTGAAGCCTGGGTGAAGGCGAAAGGCGGCAACGTCAAGGATATTAACGCGAAAATAAACAAAGATGGCCAAACGTTAATGCATCTTGCCGCCGAGGATGGACGTGGGGATGTGCTTACCTGGCTAAAGGCACGAGGCGCGGACATAAATGCCAGGAACAACGAGGGCAATACGCCCATGTATGAGGCCGCTCGGCAGCTGCACGCCGATGCCATGTGGTGGTTGAAACAGCAGGGCGCGGATATCAACATCAAAGACAAGGACGGCTCCACGCCCATGCATTGGGCGGCTCAGAGAGGTCAGCTCGATATCTTGAAGTGGCTGAAAGAGCTTGGCATGGATGTCAATGCCAAAAACAATGACGGCCAGACGCCCCTGCATATGGCGGCCAAGGAAGGACGCCTTGAAGCCATGAAGTGGCTGAAAGAACAAGGCTCGGATGTCGATATCAAGAGCAAATGCGGCGAGACGCCCATGTATATGGCGGCTTGGGGAGGCCACCTCGATGCCATGAAGTGGTTAAAGGAGCAAGGCGCGAACGTCAACGCCAAAACCGACATCGGCTATACGATCATGCATCAGGCCGCCACAAGTAACTGTAACGCTTATAATCATGAAGATGCAATCACTATCATGAAGTGGTTAAAAGAACAAGGTATGGACATAAACGCCAAGGATGATCAGGGCAGAACGCCGTTATCTGTCGCGGAGACTAGAGCATTTTTCACTCGCCCGTAGCGTTTTGGAGCCCCGCATGGCAATGCGGGGCTTTTGGCTCTCGCTTCCTGCGCATGTCATCACGCCACGACCACATGAAAAATGCTCTAACGAAGCGAAAGAGTGGCTACGCGTCAATGGCGGCACAAAATAGCGACGAGGTGCTCTGTCCCACCCTGCCAATTTGACAATCCGAGACGCGACCGTTAGGGCGCGTTGGGTTTAATTTGGGGAGAAAACGCTCCCTGACGGTCGCGTCTCGGATTGTCCTATGCCATCTGGTGGAGGGTCGAGACAGAGCCGCGACGAGGCCGTATACAATTGCTTCGGAGGGAAGGTGGGAAGAGGCGAACGTCGCAACTATTCGGTGTCGAGTTTGTAGTAGAGAGTGCGGCGTGGCAGGCCGAGGACCTTGGCCAGTTCGACCTTGGTCATTTCCGGACTGTGTTTGGCGGCCTGCTGGATGATGGTCTTCTCGAAAAGCTCCACGGCCTCCTTCAGAGTCAGGCGGCGGGAACGAATCTGGGCGACAAGATTGTCGGCAATGGCGGTCGGAATCAGCTCGCGGCTCTCTGGCTCATCAGGCGATTCAAAAAGATGCCGCGGCAGATCGGCGAGCTCAATGCGGTCGCCCTGCGATTTGAAAACAAGCGTCTGACGAATGATGTTCTCAAGTTCGCGGACGTTGCCGGCGCCGGCCTTGCGCTTGAGAAGTTCGTAAACCTGCGGATCGACTTCGCGGATAGTTTGGGTGCAGTAGTGTTGATATTTTCGAACGAAGTGCTGTACCAACAGCGGAATATCTTCAGTTCGCTGGCGGAGCGGCGGAACAGAAAGGTGGATAACATTCAGACGCTGATAGAGATCCAGTCGGAACTCGCCCTTGGCCACTTTTTCCTGCAGCGAAATGTTGGTCGCCGCGATCACGCGAACATCAATAGGTTCTTCCTTGTCGGCCCCGACCGGCATCACGCGCCGTTCCTGAAGAACGCGGAGAAGCTTGGGCTGCAGGTGCAGCGGCAGCTCGGAAATTTCATCAAGGAAAATAGTACCCTTGTTCGCGGTGCGGAAGTACCCCAGACGTGCATCCGTGGCACCTGAGAACGCCCCTTTGGTATGTCCGAAGAGTTCAGACTCCGCGAGCGTGCCGGTGATCGCGGCACAGTTAACTGGGATGAACGCGAGTTTCCCGCGTTTGGGATCGAGGCGGTGAATGGCTTCGGCGAGGAGCTGTTTACCTGTGCCCGACTCGCCGTGGATCAGGACGGTGGCATCGGAGACCTGAGCGCCGCGGTAGACCTGTACGATCAGCTCTTGCATAGCCGGGCTGATCGCTCGAATGCCGACGGTATCCAAAAGAACCTTCGGATCGGATGCTTGCGGCGCAGCGGTGGCGGCCGGCTCCTCCAGCAGACGCGTAAGACGATCTTTCCAATCAGCAGCATCGGTGTCAACGAAATGCTTGACGCCGAGCTTGATCGCGGAGCAGCAGGCTTCGATCGAAAGACCGTTCTGGGTTAACAGGATCACCGGCGGACGGTGCGGCACTTTCTGAAGACGCGCCAGCAGCGTAAAGGTTTCAGCAATGGGCAACGGTGACAGAGGCAGTGCGTTAGCAATACGCGCAGGAACGGAGGAGGGGGGGGCTTCCCGGCAGGTCAGCAGAATGGCGGCGACCTGGTTGGTAGCTGCTGAAAGGTGATCGACGAGCTGGTCATGAGCAAGGGGCTGACACTCAAAGCCTACAGGGCTCTGCCAATCTTGCAGGATAGCGGGATCACCGACATAAAAGAGCGTCGCTGTGGATGGCGACAAATGAAGGGTGCTCAAAGCTCACACTCCCTACTGCAAGCCGTGCAAACAGGCACGACAGGCAGTCTCTCTCTCTCTCCGACACTGGCGACCTACCAGTATCTCTCTCTCTTGGGGCTGCGGCTTCCAATTGATGCCACTCCCAAGTGGAAGCGACGGAAACCAACAGCTTCCGTATATGAATACCACGGATTTGTGCAAAGTCAAACTCTTTTTGTGTTTTTTCGGACGTTGCATTCGATTTTATCGGGTATGATACCGCCCAGCCAAGCTGGGACTGTTGCTGATAAAGGATGGGGTCATGCCAAAGCATCATGGACAGTTGTGGACGATCGTAGCGAACCTGTTCGCGGTAGCAATCGTTGTAAGTGCTTGTCACAGCAGCTCATCTGTGACGAAACCGCCTGTGCCGGACGGTCACGATGATGTACGACGCATCAGCAGGAAGGAAATCATTCTGGATTTTGAGAAAGAGGTGGCAGGAGTAGCGTGGATAGAAACTGGGCAATCTGGCTCGACGCAGTCAGGGGGTATGCCCCAAAAAGGTGAGGGGTTGTTAGCCCCCAGCTCTGCCGAGGGGTCATCGGAAGCGATGACTCAAAAAGGTGAGCGGAGTGCCGGAGAGACCGGGGTGGTGCTAAGCCGGAGCGCAACGAGGCCATTGATGGGGCTTTGGTGCTTGAAAGCATCGCTTGGAAAGGGGAGAGAGGTGGGAGGAGGGGGCATGATGGTGCATCGTTTTGAAAAGCCGATGGCGTGGGGAGGGGGGACATTCAACGTCGTAACGGCCGGGGTAATGCACACGGCAACGGCACAGCGCAACGGCGAGTATATCGCTCGCTTGTTTGTAGTGGATGCGGCAGGGAAGAAATTTTTCGGAGATCCGCTGCCTGTGACGGGACAGTGGCAGGAATTGCTGCTGGATTTGAAAACGGCGAGCGAGGAGGAGGGGGGGGGGGGGGGGGGGGGAAAATTGGCCCAGAACGGGGGGGTGGG
>WQYP01000148.1 GCA_009781185.1 Phycisphaerales bacterium | reverse complement strand
CCCCCCCCCCCCTTTCTCCCCACCCCCAATCACCCGATCTTCCACGCGAGAGAGCACCACATACCGCTGCACCGGCGGCTTTACCGCCACCACTAAATATCCGTGATATTTGCGTGTATTGGCTCCCGCCACTGTCCCCGACGCATATCCTCCCAGCCCGTTCGTGCACAACCATTCCGCATTCATTGCCGTCTCAAAGTCCCGGCACTCCTCCGCATTAAACGCAATGGCCATCATTTACCTCCAAAACGCCCATTCTATCCATTTTATCACCCTGTGAAACCCCACCCATTTTGGGATTTCCTCTCGCTTGCATGAATCCATTGCATTGGCTAAAATATCTGGCTCGAAACATTCTCCTCAGCAGGAAAAGGTCACGCATGCCGACGATCAATCAGCTCATTAAAACGCCACGCGTTCCCCCCAAGCGTATCAACAAGGCGAAGGACCTCGCCGCTTCTCCGCAGAAGCGCGGCGTCTGCCTGGTCGTCAAAACCATGACCCCCAAGAAGCCCAACTCGGCGCTGCGTAAGGTCGCCCGCGTTCGCCTCTCCAACGGCAAAGAAGTCACCGCCTACGTCCCCGGCATCGACCACAACCTGCAGGAACACTCGATCGTCCTCGTCCGTGGCGGCCGTGTACGCGACCTGCCGGGCGTACGCTATCATATCGTCCGCGGCGTCTTGGATGCCTCGGGCGTCGAAGCTCGACGACGCAGCCGCTCCAAATACGGCGCCAAGAAACCCAAATAAGCCACATAACCCCGGCCTTGGCCGGGATCCTCGCAGGCCAACGGTTGGCCTGCGAATACCGAGTATCCCACACCCACTGGTGTGACCCGGAGAAAAAATCATGAGTGCAAAATCCTACACCGCGTCCGTCGAACAGCTCAAGCCCGATCCCGTCTACGGCAGCATCCTCCTGAGCAAATTCATCAACTGTCTCATGTACGACGGCAAAAAAGCCACCGCACAGCGAGTCGTCTACGGCGCCTTCAAAATCATCGAACAGCGTGTCAAAGATCAGAAGCCCATCGATGTTTTCGAGACCGCACTGAACAACGTCAAGCCGATCATTGAGGTCCGCTCCCGCCGCGTCGGTGGTGCGAACTACCAGGTCCCGATGCCCGTCGCCCGCAAGCGTCAGCAGTCGCTGGCCATCCGCTGGGTACTGGAAGCCACCCGTTCCAAGGGCGGCAAGCCGATGCACGAACGCCTGGCCGACGAACTCATCGCCGCTTCCCGCAAGGAAGGCGCCGCGATGACCACCCGCGAAAACGTCCACAAAATGGCCGACGCCAATAAGGCCTTCGCCCATTTCGCGTGGTAGCCAAGGCGAGCGCCTATGGACCAAAACCGAAACCACGAAGAACACAAAGACCACGAAGACCCACGAAAATGCCCCCCCCTCCTCAAAAATAACTTTCGTGGGTCTTCGTGGTCTTCGTATCTTCATGTCTTCGTGCTAAATTTTGTCAGGATGAAAAGAAGTTGCGTGATAGTGATACAGACAAACACTGACAGATTCCTGGATTGTATTTGTGAGGTGGTGATATAAGAAAACGATGGGTGGTGTTGATGATACTGCTGGCGGCGGGATGCGCGCGGCAGGAAAAGCTGTTGCTGGTAACGGAGAGGCTCGATCCGGAAGAGGCCCGCGGAGCGCTCAAGGCGATGCTGCAAAACAGCGGCAATCGGTGGATGGAAGAAGACTTAAACACCGAAAAGCTGGAGATGGCGGGCGATGATGTGTATCGCATCGGACGATGGACGTTTGATACAAGCAATAAGACGTTTACGTTTGAGTATGCGAATCGTAACGTAACGCCGCCGATTTTCTTTGGTGTTTCCGGGGTGCTGGAATTGGGCGCGGGCGGGAAAGTGGTGGCACGGGTGACGGGGGGAAGGGGCGACGGCGAATAACCGTCCCTTACGAACGGCAGGCAAGCCTGCCGGCTAAATAACAGGCACTACTTAAACTTATATGTAAATTTATAAATTGACAATCATTCAATCGACGACGTCGACGCCCATGGAGCGGGCGGAGCCTGCGAGGATTTTGATGGCGCTTTCCACGTCGTAGGCGTTAAGGTCTTTGATTTTTTCCTCGGCGAGTTTTTTGAGCTGCGCTTTGGTGATCTTGCCGACTTTGTTTTTGTTAGGCTCACCGGAGCCTTTTTCCAGCGTGAGGATGTCCTTGATCATCACCGAGGCCGGCGGGGTTTTGATGATGAAATCGAAGGTGCGGTCGTTGTAGACGGTGACTTCGACGCCGACGATTTTGCCTTTGAGGGCGGAGGTGGCGGCGTTGAACTTGGTGATGAACTGAGCGGGATTAACGCCGTTGGCGCCGAGGGCTGGGCCGATTGGGGGGGCTGGGGTCGCGGTGCCGCCGGGGGCTTGCATTTTGAATTTTTTGACTACTTCTTTTTTTGCCATGATTTATTCCTGCGTTGTTGGAACTCGAATAAGACTAAAAACTTACAAAAACTGCCGTTTTTTGCCGCGTGAGAAGCGCCGGCGGAGGGCCGGCCACGGGCGAGAAACGGAGTTAAGGGTCAAGTACGCGGGCGCTGTGCACCATGATTCGCACGTTTCGGCGGCCGTCGTCGATGGGGCGATGAAACAGTCGCCGCATTGCCGCGGTGAGAGATATTATCGCTCCTACGGCCGTAAACAGCACGAAACCGACGAGCAGACTGATGAGGCCGATCACGACGATCGGTAACAGGACGCCTACGCCAATGGCGATCCAGCCCCAACGGGGCATGCGAGCCAGGCGGGAATGCCAGGCTTGTAACTGCGGAGAATGGACGAAAAAGTTTAGCAATTGTTTGTTTTTATCCGTTTTTGTCTGTTTTTGTCTACGTTTGTCTGTAGTTTCCTGCGGGCAAGATGCCCGCGGCACGGCGGGCGAGACGCCCGCGTTACGTTTCGACTTTTTCGAGTTGCCAGTATTCGAGTTCGAGCGGGGTGGAGCGGCCGAAGATGGTGACGATGACGCGAACGACGCCTTTGTCGGGGAAAATTTCGTCTACGACGCCTTCGAAATTTTCGAAGGGGCCTTCCTTGATTTTGATCGGATCGCCTTTTTTGAATTCGACTTTGACGGTGCCGACACCGCTCTGGCTTTCGGCTTTTTCGACTTCGACGAGCATTTTTTCGACGTCTTTGGTGGCCATGGCGGTGGGCTTGTTGCGATTGCCGATGAAATCGCCGACGCCCTGGGTGTCTTTGAAGAGGTAGTAGGCGCGTTCGGGGATGGTGCCGTCGTTGTTGAGTTCCATTTCGACGAAGACGTAGCCAGGGTAGAGTTTGCGTTCGGAGACTTTTTGTTGGCCGGCTTTGACGCGTTTGATGCGTTCGGTGGGGACGAGGATTCGTCCGATGAGGTCGTCGACCTTTTCGATTTTGACTTTGCGTTCGAGGGCGTCGCGGACCTGGTCCTCGCGGTTGGAGGCGACTCGCAGAACAAACCAGTTTTTCGTGAGTGTTGCCATTGTTTTCTTTTTCCAGTCTCAGATGCCGGGATTACGCCCGCGGCTCGGTTTTACAGAATTCCACACCATTGGAAAAACTCTTTGAAGCCAAAGTCGACGAGCCAGAGTATCGCCCCGAGCAGCAGCGTCAGGAAGATCACAACCCTGGTCGAGGTAATGGTGACTTTGCGTGTCGGCCAAGTCACTTTCCGCATCTCGGACTCGGTCATGATCATGAACTCGACGAAACTGGGCTTGTTGACCAGCCAGAAGGTGAGGGCTGCGCCAAGGGCGATCCAGAGCATTGTTCCAGTCGCCTGGATTGGGACACTGTTGAAACCCTGGAGTTCCTTCGCCAACCACCAAGCGCCGAGCAGAACCACCAGTCCCAGGCCAGCGACGGTGCCCCAACGGACGTACATTCCCTGGCCGGGTTTATAGATGGAGAAGAAGCTTCGCTTTTCGGTTTTGCCGTCGAGTGTTGCCATGAGCTCAACCTCTTTTGCCGCCAAAGCCCCACATTACCATGCGGGGCTCCCATTAAAGCTTGTTTTTCCGCAATCTTACGATTGCGGTTTTACAACACGCCGGACAGGAATCGAACCTGTAACCTGCGGTTTTGGAGACCGCCGCTCTGCCAATTGAGCTACCGGCGTATCACGACTATCCCGGCTAAAGCCGGGGCTATATGGTTGCGGGGCGATTACTTGCCCTTTTTGACCTTGTGCTCGGTGTGTTTCCGCAGGCGTGGGGAAAACTTCGAGACCATCTTCTTGGTGTCAAATTCCTTCGGGTCGATCGTGATGCGATAGTTCAGATCGCCCGTTTGCGTGCATTGTAACCAAACCCATTCGCGTGCCATTGTCGGTTCCTTACGTCGTTAAACTGAGCCACTTATTTTAGCAGAAACGGGGCGGTTTTTACAAACCGCCCCGATTCGTATGTTCATTCCCCCCCCTCACAATATGCACCCCGCCACCCCGCAAAGCGGGGTCGCTACTTTGATTTGTATACGGAACCGTCAGGCGATGATCTTGGTGACCACGCCAGCGCCGACGGTGCGGCCGCCTTCGCGGATGGCGAAACGGACGCCTTGTTCCATGGCGATTGGGCTGTCGCCGAGGTCTACGCTGATCTTGACGTTATCGCCGGGCATGACCATTTCGGTGCCCTGCGGGAGTGCCATGGAGCCGGTGACGTCGGTGGTGCGGAAGTAGAACTGTGGGCGATAGCCGGTGAAGAAGGCTGTGTGTCGGCCGCCTTCTTCTTTGGTGAGGACGTAGATTTCAGCTTCGAATTTTGTGTGGGGGGTGATGGAGCCGGGTTTGGCGACAACCTGGCCGCGTTCGAGCTGATCTTTTTCGACGCCGCGGAGGAGAAGGCCGACGTTGTCGCCGGGGAGTGCGGAATCGAGGGTTTTCTGGAACATTTCGACGCCTGTGACGACGGATTTAAGGCTTTCCTTTTTGAGACCGACGATTTCGACGGGGTCGCCGACCTTGATGGTGCCACGTTCGACGCGGCCAGTGCCGACGGTGCCGCGGCCTTTGATCGAGAAGACGTCTTCGACGGGCATGAGGAAGGGCTTGTCGGTCTCGCGGGTCGGTTCGGGGATGTAGGTGTCGAGGGCTTTGAGCAGTTCGACGATCGGCTTGATGGCTTCGGCGTCGGTGGGGTTGTTGAGGGCCTTGTTGGCGGCGCCGCGGATGATGGGGACTTCGTCGCCGGGGAATTTATATTTGGTCAGGAGTTCGCGGACTTCCAGCTCGACGAGGTCGAGGAGTTCAGGATCGTCGACGAGGTCGATTTTGTTGAGGAAGACGACGAGTCGGGGGACGTTGACCTGGCGGGCCAGGAGGACGTGTTCGCGGGTCTGGGGCATGGGTCCGTCGGCGGCGGAGACGACGAGGATGCCGCCGTCCATCTGGGCGGCGCCGGTGATCATGTTTTTGATGAAGTCAGCGTGGCCGGGGCAGTCGATGTGGGCGTAGTGGCGCGTGTCGGTCTGATATTCGACGTGCGAGACGGCGATGGTGACGATCTTGGTGGGATCGCGTCGGCCTTGCTTTTCCGAGGCTTTCGCCACGGTGTCGTAGCCGACGGCGTTGGCGAGGCCCTTCTGGGACTGGACCATGGTGATGGCGGCGGTGAGCGTGGTCTTGCCGTGGTCGATGTGACCGATAGTGCCAACATTCACGTGGGGCTTGGTACGTTCAAATACACCTTTTGCCATGAAAAGAAACCTCCGTCTGGGGGATCAACAAGTCTGCCTGTTCGCCGAAACCTCGGTCTGAAGCTGGACGCTGCTTCGGACGGGAATCGGTCTGTGAAATAAACACGCCGATGGTAAAAACTGCGTAAGCTGTTGATGGGACTTGAACCCATGACCTCGTCCTTACCAAGGACGTGCTCTACCAACTGAGCTACAACAGCCTGCAACTCGCCTGAGTCCTAAGGGAACGCCAGGCAAGACTTGGAAGTGTACCGGCTGTTGGAAACACTTGCAAGAGCGAAAAATCAATTTGGTGATCTGAAAGGTGCGTAACCTGTTTTGCGGAACGAGCGTTGATCTTCAATCAACGGCTAAACTTGACACGGGTCGCCCAAGGGCGACCGCTAAAAGCAAATCACCAGATCTTCACGGGTGATGTACGGGACTCGAACCCGCGACCCTCGGGACCACAACCCGATGCTCTAGCCAACTGAGCTAACACCACCATCAATGCCACAAGTGTAATTAGTCTGGCGCAGTAATGTCAAATTAGTCATCTCGCGTGCGGACGAGCGTTGAACGGCTAGAGCATTTTTCATGTGGTCGTGGCGTGATGACATGCGCAGGAAGCGAGAGCCAAAGCCCCGCATTGCCATGCGGGGCTCCACCCCGCAAAGCGGGGTCGCTACTTTCGGGTTGGCGGGCGCTGGAGGTTTTTAGAAGGTGCACAGGTGGCCGGAGGGGACGTAACTGTGGTCGTTGGTGATGACGAGTTTGTTGAGGTGGAGTGGATTGGTGCTGGTGGTTTTGAGGGAGAGGGTGTGTGGGCCGGCTTTGAGGTGGAAGACGCCGTTGCCCAGGCCGCTCCAGAGTGGTGTGAAACGGGTCCAGATGAATTCCTGGTGGATGGCGCGGCCGCCGAGGTTTGTGAGGTCGTAGGTATTTTCGAGGAGGAGATTGTTGCCGTCGAGGGAAGCGGTGAAACGGACGGCGCGTTCGTTGTTGGCGAGGAAATTGTGCCAGATGACGTAGTCGCCATCGGCGGAGACGCTGAAGGCGAGTTCGAGCGGATGGTCTTTGTCGAAGAGGACGGATTTTTCGCCGTCTTCGAGCTTGGCGCCGGGAGCGGAGGCACAGAGGACTTCGACCGTGTGGACCTGAATGGCGGGCGTCTTTAATTCGACGGCGGCAGAGGGCTTGGAGTTGGTTTGGTCATAGTCCACGGCAAGGACCTTGTAATACTGTGTGGAGCCGGGCTTGAGGCCCCAGTCGACGACGCGTTCGGTGCCGGCGGGCGGGGAGTAGAGGAGATTGGCCTGCGCGGGCGTGAAGTCGGGGGTATTGCCGGCGTAGAGGTTGTAGTGGCGGACGCCGGGGACGGCTTTCCAGGTGATCTCGGCGACGAAGGGTGAGATGGGCTTAGTGGCAACGCCGGAGGGAGTGATGGCGGCAAAGGCAGCGTTGGGGCGGTAGTCGAGTCCGCGGCCTTCGGGGATTTGCGATTTGTCGGGCGTGATGAAGGCGCGGTCGAACTTGAAGCCGCGGGACTGGGAGTCGATTTTGATTGGGCCGGAGATGTTGCCGAGGGGGATCCAGGTCCAGTCGTTGTAGGATTTTTTGTCGAAGGTTTTGCCGTTGGCGGTGAAGGCGACGTTATTGCCGGCGATACGGATGAAGACTTCTGAATTCTTATCCGGGATGTCGAAAGTGACGGAGCAGGAGCGGCCTTCTTCGGGATTGAAGAGATAGTACATGTCGGCGGCACCTTGGGGGTCGTAGCCCTGCATGTAGCCGGTGAAGTCGTGTGTTTCGGGTTCGATGTAGTGGGCGGCGGGTTTGCCGGAGGGGGAAATGTCGTTGGAGTAGCGGCTGATGAGGCCGGAGTTTTCCTGCATGCGGACGGCGTAGAAGGCGTTGGGGTTGGGAGTGGGGTCGGAGAAGGCAAGGGGCGGGATGGTGCCGACGGATTGGCCGTCGGGGAGATCGACGTGGCCGATTTCTTTGTAATCCTGGCCGGACTTGTCGGTGCGGTAGACGCGGTAGGTTTTGGCTTCGCGTGAGAGGGGATCGGGGGTGATGGTGATTTCGTAAGCGGCGCCTTTGGCTTGGCCTGAGATTTTGGGGGCGCGTGGGTTGGCGGCGACGACGAGGTACTCGTTGACGTTGCCGGACATGGTGGACATAAAGAGGACCTTGGTGCCGTCGGGGCTGTTGCAGCCGAATTCGTCGTTGCTGTAGGCGGTTGTGTCGGGGTTGGTGGGACAGGAACCGCAGAGACGAGCGACGCTATGGTCGTCACGCATGGAGATGCGAATGATTTCGCCGGCGAACTTGCTTCGCCAACTCATGCCGGCCCAGTTGGGATCGTAGGAGTTCCATGTGGTGTGTCCTTCGATCATGTTGGCGGTCTGGAGAATGGTCCATTGTTTTTTGGTGACGGGGTCTGTGGCGACGACGTCGCGTTTCATGTGCATGACGTATTTGCCGTCAGGAGCCCAGGCCTGGTGTGTGAGGTTTTCGAGGCCGGCGATGAGTTTGCCGTCGGCGTCGAAGAGGCGACCGTGCGGATCGTCGCCGTGGACATTCACCAACACGCTGTTGTCCGGGCGCCGGGAGAAATACATTTGGTGGATGCCGGCTTTGTTGACATTGAGAGCGGGCTGTGCGGGCAGTGGGCCGAAGGTGACGGGCGTACGTCGTTCGACGATGCCCCCGACGGTGGAGATGCAGGTGTAGGAAGAGCCGTCGAGAGCGGCGATGCCGAAGGTGGTGGCGGTATCCTGTGTGCCCTCACGGAAGCAGGCGAATTTGCCGTCGTTGGAGATGGGCGAGACACCTGCGAATTGGCGGACAGGGGCGATGGCGCGGAGGACTTTTTTCTGCTTCAAGTCGCCGACCTGCACTGCCGTTCCGCCCTCCCATGGCCCCGTGAAGACATGGATATACGGCTCGGTCGGACTCCACTGGCCTGCCCCGCCAGCAATGGTGGTGCAAGCTTGCTGATCGTAGAGGAGCCCGCCGTTGAATTTTCGGCCCAAAGCGATGAACTGGCCGTTGGCGTTCCAGGCGGGGACGCCGGAGTAACCGTGGCTGATGATACCGTAGGGGTAGTTGGTGAGCTTCCAGACTTCGCTGCCGGTGTATTGGTCGCGGAAGATGGTGGTACCGGAGAGGCGGACTTTGGTTTGGGGATCGAGAAGAATTTCTTCCGGTGCGACGCGGGCACGGGAGAGGAGCAGGTCGAGGCCCTGGTTTTTGACGGGGCGGTCGAAGAGTTGGAAGGGAGTCAGGCCGTCCCATTGGAGGGTGTCGATGGTGACGGGGACAAGCTTGGGCTTGGGGGTGGCTTCCTGGGCGAAGAGCGGGGCAGCGGCGAGAAGAACGGAGAGGACGAGAGCGGTTTTGAGAGAGGGCATGCATGACTCCTGAGAAACGGAATAAATAACAAATCAAAAACGCACATAGGCGATGAGTTATTGCACGTTGTCAAGGGATGAAATTGGTTTCGCGGCACCATTGAACGTAATGCAGGATGCCGCGGGTGAGAGGGGTTTGAGGGGAGTAGTGGAGGAGTTGGCGGGCTTTGGTGATGTCGGCGACATAGCGGGTGACTTCGCCGGTTTGGGAAGGGGCATAGGTGGCGTTGGCTTTTTTGTTGAGGGCAAGTTCGATCAGGGTAACGAGGTCGTAGAGGGTTTGGCCTTGGCCGTAGGCGAGGTTGATGGTCTCGTTGGAGAGCGAAAGCCCAGGGACTGCCCCCCCCCCCATCCCCGGGCTTGGGGATGGGGCGAGTTTATCGATGCCGGCAAGGATGCCGGAGATGCAGTCGTCGATGTAGGTGAAATCGAGCATTTTATCTTTGCCGAAGACGGTGATGGGTTGGTCGGTGGCGATTTTTTTGACGAAGAGGGGAATGACGCGTTCCATGCGGTCGAGGTCGTTGTCGTATCGGCCGTAGACGTTGGAGAAACGGAAGATGAGCGTTTTGAGGTTGTAGCATTTGGCGTAGGAGGAGAAGAAGGCTTCGGCGGCGATTTTGGAGGCGGAGTAGGGGGAACCGGCGATGACGTGGTCGGCTTGGGATTCGTCGGTGACGTGGCGTCGGACGTCGCCGTAGACTTCGCGGGAGGAGCCGAAGATTGTGGGGGCTTTGGTGTGGCGGGCGAGTTCGAGGGCCCAGTGGGTCATGGCGACGTTCTCGAAAGCCTTGTCGGGCTCCTTGACGAGTTGATGGACTTTGGCCCATGCGGCGAGGTGGACGATCAGGTCGGGCTTGAAGTGGAGGGCGGGGGCGAGGGATTCGGCGGTTGGGGGATGGGTCATGTCAAGGAGAAGGGTGGGGATTTGGGTGGTCCAGGTGTTGGGGCGTTTGTCGATGCCGAGGATAAGGGGGGGGGGGGCGCCGCGGGATTGGGGGGCGGGAGCGGGGTTGGTGCCGATTTGTCCGGAGGGGCCGGTGATGAGGATGTTAATGGG
>WQYP01000147.1 GCA_009781185.1 Phycisphaerales bacterium | reverse complement strand
GGGTGGATGGTTTCGAATTGTGCGTGGGCCAGGCCGATGCGGATGAGAGGTGGAAGGTCGTCGGGGCGGTGAATCCACTTTTCGAGTGCCGAGAGAGCGTCCGGCAGTGCATCCGGTGGCGGCGGCACGAAACGCGCATTGCCCGGTCGTGTGCCGCCGATCCAATTCTGCGAGCGGCGAATCTGGCCGGGCTGCTTTTCATTACCCCGCACTCCTTTCATCAATCGTTTGTGCGACTCGCAGAGCAGGCGGATAGACAAAGGCAATCCCTTGGGCCTGCCCAGTTCGCGTCGTGCATACTGCAACGCCGCGAGATAGTTGCACACGTCCTGAACATCATCGGGGCGTTTGGGCAATTCACCGACTTCGGAAACCAGCACATCCTGCAACGTGGCCTGGGTGCCCTCGATCTGCGAGGTGATCAGAGCTTCCTTGCGAACGAAGGAGTAGAGGAACCACTGCGCGTTTGGCACCAGATCGGCGGCGACGGCCAGACGCGAAAGTCCGGCCAAGGCGCAGTCCAAACGATGCTGAAGTCCCTGGTCAATGGCCAGCGGCGGATCGGTGGGCGGCAAGGGATGCGGCACGAAAGCTCGCACCTCTTCGTCTCCCGTTCGCGCCAAACGATACGTCCCGGTGATGCGTGTCACGGGTCAACCATCCTTTCCCAGTGAAACTCACTAGTAAAGAAATCTTACCTAGTGAAAAGGGTTAGTCAAGGATTGTTGACTAACGCTTTGGCCGTAAAAAGCCCCGGCGGATATGACCAAGGCGTTGAAGGAGAGGTTGCGAGGAAAAAATCTCAGGACTTTCCGAACAGAACGATTGGTTTGCGTAAACGGACATCATGTGCCGGTTTACGCAAATTGCTCTTGTCTATGTCTCTCAAGATTGCCTCGTCAGAAAAACGCATACTATTTTCTGACGCCCAGGCCGACAATTCGGGGGGGGGCGGCTGGGGGCTTGGCAGCAGCAACAAGAAGTTATACCGTTGGATAGAAATCCGATTCTACTGGGGGTCAGTCGGCATCGGATACTACATCGACATGAAGCGGCCCGCCTGGGCAGTGCCTCTGATAAAGGCACTCTCCGGCGGTTCATGGAAGCTGCTGCGTGGCTTGGAAGAACTCGAACACTTTCTTCCATAGCCCGATCAGCACGGGTTTGTCAATGGCTCGGCTTGCGTCTCGGCAAGCGGCATCGGCAAGTTGCATTCCATCTCCATAGGTCGCCTCATCGTCAGCCTTGCCGGCAGTCCGGCAAGCGCGCGAATTGATTGGGCAAATGGATGGGGCGGAAATGGAAGCAAGGGCAAGGATCACACGAAATTGGAAAATCACCGCGACAAAGCCAGCCGGGGGATACGTGCCCATCAAGGCCGATCACCTTTTGCAAGCGTGGCTGGCCTATCGCGAAGGGACCATCCGCCTGTTCGATTGGCGGGTTTGGCTCGCCTGTCACGAACTCGTGGCCCGCCGCTGCTGCATGAACCGCAAATTGCAGGCGTGCTACAGCGTCGAAGAACTGTGTCCGCTGATCGGCAGCACGTTGCCGCGACTGCGAGCTGCGATTCGGACATTGGAGAAAGCCGGGCTGCTTTCATGGGAAGGCGACAGGATTGATTTTGTTCCCACGACCGTTGAGAGAAAATCTGCGGATGCCATGCGAGAAACGGTCCAGAATTGGCAGCGAAAAGTTCCCGTTCCACGTCGCGTGATCCGTTTCCTGGCCGGTTGTGGTCGCAAGGTGATGATCGCAACCGTGATCGGCCACTTGCTGCGGTGCGTCTACTGGCGGGACGGCGTGTGCATCTCCGGCGGACGCTGCAAGGCGTCGTGGATCGCCGAAACTTTCGGCGTCGATCTCCGCAACGTCAAGTCCGCCCGCCAGGAACTGCTAGCGAGCGGCTGGCTCACGCCAGTGTCAGCATCTCAGACCGCCCTGAACCGCTGGGGCCTGGCGGTCGTGGTCAATCTGGAACACACATTTGAAGCTTTCAAAAAACCTCAGCGAAGCGTAACCACACGACGAGACGACATGAAAAAACGCAAGAAAATTAACACCTATCCCGGCCAAGGCCGGGGCTATATGGATTTTCCAAAAGTCTCATTTGCCAACTGTCGGACACATCGCGTCCCACCCAAATCACCACCCCCCGGCCAGTTATCCACAGCCAAATCACCACCCCCTTATAAAAACAAAGAACTCCCTTCGGGATCTCAAAACCAGAAACTCGGCCAAAGCCGAATCGCTGGGTCTTGCGGCGAAAAGAGGATTGCCCCCAAGGAACGGGATCGGGAACCGGACCTGCGAAACGTAACGGTAGCCGACCTGACGGACCCGCGACGACTGGACCGACTGTTCCGCCAAGCCGTCGCGACCGGGGCGGCCACCGACTCTCCAAGCGAACGCCTGCGATGGTTCGCTGCGGCTGAACGTGCCCTGAACCTGAGCACCCAAAACCCGTGCGGATTCTTCATTCGGCTGTTCCGCCAAAACCTCTGGCACCACATCACCAACGCCCAGGAAGACGCCGCCCGCGTCAAACTCCGACAACTCGATAACGAACCCGCCGCACCACGCACTGGCGCGGCTTCATGCACTGGTACGACTTGCGGTCCTACCCGAATCAGCTTCGACAAGTCCGGGCGAGCGACGATCCAGATTGAGCCGAAGGCGAGTCGGACCACGATCTCCGACGCCCCGACGAAGCCCATTGCGGCGTAGGCTCGGCATCGTAGTGATCATCCGCATGGCAACTTGTAACTCGTGTGGGCGCATAAAAAACGTGAGTTCGAATAAAGAGCACCGTGCGGTAGCACGGTGGTTGGCGATCAAATGCCTCAGCGCCCATCCCTCATCACGGAATTAATCAAACTTGTGAAAATAATTATGTCAACTCCTAGTTGACATTACCGGCCATATGGTGCTATAGTATGCTCATAACCACAAGGGGCTGCTCTTTCGAAAGTGAATAAACCGAGCTTACATCGTAGCGGTTTTCCGCCTCATTCACTATGGGGTGTATGTTAGGGAGTTCGAATAAACTCCCACCTCTCGACAGAGAGGATGCGACCGGCTGGGTAGAACCATCGCCTCGGCCATCTTGCTGAGTCGGTGTTCCTGTGCAGTCTCCGGCGTCAACAATCGTGTTGATCGTCGAAGATGGATTTTCAAACATTTCCTCGCGGCACGCAGGAAAGAGAGTCAATCGACTGTCACAAACATTCCGCATAAACAAACGCAGAGATCCAAAAGTGTTGATCTCGTTTTGAGGCAAAGAGGCAGGCGAACGGAACATCCGTTCTCCTGCTCAGTTTTTCTAAAACCGCATACCGTCTGTTAGTCACGTCCTCAACGGGAAGGCGTGCAGACGTTTTTTTCTCATAAGAAAGGAGGCTACAAATGCCCGCTCAAGAGAAAGTCACCCTTGTCAGCTCGGAAGCCGATCCGCCTCAGAAGAAGGTCGAAGACCTCATCGAACTCCTCACCCGAGTAAAGACCAAATTCTCTGGGAAAGATCGGCCAGGGCTGGTGGAAATCGACTCGGCACTTCGTAGGGCACAGCAATTGCAAACCGATCTTAAAAAAAACAACCGCAAGGTTGATTGGAAAAAGATCGGCAAAGTAATTCAGTTCCTCACGGAGTTGGCGGTCGCAATCCATTCTTTGCTTTCTTATTGTCTTAATTTCAGAGGTCGCCATGCATCCCGGCAGAGTTATAAAATTGTTGCGGGAATCCGAGGGACTTTCCCAACAGACTCTCGCGGATTCGTTGAATGTCGCTCGTCCTTACTTATCGCAGCTTGAAAATGAAAAGAGCGAACCGAGCATCGCGCTCCTGAAGAAGGCCGCGAAAATATTCAATATTCCAATTGCTTTGATGCTGCTTGAAGGATCGGATGAACACGTTGCTGTGATGAGTCAACTACAGAGGATTTTAGCGGATGTTCTTGAAGCCAAGCGAAAAATCCAAGACGACAAGAAGAAATCCCAAGCAAAAGGTTCTGCATCGGCTTAATATTCAAACGCTTCAACACTTATCGCATCATTTGAAATGTAGCGTTGATGAGCTTGAGAAATATGCCGCTACCCCTCTCGATTATTTCAACGCGGGCAACTTCACGGACAAGAAGGGCAAGAAGCGTCCGAAAATGGAACCGAAAGATCGGCTCAAAACAATCCTCCGGAATCTGAGCGATCTGCTACAACGTCTTGATCTTCCCGACGCGGTACATGGTGGTCGTACAGGTCGCTCCAATCTGACAAACGCCGCACCTCACCGACGCAAAGACGTTGTTCTCACATTCGACATAGAAAAATATTTTCCACACATAACGCCCCAGCACGTTTTTGATATTTTCCATCATCGGTGCGGTTGCAGTCCAGAAGTCTCGACGCTACTGATGCGCCTCACAACGCCAAATAACCAACTTGCTCAAGGTTCCCCGCCAAGTACGATCATCGCGGCTTTGGTCTCGGAACCGCTCTTAAAACGCATCCAAAATCTGATCCGCTTCCACGGCGGCGTCGTTACAATTTATGTTGATGATATTTCGATCTCTGGACCTAAAAAACTCGTGGATTTGAAGCCGAAAATCATCGAAATCATGCAGCAACTTCACTTCAACGCTCACCCTGATAAGAATTTGATCATGTGGAAACAGGAGGAACAAACGGTAACAGGCGTGGCCGTCAACAATCAGTTGGAATTGCCAAAAGAGCGAATGGCGGATATCCGCAAGAGAACGCACGAACTGGAAAAACTCGCTGGCGAAAACGCCCTCATCCCGCCTGAAAAGTTAGGAGAGCTTGCTGGCCAGATTGGCTATTTGGCTAGGCTAAATCTAGGGGCGGGCAAGCATTATCGAAAACGACTACGAAAACTCGAAACTTATCAGAGTAGGACTCAGAATTTTGTCAGAAGCGGATAATGGATAATGATTTGGCGACTTGGCGCGTGGTGGCGGGTGGGATCTTGGCTTTGGCGGCGAAGGTTCGCCAGCGGGTGGTGGCGGAGTGGACTTCGTCGATGATGGCGGCAGCGTCGCGGGCGGAGATGTTGGACTGCTCGGCAATGCGGAGCATGTGCGGACGAGCAGGGTGTTTGCCTTCGCCGACGATGGTCATGGAGTGCTCGCCATTGGGGCCGAGGCCGGGGGTGTGCAGCAGGTCGTAGGCGGGCGAGAGTGTCCAGTCGCCGGTGGTGTCGTTGAGGAGGAAGGCGAAGTTTTTTACGTGGTCGTCGCGGTTGTGGGCGAGCACGTTGAAGACCATGCGACGGAAGGCTCGCAGCACGTCCTGGTGGTTTCGCGTGAGCAGGCTGGTGGCTTTGAGCAGGTCGGCGTAATCGGCGGAGGGAATGCGGAAGTTGGACTGGATCAGGTTGCCGAAGGTGTGGACGTGGTAGCGGCGGTTGTTCGTTCGCGGTCTCTTCTGCGAGTCCGTTGGGCCGCGGTCGAAACGTTTGACGCCGAAGAAGCGATCGCCTTCCGACGTGGTGAACAGTCGTGTCGGCGGCATGTCGATGCCGGCGACGATGGCCATCAGGGAATAGGCGTATTCGACGGCCCCGGCGTCCGGCGTGTCGGTGTCGGCGGCGAATTTTACGATCCAATGCTCGTATCCCCCCCCCGCGGGCAGATCATCCTCGCCAGAGATCACGTTGCCGGTGCGGGGATTGAAGCCCACCAACACCTTCGGTCTTGCACCGCCGGGCGAACCGCCAGCTCGCAATAATTGCGGCAGCACGTCCACCGCCGATCCGGTCAACAATTCCTGCGACTGCCGCGCGAGATCGTGCAGATCGAACACGGAAGCGTCAACGTTTTCACGGTCGGTCGGCGGGTGATACGTCAAGGCTCCCATCGTCCGCGTGCCCAGCCAGGAGAGACGGTCGAGCGGACTAATGCCACGAGGATTCAATCCTTGCGTGCGGAAGTGGCGATCCATCAGCAGCAGACCCCAGCCGTCAGGCAGCGAGTCGTCAAACACGCCCGGCAGCGGCCCGAAGTCGCGGTCGGTATGCTCGAACAACCCCGCTTCAAACGGCAAACGAAACGGCGAGAGGTTCAAGCCAGTGTCCAGAAATGCCGCCGCATATTCGAAGTACACCCGCCCACGGTCCTCCGCTAACGTGCCAACATGCAACGAATCACCATCGCCGCCACCACCGCGTGTGAAACGCACTTCAAGCTTTTTCATATCCTGCCCCGCTTCCGAATCGGCCCACTAACCCGCCGCTCCAGCTCCTCGACACTCTGCGCCACTGGCGGCTGAAACAACGCCTCAAACTCCTCCAGCCGCGCCAACGCATGAGCGACCTTGAGCACCAATTCCAACGACGCCTTGCCGGAAACCTCAAATCGTTTCAACGACGCCGCCGTGACACCCGCCCGCTTCGCCATCGTCTCTCGCGTCCACCCTTTCAGCAATCGCAGAGCTTTCACACGCCCAGCCAACAGCACCCCCATCTCGCCCGGCCCAACCAACGATAGTGTCATCGCATTCATGCCTTGATTATACCCCAAAACGTTTTACGCAGATAATAGATTATCTACTGTTCCATAAATCGGCATAATAAGGGTAATATATTAGCTATTTTATTTTTTAGCTGTTTCCAACCAAACCGCTATTGAACGGGATGCCCAACTGCTTGTGAGCCTCTTTCAGGTCTCGCGTCACTTGATCTTACATCGTAAAGCACATAGCTTGATACAGTGTTTTAGCAAATAAAGTTAAGTCATGGTCGAGCACGGTCGATACTTGATATGATTTAGCAAAACACGTAGTTTAATATGGTGTTTCGTCACAATAGATCAAATAAGGCTGTCATGAATTTGTCCCAACTGGCTTTCCATCAACCCGTGCTCACGTTGAGTGAGCTGCGGCGTTGGCTGGATCAAGAAGGTCATTCGGCCAACAAATGCTCCCGTGAGGCGCTACTCTCCTACCACTTGCGGCAGGGCCGACTGTTGCATGTACGCCGGGGACTCTATGCGGTGGTTGCTCCGGGATCCGATCCGCAGACTTCGCCGGTCGATCCTTATTTGATTGCCGCCAAGATGTCCGAGGATGCGGTGCTGGCGTACCACACGGCATTGGAGGTGCATGGCAAGGCACACTCTGTCTTCGAGCGATTCTTTTTCCAAAGCAATAAACTCCAACGTCCCACAACTTTTCGCCGTCGTTATCGCTTCGAGAGTGTACTTTTCCCGAAGCCTCTGCGTGAGAAGAGGAAACAGTTCTTTGCCACCAAGACACTGGAATGCTCCGGCGTGGAAATTCGCGTCGCCAGTTTGGAACGCACGCTTGTAGATGTTTTGGATCGTCCGAACCTCGGCGGCGGGTGGGAAGAAATCTGGCGGTCGCTGGAATCCGTCGAGTATTTCGACCTGGACTTGGTCGTGGCCTACACCAAACTCCTGAACAACCGCACCACGGCAGCCAAGGTGGGCTACTACCTCCAGCAACATGCCGAAGCACTTATGGTCGAAGATCGACATCTCGCTCCACTGCGCAAGCTTCGTCCGCGGCAGCCGCATTATCTCCAGCGCGGCCAAAGCGGTACGCTGGTGCGAGACTGGAACCTGGTGATCCCGCCGTCCTTGGCCCAACGTGATTGGGAGGAAGTTCTATGAAAATATCACGACGCAAACTCCTGAGCGAAGCGGAGGTATCAGGGTTTCGTCCAGAGGTGATCGAAAAGGTCATTCACCTGCTGAATCTTCTGGACGGTTTTAATAGCCATCCATTTCTCAAAAAACGCTGGGCACTCAAGGGCGGCACCGCGTTGAACCTGTTCCTGTTCGACGTGCCACGACTGAGCGTGGATATTGATCTGAATTACATCGGTGCGGTGGACCGCGAAACCATGCTGACCGAGCGGCCCAAAATGGAGCAGGCGATTCAGGCCGTCTGCGGACGCGAGGGCATGACTATCACGCACGCACCTGCCGACCATGCCGGGGGCAAATGGCAATTGCGCTACGAGAGCACTTTGGGCGAAGGCGGCAACATGGAGGTCGATTTGAACTTCATGTACCGCGTCCCGCTGTGGCCGGTGACGTTGCGAGATGCACAGGTCGGCTCCTATGCCGCCAAGCGGATTCCCGTGCTTGATCTACACGAACTCGCCGCCGGTAAACTCGCGGCACTCCTGGCCCGCCATGCCAGCCGCGATATATTTGACGCCCACCAACTCCTGACTCGCAGCGACCTGGATCTGGTGAAACTCCGCCTGGGCTTCGTGCTCTACGGCGCGATGAACCGCAAGGACTGGCGAACCGTGGCGATCAGTGACGTGGCGTACGATCCGCAGGAACTGGAAAATGAACTCGTGCCAGTGGTACGCAAGGAATTCCTGACCAAACAAAAAGCGGGCGAGTGGGCCCAAACCATGATGACCGCCTGTCGCAAAAAACTTCGCGTTGTGCTGCCTTTGAACGCCCAGGAATTGGAGTTCCTCCATCAACTCCTCGACCACGGCAACATCGCCCCCGAACTGCTCACCACCGACACCACACTGATCGAGCGTATTAAAAACAACCCGCTGTTATTGTGGAAAGCCCAGAACGTCCGACAGTTCAAGAAAAAGTAGCCCGCACTCCCTGCTGATAAATGTGCAATGCGATTGCATATTTATCATCAGTCGCATTGATGATAGCCGCATTGATGATGGTGCGAAAAATGTCGCCATTGACGTCAGAACCCCCGGCGTTGTTTTGCCGGGGGTTCCTCGACATCTCCTATCCTACTTCAACGCTTCGACGGATCACGCCTTCGCTCATCCTACCTTCGCAATGATCTCCACCGCCTTGGCGTGGTCCAACTCCGCATAGAGTTCCGTCACGGCCACGGAACGGTGGCCAAGAATCAACCTCGCCGCTTCGACGCCGAACTCTTGGCGAAGAAACGTGGCGGTATTGTGCCGCAACTGGTGCGGGTGCCAGTGGTGGGCATCCTGCCATGCCTTGAGTTGATCCGATTGTTCCGGGGTCAATCGGCTTTCATACTGCGTCTGGGTTTCGTCCGCTTTCTTGGCCAGATCACCGACCGGTGGGAAAGCCCAATCGCATCCCCGCGTGATCGCCCGGCGATAACTGTCGCGGGTGTAACGTTGGCCAATGGTGCGGGCGGATTTGGGAGGGCGATTTTTGTTGGAGGAGGCGATGCGATTCCCGCCGTCGGGCGCGGTGGCATCCCCTCCAGCCTGTTCAGCCCGCCGTTCCTTCTCCGCTTCGATGGGGCTGAACAGATACGCATCATCCGGCCTCGCGAGGAACGGCAACACCGTCGCCTGCGCCTGCGGCCCAAGATAAATCCGCCGCCTGTGACCACGATGAGCCGTCTTGTGTGCCGGCGGCGTGTACACCCACACCTTCCCACTCCGGTCCAACTCGCCGCGTCGCATGGTGACGACCTCGCCGGGACGCATCGCTGTGAGAAGTTGCAGACGAATCATCGCCCACACCTGGCTGGCAACGAACGGCTCCACCGCGTTCACCAACTCCTGCTCGACCGGCTTCACCGGCTCCGACTCACGAACCTCACACCGCCCCTGCTTCAACGGTGCCACCGCCCGCAACGCATCCAACACCACCGGCGAAACCATCTCATTCTCGACACCCCACTTGAAAACATGTCGAATACGGTTGATACGTTTGTTGATGAGCGTCCTCGCCAAATCCGCCCCGATCATCGCCTGGCGAACCGCTTTGAGTTTGCGTGGCCCAAACTCACTGGCCGACTCGTCGCCGTACAACTTCACCAACGGCCGCAGCGAATACCTGATCGCCTGCTGCTCACCCGTCGGCTCCCCACCATCCTTCACATAATATTTTTTCGCGTGCTCCCAGAACGCAAGCGTCAACTCATTGATGGTGACGGCGATGGCGATGGACAAACCGCCAGCCGAGCCAACACCACCGGTCGAGCTACTCGCCGCGACCACCCGGCTGCTGGCCAACCACTCCTGGATGAGCCGGGCGTATTTCTGCTTGCTCTCCGGCGTGTTATGCAGCCCCAAATAATGATCGCGACCGCCAACGCTGACGATGGCCTGACCTGAAGATTTGTGCAGCCGGTAAGAGGGGATTTGGAACGATCGGGACATGATCGCGACTCCTTTTGAGCCAAATCCGGTAGTACGTACGTGTTTAGCGTCCACGGATATTCGCGCCCATGAAATTTGCGCCAGGCGAATTTTTATGGCAAGATACAGCGAGCATGGATGCGACAGAGTCCCAACAACTTCAACAAGAGAATCGACG
>WQYP01000146.1 GCA_009781185.1 Phycisphaerales bacterium | reverse complement strand
CGGCATCGTCTCGGCAGTCAGCGTGTGGCAGAACTGCACCGCTTGCCAGAGTCCCCAAGCCACGAGCGCTCCCGCCGCCAACCACAGGATCAGCGTCATCAGCGAAGACTTGTTCTTACGGCCCCTACGCATCGTTTTAGACACCTCTACTGCATCACCGGAGTCCGCGCTTTAGCGTGTCCCCCCGTGACACGCTAAAGCGTGAACTCCGTATTTATCGCGCATCGCACGATATCTTGGTCGGTGACAATCATATCCATCGCCACATCGTGCGGTTCGCACGGAACCGCTTCGGTCAATAATTGTTCATGAAAACAGAGCGCACAGCGAACGCCCCGAAAGTCCTGTCCCTCACCACGCGATAAAAAGCGATCGTAAAAACCACCTCCACGTCCCACCCGCCCCCCACAACGATCAAACCCCAATCCCGGCACCACAACCATATCGATCTCCCCCGGCAAAATCACCCGACTGTCGATCGGCTGACGTATGCCCGGCCCCGACATCTGCATGCCTACATCCAAACTGCGAATCTCCACCGCCTCCATGCGCCCCCCCTCCACCAATCCCCATTCCACTCGCGGCACGGCGATGCTCTTGCCGTCCCGCCATGCCTGCACCGCCAGCGTATGCGTCTCCACCTCCCGCGGCATCGACATGTAAATCATGATCGTTCGTGCGTTCTTGAATTCGTCCGTGGCCATCAGTTTATCACAAGCGGCAAGGCTTCGCCGGTGGAGGTCCTGGTCAGACTGCGTCGCGAGGAATCGCTTCATCGCGGATCGGATTTCATGTTTGGTCATGTCTCATGCTCCCAAAGCCACCTCGCAAAGCGGGGTCGCTACCGTTCCTCGCGTATTTTGGCCAGCTTGGCCAGATATTGTGCAAAGATCGCCTCTTTGCCACGATCGGTCGGGCGATAGTAATGTTTCTCCACGCCTAGGTACTCCTGCGGGACGTAGCCTTCCGGGTAATCGTGGGCATATTTGTATCCTTCGTGTCCAAGCTTCTTGGCGCCGGCGTAATGCGTATCCCGTAAATGCCGGGGGACCAGGACTGTGCGGTTGTGTTCGACGTCCGCACGGGCTTCGCTGATGGCTACGGTGGCGGCGTTGCTTTTGGGCGAGCAGGCCATGTATGTCACTGCCTGAGCGAGGGTCAGCTGTGCTTCGGGCAGGCCGACGAACTCGACCACTTGCAGCATCGCTGCCGCGAGGATAATCGCGGCGGGGTCGGCATTGCCGATGTCTTCGCTGGCCAGGATCGCGATTCGCCGGGCGATGAATCGCGGATCTTCGCCGGCGTGGAGCATTCTGGCGAGCCAATAGATCGCGGCGTCCGGATCGCTGCCACGCATCGATTTGATCAGTGCGCTGGCGGCGTCGTAATGCTCGTCGCCGTCAGCGGCATAGACGACCGCCTTCCGCTGAATCGATTCCTGAGCGACTTCCAGATCGATCACGATTTTGCCGCCTTCGTTTTTTTCTCGCTTGCCGCCGGAAAGGACCGCGATTTCCAGAGCGGTCAGGGCTCGGCGAGCGTCGCCGTCGGAAACGCGGACCCAATGTTCCACGGCTTCGGGTTTGAGTTCCAGCGGCAAATGGCCGTAGCCTCTTTCCCTATCGGACGCCGCCGCCCACACAATTGAGCCGATGTCCGCTTCATTAAGCGGTTCGAACTGAAAAATCTGGCTTCGGCTCACCAACGCGGAATTCACCGAAAAAAACGGATTCTCCGTCGTCGCCCCCACCAGCAGAATCAAGCCCTGCTCCACGTCATTGAGCAGAATATCCTGCTGAGCTTTGTTGAAACGATGGATTTCGTCGAGGAAGAGCACGGTCCGCTGCGAAGTATCGCCGAGCCTGACTTTGGCTTCCGCGAGTACTTCTCGTACCTCTTTGACACCGACGGCGGCGGCGTTGAGCTCCACAAAATGGCAATGCGTATGACTGGCGATCAGGTGTGCCAGGGTGGTTTTGCCTGTGCCGGGCGGGCCGTAGAAGATCACGCTGGTCAAGCGATCGGCTTCGATCATTCGCCTGAGGAGTTTGCCGGGGCCGAGGATGTGCTGCTGGCCGGCAAACTCGTCGAGGTTTCGCGGGCGCATGCGTGCGGCCAGCGGCATGGAGGCCGCACGACGCTTCTCACGCATAGGTTCAAATAAATCAGACACGAGCACAACCTCGATGAACGACCAATCGCCGCGTTCGTCTGTAGAACATCGGCGGCGAGATCATTGTAACCGGAGTTCGAAGCCTTGCGATTCCTCGCAAGGCTATTTGGCAAACGTTAGAATGACGATATGGAGACAATCAATAATACGACGAAACCTTTTACGGTGGAACTTTCCAAGGAATTTCGGTTTGAGGCGGCGCATTCGCTGCCGAATGTGCCCAAGGGGCATAAGTGTGCGCGGCTGCATGGGCATTCGTTTCGGGTGGAGATTACGGTGAAAGGGCCGGTGGATTTGCAGACGGGGTGGCTGATTGATTTTGCGGAGCTGAAGGCGAAATTCAGGCCGCTGGAGGAGCAGCTGGATCATCGGTATTTGAATGAGGTGCCGGGGCTGGAGAATTCGACGTCGGAAAATATTGCGAAATGGATATGGGAGAAACTTAAGCCGGAGTTGCCGATGCTGTACCAGGTGACGGTGCATGAGACTTGTACGAGTACGTGCGTTTATCGGGGGGGAGTGAATCGTGCGGACTGATTATTTTGCGCATGATGGTGAATATCGGAGGCGCCGGGCTGCGGGGGGTGCGGGGTGGGATACGGCGGAGCAGGCGGCGGAGACCATCGCGGTGTTTGAGGATGCGTTGGCGTTCGAAGGGTTAGGTGTTGCGGGGCAAGGACGTCGGCTTGTGGAGTTCGGGTGCGGGGCGGGGAATCTGATGTTGCATTTTGCGGAGAAGGGATGGCAAGTGGCGGGGGTGGATATTTCACCGTTTGCCGTCGACTGGGCGAAAGAAAGGCTCGCGGCGGCGGGCGTATCGGCGGACTTGGTGGTGGCGGATGTTACACGCGAGATAACGTGGTCCTCGCCGGCGGCCGACGTGGTGATCGACGGGCATTGCCTGCATTGTTTGATCGGGGCGGATCGGGCCGTTTTTTTCTCGAACGCTCGCAAGGTACTCAAGCCGGGTGGGACTCTGATTATACACACGATGTGCGGTGATCCTGTTACACAATTTGGCACGCTGATGTGGGATCCTGCCACGCGATGTCATATGTATAAGGATATTGCCATTCGCTATTTTGGTACGCCTGAATCGCTGACCGCGGAGGTCGTCGCCGCCGGATTCCATGTATCCTTTTCGAAACTGACCCCGGCCCGCGATTCCAACGATCAAGACTGCATGACGATCATTGCGATCACGGCAGCAAATCCGTCACGGCAATAGCGGCCTGGGGCTTTGCCAGCGGCGAAATACTCTCCCCTGTACGCAGCGTCTTGTATGACGCATATCGCCATCCCAATTCAGCTCCCTTGTCCTCCACCGGTTCCCGCATGACTTCCAAGCACTTCTTCACGAGGTTCAGTACCCAGTAATCCTTGATCCCTGCTCGGGCGTAGAGATTTGCCTTGCGGGTGCGGTCGTAGCGAAGGGTTGATTCGGAGACTTCGATGACGAGAAGAGCCGTTTGGGGATGATGGGGATGGTCGGTGCGGATGTAATCGCGAGGTTTACCGGGAACGACCGCAAGGTCCGGTTCAGGCTCGGAATGCTTTCCAAAACTCAACGGCAACTGCATCCGCACGAAATCGTCGGGAAAGGCCTTCTGCAGTTCCTGTAGCGTAAGCGCAGTTGCAATGGCGTGTGGACTCATTTGTGGGGCCATATCGACGATCTCTCCTTCGATCAGTTCGACACGCTGGCCATCAAACATGCCGAACTCGCCGAGACGATAATACTCCTCCCGCGTAAAACGGTGCGGCGTCGGCGACTCTACAATTTTTTCAACAGCAAGTGTCATGTTTCCATTATAGCAAATCAACGCGGTTGCTGATCAAGCCAGTCTTGAAGAATTCTTGCGGCGGCGATGGCGTCGACGCGTTGGCGTTTTTGTTCGCGGGTGAAATGGCCGGCGAGCTTGGATTCGGAATCGTGACTGGTGAGATACTCGCTGATGCGGTGGATGGGGATCAGGATGCCGATGGTTTGCTGGAGCGTCACGATGAATTGCTCGACGATTTTCGATTGATTCGACGGCGTCCCATCGGCGTTCAGTGGTACGCCGATGACGACGGCTTCGATGGCTTCCTTCCATACCACCTGCGAGATAGCCCGTGCCAACTGCGCATCCGGCAGTCCCTCGAACATGGCGAATGGCAACGCCAAACGCGTCTCGGTGTCGCCGAGCGCGATGCCTGTTCGTCTGCCGCCGTGATCGATGCCGAGGAGTCGCATAAGTTCATCCATCCGTTTCAGCCGCGGCCTTCGAAGAGGGCGCCGGCGATTGCTCTCGCAAAATCTTCCGGTGAGATCGCGTCTTCCTGTTTTGCGTCCGATTCGGCAAGGCTGCGTTGCCACTCCGCCTGCAACTGCTCCGCGGTTTCGGGCGGTAGGTCCATTTGATGGCGTACGGTGGCTCGCCAGTCTGTTCCACCGAAGGTGCGGCAGAGCATTTCGCTCAGACGTTGTTCTTTTTCCGGGGCGAGTTTGCCGATGGCGTCGAGAATGAAATTCTCCACCACGATCAGTATCGGATTCTTTTCGTAACGCTCGGGAATCGCATCGTTAAGCAAACCCATCACACGTACTCCTTGCCGGCGTACTTTTCGACCTCGGCAACCAAGGCTTTGATGCGCTGGGCTTCTTTCACGGGGCAGACGAGCGTGGCTCGCGGCGTGTGGATGATGATCAGGTCTTCGCAGCCGATGGTGGCGATCACGTATCCGCTCTCTTCGGAAACTGCCAGCATGTTTTTTGAGCTCAGGTGTACGGTTTTGACACCGGCGGTGCGATTGCCATCAGCGTCTGGCGTGAGTGTTTCGCCGAAGCTGGGCCAACTGCCGACGTCGAGCCATTTTACCGGCATCGCGACGGTGGCGACGTGTTGGGCTTTTTCCATCACGCCGAAGTCGATCGAGATTTTCGGCAGCGTCGGATAGGTGGCGTTTAAGACTTCCTGTTGGCGAGGGGTGCCCCAGGCGTCGGCGATTTTCATCAGGCCGGCGTAAGCGTCGGGCAATTGGCGTTGGATTTCGTTGAGGATGGTGGCGGCTTTCCAGACGAACATGCCGGCGTTCCAGGCGTAGCGGCCGCTGGCGATGTATTCGCGGGCTACTTCTTCTTTGGGCTTTTCCTTAAAGGCTTTGACTTCGAAGACGCCGGGCAGGTTGGGGAGTTCGGCGGCGCGTTCGACATAGCCGTAGCCGGTGGCGGGGTGGGTCGGCGTGATGCCGAAGGTAATGAGGAATTCCGGGCGATTTTCAACGGCGTCGAAGGCTTTCTGCATGGCGGCTTGGAAGACGGCGACGGGCTCGATGATGTGATCGGCGGTGAGGACGGCGAAGGCGGCGTCGGGGTCTCGTTTGTGGAGGATCGCGGCGGAAAAGCCGACGGCGTTGGCGGTGTCGCGGCCCATCGGTTCGCCGAGTAGCTGGGCTTCGCTGAGCAGGGGCAGTTCGGCGAGCACTTCCTTTGCATAGGAGGCGCCGGTGCAGATGTAGAGGTTGGAGGCGTCGACGAGGCCGCGGACTCTGCTTGCCGCGACTTGCAGGAGCGATTGCATCCCACCGTGCCCCTGGATGAACCGCAACATCTGCTTGGGTTTGCCCGCCCGACTCATCGGCCACAACCGTGTGCCGGCGCCGCCCGCCATGATTACTGCATACCGCATCGTTACTCCTTTATTCTTTCACAGGCATCTTTGTTTCCTTCCGCACCTGATGTGTTTTGACTTCGCTCTTTGCCCCGCCTAGATTCATCACGATCGTTGCGTCCACGATTGTTTCGAGCTCCGCCGGCGACGGCGAGGCATCCACGGGATAGAGTCCGCTGAGTTGCATCTTCCCGACACTGTCAACATTCACGCCCGAAGGCACACACGACGACTTGAAATTGGCTACATCTATCGTCCCGACGATCCGCAACGCCTTGCCCCTCTTCCCATTGCCGCCATTGATTGTCTCCACTCCCTTGAGCGTCATCTTGCCCGTCACGTCTTTCGGATCGACCGTCACATCACTCCTCGCGAGCATTTTCGCGGCGGCTTCCGAATTGATCGGCCACGATTCACCCACCTTACGCGGCGTCTTGCTGCCAAAAACATCGTCATCGCTCGCACCCGATTTCGCCTCTCCCTTCCCTTGTTCTGGCGGATAAAGCTGATTCAGGAGGTTTTTGACTTTCTCCGATAGCTCCCCGCCGTCCTTGGCTGAAAAACTCGACTGCGTCGCGCTACGCTTGATGTCGATCACCTTGTTCGCGTCGATCAGATTCTCGCCTGTCTCGTCGACAAACTTCTTCACCGTCAGTTCCAGCAGCGAGCTATCCGCGTTCTTTTCCAGCATCTTCACCCGACCCTGCAAGTCCGCTTTCATCGCCAGACTCCGTTCCCGCGGCTCCGACTGAGCGGAAGTGGTCGTTACGGTGCCCGTCTGTTCCAAAGTGATATGCGTATCATAAACATCGCCAACCTCCCCCGAACGGCCCAACTGGATGGGATAACTTTCCCCCCCTCCCCCTTTCTCCTCCTTCTGCGCCCAAATCAGCGACGAAACGCCTAGAATCACCAACACCGCAAGAGATCGAGCCAGAGGACGCATCATAGATTCTCCGAGATGTATGCAACGCATGGCCGCAACCATAGCCGCCCGTGCATCGTCCCGCAAACCATCTGCCGCGACCATTAGCTCTCGGCAGAGCCGGGGGTTAACGGCAGGGCAAACGCACATGGAACTCAGAGCCGCGACCGTAAGGGAGCGACCGTGCGGCAATGCGTGAATAATGCCGGTCGCTCCCTTACGGTCGCGGCTCTGATGGTCAAAAGCGT
Source organism: Phycisphaerales bacterium (assembly GCA_009781185.1). Classification (GTDB taxonomy): domain Bacteria; phylum Planctomycetota; class Phycisphaerae; order WQYP01; family WQYP01; genus WQYP01. The sequence continues at coordinate 3,276 of WQYP01000146.1, read as the reverse complement.
TCGCCCTGGGGCTAACGAGGGACACGCTGAAGCGTGAACTCCGGTTCATCCTGTTATAATCTATCGTCCCGCAAGGGCAACCGTTTTCTTAAGGATGTCAATGATGCCATCGCAAATGCTTCGATCCGTTATGTTCTGGTTGTTCGTGATGCTTGCTTGTTTGAGTTTGCCAGCGGCTGGGCAGTTTGGGGCGAAGGAAGGGGGAGGAGCGGCACAGACGCCGCCGGCTTCGGTCAAGCATAATGATGATCCGATCAAGATCGTTCGGCCGAGCGTCGATGTGAAACGGCAGAGCGTGACGCTGCCGGCGATGTTCTGGAATCAAAAAATGGTCGGCTGGATCGAAGTGGCGGCGTGCGGGCGGCCTTCGGATTTCCTCCACGAAACGATCATTGCCACCACGACGACGAAAACCTTGATGGAACAGGCGATGCGTCAGGCGGGGTTTCATGATGCCGATGCGTGGGCGAAATCGGTACGGGAGTTTCCGCGGGTGCGAGGAGACCGCTTCCTCATCACTCTGGCGGTAACACGCAAGGATAAGCCGGGGAGTCCGGTGGAAGAATACTCACTCGACGAATTACTGGCGTTTCAGGGGTGGGGTGTGCCGGCGGGGCCTTACGGATGGATGTTCAAGGGCAATCCGGAGCGAGGGGATGCCGCGAGCGAACCGGCTGACAATGACAAGGAAGGAGGGGGGGGGGAGGATCGCACGAAGATTCTGCGGGACGATCCGCAGATCGCGCTGGTCTTCAAGGGCATTCAGCATCAGTCGCAATCGTATGCGGAGCATCCGTTGGCATACGATGACTGGATTTATCCGATGATGCGTTACAGTCGGAATTATCAGGTGCTGCCGGCGGAGGTGTACGATTCCAATGGCGAATTCCCCGTCACAATGACACTCACCAAATGCACCGAAGAAGAATTCCTCACGCAGTCCGCAAAACTCTGGCACGATCCGGCATACGCAAAATACATGCTGGAACAGATGCCCACCGCGAAGCAGATCGACAAAGATAAAATAGGGCTGATACCCCTGCTGCAGGAAATGGAGGTGGCGAAGTACGGGAATCCGGGGAGCGAACTACAGAAAGCGACGGCGGCAAGAATCGACATTCAAATGGCCAAAATCGAAAAAGGCTACGCCACGCTGGACGCCGCTTGGGCGAAATGGGCGGCGGAGCATCCGGTATACGAAAGCACCAACAACGACGAACTTGCGGACCTGAAACTGCAGACGAAACGTTGGCGTGAACACATGGAGCAGAAGCGGACATGGGCGGAGCAGCATGCCATTGACGTGGAGGCGTTCGAGGAACTCAGGAAGCTCGGGCCGAAAACCGAGGAGAACAAGAAACAGTGGAATCAACTGGCGGGCAAGCAACTCGAAGCGAGTTCCCGGGCGGTTCTCGCGCAAGGCATCCAGCCGCGGGAATATTGGAAATGGGAGCAAGGGCGGCTCTCGCCGGACGATCCGCGGAAGTCCTGGGTCGCGACGATTCACGGCCAAGTGGAAATGCTCGACACTCGCAATGAATTGGGCACCACCGGCCTGGCTTACGCCCGGGCTTTGCAGTCGGCGTCGCCGGAACAGGTGGAGTCGGCCAAGAAACTGTATGACGCGGCAATCGAGCGAGCAGTACGCGCAGAACTCAACCTCAAACTCGTCAACATCAACTTCGAAATCGAAAAACGCGAGTCCTTCCCCGACGATCCCGACCTGCCCGTCCTTCGCCAGCAAAAACAGCAGCTCGAAGAACTTCTGAAAAAACTCCCAACCGCGACGAAATGAGCCACAAAACCACGAAGACACAAAGCACACGAAGACGCACGAAGAAGAAAACTAATTACTAATAACTAATAACTAATAACTAACTATGTCCACATTCGCTTCCATTCCCGACGTCATCGCCGCTCTTAAAGCGGGCCGCATGATCGTTCTCGTCGACGACGAATCTCGTGAAAACGAAGGCGATCTCGTCATCCCCGCTCAGTTCGTCACGCCCGAAACCGTCAACTTCATGCTCAAGGAAGCTCGTGGTGTTCTGTGCGTGGCGTTGACGCCGGAAACGTGCGATCGCCTTCAGCTTTACCCCCAAGCCGCCCACAACACCGCGCCGCTCGGCACCGCGTTCACCATCTCCGTGGACGGCGATCCGCGATTCGGCATCACCACCGGCGTCTCGGCAACCGAGCGAGCTACCACCATCCAACTCCTCCGCGATCCCGATACCAGGCCGACCGACCTCTGCCGCCCCGGGCACATTTTTCCGCTTCGTGCCCGTCCCGGCGGCGTCCTCGAACGCGCCGGCCAAACTGAAGGCTCCGTTGATCTCTGTCGTTTGGCGGGACTTCACCCCTCCGCCGCGATCATCGAAATCATGGCCGACGACGGCTCCATGGCCCGCCGTCCGCAACTCGAAATTTTCTGTAAAAAGCACAATCTGCTCCTTGCCACCATCGCCGACCTGATCGAGTTCCGACTGCAACGCGAAACGCTCGTCAAACGCATCGAGACGCGTCCATTGCAAACGCCCCACGGGCTCTTCACGCTACACGCCTACGAAACCGTTGGGGATCCACTCCCCTCCCCTATCCATCTCGCCCTCTGCACCGGCGGCGTCGGAGACATTGACTCAGCTACACACCAACCGATCATCCATCCCGACCCCGTGCTCGTCCGCATGCATGCCGAGCATCTCCTCAGCGACGTCTTCGCGGCCTCGGGCACCGACTCCAACAAAAACCTCCACGCTTCCCTCGCCATGATTCAGCAGCAAGGCAAAGGCGCTCTGGTTTACCTCCGCCAGGATTCTCGCGGATCGGTCCCCCCTCCAGCAATGGACCGCCGCAATTTCGGCATTGGCGCTCAAATCCTCCGCGACCTGGGACTGACAAAGCTCCGCATCATGACCAATCGCCCGAAGAAATTTTACGGACTGGAAGGATTCGGTTTGTCGATCTCGGAACAAGTACCGATTCCATGAAAGAGGCTACAGTGAAGAAAGGTAACGGTACTCTATGAGCACGGCAGCCATCCTCTTACTCATCCTCCTCTTCATCGGCGTCGTTGTGGTATTCCTGCTCCCCGTCAAGATCGGCCGGTCTCGCGGCATCTCCGAGAATCTCATGCTCATCGTCAAAATACTGTCCATCTTGAGACTATAGCATCATTACAGGTCGTTTTTTCCTGATCGCTTGTCGTTTTGGCCGATACGTTCCATGATGAAGTGTCATGGAGGATATCGTGATGAGCGGGCCAGGAAGGTATCT
>WQYP01000145.1 GCA_009781185.1 Phycisphaerales bacterium | reverse complement strand
GGGTGATTTTTTCCCCCCCCCCCCCCCCCCCCCCCCGCACCTACCAGTCAATTCCGTTCTCCAGGGCCCACTCCATGTAGGCCATTATGAACGTCGCCGCGACTTGCGGGACGATTGCATTGCCCGCTCCCCGCAGCAGGCCCACGCGGCCGGGAAGCCCATGAGCCAGAGGGAAAAGCGAGGGCTCAAGGGTTTATTCCGCAAGACCCCGATGAGCACACGAAGCCCATTGGCCGCATCGGCCCAGGCGGAGTGGTTTGGCGGCGAACAATTGGATGTGCGTAATTTGACAGCAGCTTAATTTTTGGGAGCTTTCTTGCTCCCCGCTTGAATCAATACCGCCCACGGATACGAACGTGGGCGGGTTTATTTTTGCTCCGACCGTCCCTTGACCGTCCCTCCTGAATCGTCGTTTTTACCATCGCCAACGGCGTTTTGGGACGGTCGGGACGATAGGGACGATAGATTTCACCCCTTCTCTATTTGGAGTTTCCTTGACCACCGGAGCTTCATTGTTCAGCCTCTTTGCCTCCCCCTCTCCACCTGGGGGGGGGACTTTGACATCAACGCGACGGTCATGGCGAGGAAGTGTATAAGGGCAGGTCGAAACATACGAATTACGCCGTTTTTAGGCCTCGACAGTCAAAAACGGTATGCCTTTGGCCACCAAGCACTTATATCAATCCTATCCACCGTCATTTTCCATCCTCTGTATCGCCACGAAGCAAGCGCCGTACAGCCTCGGCCTTCTCCACATCCGACAGCGGCAGACGCATTATTGACGTGATCGCTTCCGTAAAATTGCTCTGATTTACTGCGCTTTTTGCTGCGCCTTGATTGCAAACACCCTGTTTTTCCCCGAAAATATCATGGGGATGCGAGTCCCTACGGGACTCGGCTTGTCTTGGTCGCTCCTGTTACCCCCATAAATGGGTGGGCTATTATCAAGGTTCCCTACGGGACCTGCCTGTGGCTAATTCAACGTCTCCTTTTTGCAGGTGCATATGCCCGTTATCAAAAAATCTTCTCAGCCGCAGATTATTCACGCCATTGTCGGCACTGCCGGTCACGTCGATCACGGCAAGACCTCGCTCGTCCGGCTGCTCACCGGCTGCGAAACCGACCGACTGCCTGAAGAACAAGCTCGCGGTATGAGCATCGATTTGGGGTTCGCCCCCTGCATCCTGAGTGACGACGGCTCCGAGAACGGCCCCAACCGCCGCATCGTCGGCATCGTCGATGTTCCCGGCCACCGCGATTTCATCCGAAACATGGTCGCAGGTGCCGCATCTATTGATGTGCTTTTGTTGGTGATTGCGGCCGACGACGGCATCATGCCGCAGACTTTGGAGCACATGACTATCGTCCGTCTTTTGCGGAAGCCGCAGGTTCTCGTTGCGCTTACCAAGATCGACATGGTTTCTCCTGAACGCCTCGAGCAGGTCCGCCAGGAGATTACCGCCTTCCTCGCCCGCACCGGCTTCACCGACTCGCCGATCATCAACGTCTCCAACAAGACCGGCGAAGGCATTGGCGAAATCCGCGAAACAATCGATGCATTCGTCGATTCCGTCCGCGATAATCCGAGCCGCGACCGGGAGGGAGCGACCTGCACCATTCCCGAGCCACACGGTCGCTCCCTTACGGTCGCGTCTCAGAAGCTTCGCCTCGAAGACCGTGCCTTCCGCATGAACATCGAACGCGTCTTCTCCGTGAAGGGCTACGGTACCGTCGTCACCGGCATCCCGCTCTCCGGAGCCGCTCACATCGGCGATAAGGTCGAACTGCTGCCGGCTCGCCGCGAACTGATCGTTCGCACCGTGCAAACCTACAAAATGCAATCTGACGTTGCCCTGGCTCGCACCTGCTGTGCCATCAACGTCCGCGACATCGACGCCGACAAAGTCGCCCGCGGCATGACCCTCGCTGCACCCGGCATCTACCAGCCCACCACCGAACTGATCGTCCTGCTGGAAAACGTTTCGGAAGCGGGAGAGGGGGGGGGCATCCATTTCAAACGCCGCTTCGACGCTCGTCTTCACTCCGGCACCGGCTCCGTGGGCGCGAGCATCAAGCTGATCGACGCCGACGAACTCGCCCCCGGCTGCCAGGCGCCCGCACACGTCGTTCTCGACGACCCCCTCGTCCTCGCTGCCGGTGATCGTTTTATTCTTCGCTCACTCTCCCCCGCCGCCACTCTCGGCGGTGGCGCGGTGCTTTCCGCTCGGCCGCAACGTCTCCGCCGCCACACCGATCACGCCCCTCGCCTCGCCGCCGCAACGGAGGCCCTGCAACGCAACGATTTCTTCGCCGCCGAGCTTCTCGCCGGGCCGAACGTTATTCTCTCCGCCGCCCAAGCCTCGCACCTGGCGCAATACACCGGCGACCTCGCAAAAAAAACAATCGAGACCGCCATCGCCAACGGCGTTCTTGCCGATCTGTCCGACGGCTACGCCATCCCCCCACGCATCGACGAACTCCGCGCCATCCTGATCAAGTCCCTCGAACGCTACCACCGCAGCGAGCCTTACGCCTTCGGCATGCCGCCTGGCCTCGTCTGCACCATCGCTGGCATCTCTCCCCGCGGCTTCGACCGCTTCGCCGCCCTGCTCGCCCAAACCGGCCCCCCCCCCTTCATCACCACCCGCCACGGCCGACTCGCCCTCGCCTCCTTCAAACCCAACATCAGCGAACGCCTCCTGACCCTCCGCGGCAAAATCCTCACCCTCGTCGAGCAATCCGGCCTCAACGCCCCTGCCCGCGGCAATCTCATGCGAGACCTCGTCATCTCCGAACCGGACATGAAAATCCTCGAAAAAATCCTCCGCAGCGACAACTCCATCATCCTCCTCGATGGCAATTTCATGCTTCGTTCCGCCTTTGACGCCGCACGACAAAAACTTCTCGAGCTCTTCCAAAAAACGCCCAACGTCGATCTTGGCGCCTTCCGCGACGCCGTCGGCTGCAGCCGCAAGATGACCGTCGCGATGCTCGACGCCTTCGACGCCGAAGGTCTCACCCGCCGTCTCGGCACAGGCCGCGTCCTCGTCCGCCCACCTGCACCATGAACGTCCGAATTTTATCTTCCGGCTTCTAGCTTCTGGCTTCTTCAGAAAACTTCATGTTCTATCTCCTCCTTACCTCACTGCTCTGGGGCTTCTCCTTCGGGCTTATCGGGCATTATCTTGCGGATCTCGATCCTACATTTGTGGCGTTGGTTCGCATGGCGCTTTCGCTGCTGGTTTTTTTGCCGTTCCTTCGCCGGGTGCCCGGGCGGCTGGGCTGGGGGCTCCTGCTGGTCGGGGCCGTCGAGTTCGGACTGATGTATCTTTTTTACATCAGGTCGTTTCAATATCTTGCTACGTACAAGATTGTGTTGTGTACCATTTTCACGCCGCTGTTTGTGACGTTGTTGCACGATCTGCAGTCCCGGCGATTTCATCGGCTGTTCCTGCTGACCGCCTTGCTCGCCATCATCGGCGCCGCCATCCCGCTCTACGACCACGGCCAAAACGCTTTAACCGCCCGCGAACTCCTCACCGGCTTCCTGCTGATCCAGCTCTCCAACCTCTGCTTCGCCTTCGGCCAACTGCGCTACCAGCGTCTCATGGCTGCTCATCCCCAGCTCCGCGACCATCACGTATTCGCCTATCTTTATATCGGCGCGGTGATCGTTGCCGGATTGGCCATGCTGCTTTTCCCGCCGATGCATCCGATCGCGCTTCAGCTCTCGCCGACGCACCTTGGCGTACTGCTGTACCTGGGCGTTCTTCCCTCCGGCGTCGGTTTTTTCCTTTGGAACCTCGGCGTCCGCCGCGTCAACGCAGGCCTTCTGGCCATCCTCAACAACGCCAAAATCCCCATCGGCATCCTCGCGTCGCTGATGCTGTTCCACGAACCTGTCGCCCTGCTCCCCCTTCTCATCGGCTCAAGCTTTCTGGCGATCGCCCTGTTCCTGAATGAAAGGAAGAAGCCAGTAGCCAGAAGCCAGAAGCCAGGAGTTTGAAACCAATCGCAAACCTGAAACCTTCTGGGGGTGCATCCCGAATGAGTGGCAATTCTGGTTACACCAAGCATTTTCCCCACCTGCCACCCCGCAAAGCGGGGTCGCTACGGACATTTTTCGGAATTGCCACTATTGGCGGATGCACCCACCTTCTGGCTTCTAGCTTCTAGCTTCTTCACTCGCTTTTCGTATAATTTTTTTCTTCGCTTGTCTGAGCTCCCATGGTAAACGGTGCTTCCTCGGCCACGCGGCCTGCACACGTTGAGAGTCAGGGCTCATCACAAAAGGATCCCCCATGGCCACCACTTCTTCTCACGCAGCCAAGACCATTTCCGCCGAGCTCCGCCAGTCCCGCGGCTCGCGCAAGACCCAAATCCTTCGCGCCCAGGGCAAAATCCCTGGCATCGTCTACGGCCTCGCCAAAGAAGCCGTCGCCATCGCCCTGCCCACCCCCGAAGCCGTCGCTATTCTGCGTTCCGGCACGCACATCATGGAAGTCGCCCTGCCCAACGCCCAGCCGGAAAAAATGCTCATCCAGGATGTCCAGTACGATTACCTCCAGACCACCGTCGAGCACATTGACCTGCTCCGCATCGACCCCAACCAGAAGGTAAAGGTCAAGGTCGCTCTCGAATTCCGCGGCACCCCCAAGGGCGCCAAAGAAGGCGGCATCCTCGAAACACAAACCTCCACCATCGAACTCGAAGTGCTCGCCCTGGCCATCCCGGACTCCATCCGCGTCAACGTCGAGCATCTCGAGATGCACCAGATGATCCACGCCAAGGAGATCGTGTTGCCGGAGGGCGCCAAGCTTGTGGACTTCCCCGAGAAGATCATTTGCCAGGTTCGCACGGTGAAGGAAGAAGTCGCCGCCGTCGAAGCCGCTCCCACCGCCACCGAACCGGAAGTCATCGGCAAGAAGAAGGAAGAAGAAGGCGCGGAAGGCGCCGCCCCCGCTGCCCCTGGTGCCAAAGCCGCCGCCCCCGCTGCCGCCGCCGCCCCGGCGAAAAAATAAGCCCACCCCTTCCATGGGGTGGGTACATGTCGCGTCCCTCGCCCCCAATCAACAAAAGCCAGCAGGCTCCCGCCCGCTGGTTTTTTTTCGAACCTTCTCCTGCGTGTCGCGTACGTCGCATAGCTGAGTTCGAGGTGCCCATGTCCGTTCCCAATCCACCGCCCAATCCCAGACAACCGCGATTCCCCCGAGGCGCTCGCATCACGCTGGGCTGCTTCGGCACCATCGTCCTCCTCTTCATCCTCTTCTGCTCCGGCCTGAATTTCCCCGTGATCTTCCCGCACGCCTCCTTCGCCCACGGCATTGACAAAGATTTCAACGTCACCATTCCCCCGTCGCTCAAAGTCCTTCACGCCGCCCGACTCGCTATGAGAGACCCCGCCTATTACTACGAATGCCAGTTACCCCCGGCAGAGGTTCGCCCCTTCATGCAACAGATTGAAGCCGCCGCCAAAACCGTCCCGCTCCTCATTGAAAAAGCAGAAGACCGCTTCTGCTTCCAGCCACAGCCACTCAACCGCTTCTCTTACGGCCCGACGCCGCCCGCGTGGTATAACCCCGCTTCCCTTCCCGACCGACAAGAGTTTTTCATCCGGCTCACGAACGATTCCGCCGGCTACTGGTTCTTCTTCTCCCCCTCCACCGGCAAAATCTACGTCTTCTGGTACGAAACCTGATATTAAACTTGGTATAACTACTCCCATGAAACTTATCGTCGGCCTTGGCAATCCCGGTTCCCAATACGAACGCACGCGGCACAACGCCGGGTTCATGGCGATCGATCTGTTCGCCCAGAAAAACGGCGCCGCCAACTTTCGCGTCGCTCATGAATCTTTCATGGCGGACGTGCTCGTCGGAACGGAGAAACTGTTGCTGCTCAAGCCGCAGACTTATATGAATCTCTCCGGGCGGGCGGTCGCTTCGGCGATGAGTTTTTATAAGCTCAAGCTCCATGATTTGTTGGTGCTAGTTGATGACGTTGCTTTGCCGGCGGGCGTGATTCGTTTGCGTGCTTCGGGGTCCACCGGCGGTCATAACGGACTCAAAGACATTGAGTCCGCCCTCTCGAGTTTTGCCGCGTCCGAGGGGAAATCTCCGCTCGATTACCATCGGCTTCGCATCGGCATCGATCCTCCCGGCCGGGTGCTACAGAAATCGTACGTGCTGGAAGCGTTTTCTCCTGAGCAAAAGCCGCACCTTGACGCCGCTCTGAAGCTCGCCTGCGGCGCCATCGCGCTGTGGGCCGCACAGGGCATCGCGCCCGCCATGAACAAATTCAACCCCTCGATGGAGTAACGACTATTCTTCTGTGGGAGCGTCGGAATCGGGAGGAGAGTCGGGGGGGGAATCGGGGGGCGGTGGGTTGCCGATGAGTTCGTTGTCGTAAGCTTCTTCGAGTTTTTTGACGGTGGCGGCAAGCTCGGCATCCTTCTCGACCGCCTCAGTCACCTGCAATTCCCAGGCGTTAGAAGCTTTGCGAAGAGCGTCGAAATCGATCGGCTGATTGAGCAGCTTGCCCATGCGACGTGTAACTGCTTCGATCGAAAGCGGGTTTTCGCCGTTGAGATAACCGGGGATCTCGGCAACGCATGCAATCATTTCGATGCTGCGTTTCGGAGCCTGGGCAAGCAGGAACGTGGAGAAGGAAGACGGCCCGGTGTAGTCGGAGGGTTTGAGGTTGTTGACGGTGAGGATGTCGGTGAGATGACGGTGCGAGACGGAGCCGAAGAGTCGGGGTTCGCGGGTGTGAGGGACGGTTCCGCCGAAGGAGCCCATGAAGATGATGCGGGTCACGCCCAGGGCGGCGGCGAGTTCGAAAATAGCGTCGGCAAAGGCCTGCCAGCGAAGATTGGGCTCGGCGCCCAGGAAGAAAACGAGGTTGTTGGCGACATCGACCTGAAAAAGATTCTCCGGAAATTTCGGCGAACGTCGGACCAGTCCTTTGCGAATGGAGATCTCGGGCCGGAAGACGGCGGCGATTTCCATCGGGCCGGGGAAATTGAAAATGTAAAACGGATCGGCGTCGATGCGGGCGATGGGCGTGAGGTTGCGTTTGTCCATGAGGTGCTTGACGGTGCCGGTGGAGACTTCGCCGCCGTCCATCCAGCCGGTGAGGGCCAGCAGGAGCGTGGCGTTGGTCAGGCGCGGCGGAGTAGCGAGCATGTGAAGAGGATTGGGCATGAGAGACCTCGGGAAAAAGCTCAGAGATTGTAGCCTGCTGAAGGGGTACTCGTAAAATTCGTTCAATTCGTAAAATTCGTGGAGAGGGTGTGGGGGCGTAATCTGTGCTCTCGTTCTCTTCCGTCTACGAATTTTACGAATTGAACGAATTTTACGGTTCAGTTATCGCAGGAAGAAAAGCCACACGAGCAGGAATATGGGCAGGAGGATGGGCAAAGCATAGGCGAAGATATATCCAAAGAAGGAGGGGCATGGGATACGATCGTGCTCAACGATGGATTTGACCATGAAGTTCGGGCCGTTGCCGATGTAGGTCATCGCGCCGAAGAAGACCGAGGCGAGGGAGATTGCCAGGAGCGTCTTCGAGAGTGCGGGATCGGCGAGGATCGTCTGCATCGCCTGAGCGTCCGTCGGTCCGACCTGAACCAATGGGGCCTCCAAAAACGCGAGAAACGTGGGAGCATTATCCAGCACGGACGAGAGCGCTCCGCAAGCGAAGAATTGCCGGCCCGGCGTGTGCAGGAAACGCTGCACGCTTTCGAGATGGTGGTCGAGGTAATTCAACGCCGGGACCATGGTGCAGAAAATTCCGAGGAAGAGGAAAGCGATTTCGCGGATGGGCGCAAAGTGAAAAACGTTCTCCTGATAAATCCGCTGCGGCGTCAACCAGAGCGACAAACAGGACGCAATGACCATCACGCTCTCCCGCCAGGGAAATGGGCCGATGTGCTGTTGCAGGGTATCGTGCAGGAGCAGCATTGCGGAGATAGCGACGATGAGCAGCAGATTCGCCGAGCCGTGGATCGAGATGGCGGGGGCTTCTTGATGACCATCGCATTTAGCGATCTGAGCCGCGACCGTCAGGGAGCGACCGTGCGGCAATGGAGAGGGGGGAGGAACGGTGCCTGTCGCTCCCTGACGGTCGCGGCTCAGATTGTCAAAGGTAAAAGCTGACGACGACCGCATCTCCAGAATCCAAAACATCGCAAGCAAGATCACGACCACGAACGCCCACATCGGCCAGCACGTCTTGACGAACCACCAGAACGGAATGCCTTTGAGATAGCCCAGAAACAGCGGCGGATCGCCGATGGGCGTGAGACAGCCGCCGATATTGGCGACGAGGAAGATGAAGAAGACGATGTGGTAGGGGCGGAGGCGGCCGCGGTTCAGCCGCAGGTAGGGACGAATCAGCAGCATCGCGGCTCCTGTGGTTCCGAGCAGATTGGCCAGGATCGCCCCGATGAGGAGAAACGCCACATTCACGCCCGGCGTGGCGGCCTTTCGAACGCGAATCAGAATTCCGCCCGACACAATGAATAAAGATGCGACCAGGAGAATGAATGACACATATTCCGCCAGTCCCTTGGCGAGCGCCCCCCCCCCACCGCCCCCACCGCCCGCATGCGCCCCGGGCAGGAAGAACAGGTAGTAGACCGCAACGATCGCAGCCAGCGTCACGGCTACGTGGTGATAGTGTCGCTCCCAGAAACGGCGAGCCAGAAACGGCATCACCGCAATCGCCAGCAGAAGGATCAACAGTGGTAACATCCAAACGGCATCAGGTGCAGGGGGAATGAAAGCCTCGCCGACTTTCCTGAGCCAGTCTCCAAGGAACGCCAGAGCGATGCCCCCCGCCCCGGCCAGGAAAATCCACTTTCGTCTCACGATTATTCGCGCCAGGTGCGATTACGTTTCTTTTCAGCGTTCCGCTTCTTGGAGGTCAAACGTCGTTCCTTGGCCCCCCGTGAAGGCTTGCTTTTCTTGCGAACCTTCGGCTCCACGAGGGCCTCCTCGAGAAGAACGCGAAGTTTCTCAAGGCACGCGCGGCGGTTGGAGTCCTGCGTTCGCTCCGTATCGGCGGTGAAGAAAAGATCGCCGTCGATGAGATGGCGACCGGCGAGTTTTTTGAGGCGTGACTTAGCGCGATCGCTGATGCCGTGGAGTTGGTCGAGCGCGAGGCGGAGCTCGGTTTTGGTGTTGACTTTGTTGACGTTCTGTCCGCCGGGGCCGCTGGATCGGGAGAAGCCGAAGCGTAATTGTTCGCGATCCGTCCATACGCCGCGGGCAAGTTCGATGCCGGGTAAAAATGATCCTGTCGTTGCCATGGCGGTATTGTAACCGAAAACGGCCATTCGTTTCACTGTAACAATGAAATTGTGACAAGGGGACTACCCGATCATACAATGACTCCCATGCGAATCGCTCTGGCACAAATCAACCCCACCGTCGGCGACCTCCGTGGCAATCTGCGGAAACATCTCGAGTCCCTCCGCCGCGCCAAGGCCGCCGGCGCCGACATCGTCGTCTTTCCTGAACTGAGCATCTTGGGTTATCCGCCGAAGGACCTGCTGCTCAAGCCCGCGGTCGTCGAGCTTTGCGCCCAGGCCGTCGACGAAATCGCACGCCACGCCGAAGGCATCACGGCGCTGGTCGGCACGGTGGGAAAAAATCTCGCCAACACCGGCCGACCACTGTACAACACCGTGACCATCGTCTCCAACGGCAAAATCCTCGCACGACGCTTCAAAAGCCTCCTGCCCACCTACGACGTCTTCGACGAAGCCCGCTACTTCGAGCCGGGGGAAAATGGGGAGGGGAATGGCGAAGGGAATGTGGGTGGCGATGCGACAATCGTTTTGATCGAAGGCCGTCCCGTTGGCATCTCCATCTGCGAGGACCTCTGGAACGACGAAAAATTCATCGAGCGTCCACTCTATCATTTTCATCCGATCGAGACGCTCGCCCAGGCCGGTGCCGGTATCCTCTTCAATATCTCCGCTTCTCCATTCGTTCTAGGCAAAAACGAATACCGCCACAAGCTCTTCTCCTTCCAGGCCAAACGCTGGCAACTCCCCATCGTCTACGTCAACCAAATCGGCGGCAACGACGAACTCGTCTTCGACGGCAACTCCGCCGTCTACGACCACCAAGGCAACATCATCGCCCAAGCCAAAGATTTCGAAGAAGACCTCCTCCTCGCCGACATCCCCCCCCCTTTCCCCCCCCCCCCCTCACTCCCCATCCCCCTTCTCCCCCCCCCCCCCCCCCCCCCCCACCGCCCCTCCCCCACCCTCGCCCCCGCCCCGCCTGCGCCCCCCGTTCTTC
>WQYP01000144.1 GCA_009781185.1 Phycisphaerales bacterium | reverse complement strand
CGTGGGCGTCCATGCCTCCACGGTGAAGAAGTCACAAGCGGCCATGCTCTCGAAGTGCGACTTGATGAAGGTGGTCCAAGACATCCGCTTGGGCTTGTCGGGTTCGTCGAGCAGTCCGTGTTCTCGCATGATGCGGCGGACGGTTTGTCAAGATATTTTGTAGCCGAGTTTCTTGAGTTCGCCGTGGATGTGGCCGTAGCCCCAGTCGGCGTTCTCCTGCTTGAATCGCAGCACGAGTTTGCGGACCTCGTTGGCCTTCTTCGCTTCGGGACCGCGTTTACCAGCACCGTCGTACTTACGAGCGACCAAGGTGCGATGCCATTTCAGGAGTGTTTCCGGCGAGAACAAAAAAACGCACTGCTTGAGGGCGTCTCGGCCTATCTTGATGGCGGCGGTTGCCAGACGACGTTTCTGTTCGACGTTGAGGAGGAGACGTTTCTTGCCCAGCTTTTCGCGGAGCACCCGGTTCTCTTCCATGAGGTAAGCGATCACGTCCTGCTGCTGGCGGTTCATCCATCCGGCCAATGACACGAGAAAAAAGGACCAAAAGTAGTTCATAGGTGAGGCATTATAAGCGGGAGGACGATTTTCCGAACAGGGCATTTTGGGCGACAAAGCGTTAGTAAACAATCCTTGACTAACGATTTCCGCTAGGTAAGATTTCTTTACTAGCGATTTCCGCTGGGAAAGGATGGTTGACCAGTGACACGTACCACCGGAACGTATCGTATGACACGAACGGGCGACGAAGAGGTGCGAGCTTTTGTGCCGCATCCCTTGCCGCCTGCCGATCCGCCGCTGGCTATTGACCAAGGGCTTCAGCGTCGCTTGGACTGCGCCATGGCCGGACTCTCGCGTCTGGCTGTCGCCGCCGACCTGGTGCCCAACGCGCAGTGGTTCCTCTATTCCTTCGTCCGCAAAGAAGCCCTGATCACCTCGCAGATTGAGGGCACTCAAGCTACGTTGCAGGATATTCTGGCTTCCGAAATCGGCGAATCGCCCAAGCGACCCGATGATGTTCAGGACGTGTGCAACTACCTCGCCGCACTGCAATACGCACGGCGCGAATTGAGCAGACCCAAAGGATTGCCCTTGTCCATCCGCCTGCTCTGCGAGTCGCACAAGCGATTGATGAAGGGGGTACGTGGCAACGAAAAACAACCTGGCAAAATCCGTCGCTCGCAGAATTGGATCGGCGGTACACGACCGGGCAATGCGCGTTTCGTGCCGCCGCCACCGGATGCACTGCCGGACGCTCTTTCGGCTCTCGAAAAGTGGATTCACCGTTCCGACGATCTGCCGCCTCTGGTTCGCATCGGCCTGGCCCACGCACAGTTTGAGACCATCCACCCATTCCTCGACGGCAACGGCCGCATTGGACGCCTGCTCATTACGCTGCTTGTCGAGCACTGGAAAATCCTGTCGGTGCCGCTGTTGTACCTGAGCGTCGCTTTCAAACGCCATCAGCAAGAGTATTACAATCGCCTTACCGAGATCCGCTCTCACGGCAACTGGGAGGGCTGGACAGAATTCTTCCTCGACTGCGTGGCCGAGGCTGCCGATGACGCCGTTTCCGCAGCACAACGGCTATTCCTCCAACTCTCCCTCGATCGCGCCGCATTGGTCGCCGCTCCCCAAGCAACTGTGCCGGCCGTCAAACTGCTCGATCAACTGGCCGCCAACCCCGTCATCACATTGCCACGCGCCGTAAAGCTCTTGGCCGTCACCAAACCCACCGCCATCAAAGCTCTGGCCGCACTAAACAAACTCGGCATCCTCCGTGAAACCACCGGCAAACAGCGAGACCGCGTTTACGTTTACCACAAATATCTCCAAATCCTCAAACAAGACACGTAGCCGGTTGTGCGAGAATTGTATGGTTTACGCCGAGGGGTTTGGCGGACACCGCCATCTGTTACAGCAATATGGGCACAATCCGGCGTATCGGAGCTTTGCTTGAACAGATGAATGTGGAAGAACGCATTCTCAAGCGATTGCAGCGGGCACTTACGCCGTCCACCGCAAAAATTCCTTTTGTGCCCAACCTGCCAACTCGTGGTATCCTTCTAAAGCGATGGGGTGTTGTAAACAATGGCTGAAGCGTTGCCCTTACGCGCCAGCTCGATGCCCGGCTCAGAACCGTTCTGCGGGACAAGGAATTTCGAGAGTTCGACTTGGACCGGGCAATTCGGATCGTCACAGCAATGGCGAAACGATTGGAATAATTTCGACGAATTCTTCCCGTCATGTACGGAGGGATTTCATGACGTGACTTTGGAATTTCCCAATCTGGCAGACCCATCCTCCCACACGGATAAGTAAAGTTCAGAGGGATGTGCTACGATAGGCTACTGTTATGAAGCTGATTTTTTGTTCGCGTTGTCAGGATGTCGTGCGTCTGATCGACCAGACACGCCGTTGCCGTTGTGGGCTTTCGGGTGGACGTTATACGAACGGTGCGCGTGCCGTCTATTTTGGTGATGCGGTGCCGTTGGGGATTATCAATCACTCGTTGCGAACGGCTGTCATGCGGCGGACGGCGGAAGGACAGGAGGGAGAGCGTCAGTTTTTTGAGGCTTTTGTCATGCCGTTGGATACGGAGAACTTTCGGCAATCGGAGGACGAAAGCAACCCAACGCCGATCAATTCCTGAAAGCCCCCCCCACGCCTCTCTCCCACACAGTCACCGCCGTTGTCTTGGGCGAGGCGGCTGAAGAATTGAACCGTAGACAGCTTCGATGTGCTTTTAGTGTGCGTCTGAGGCGGCGAACGCCTCCGAATGGTTGTTGTCATTGGCGCAAGTTTGGGGGCAACCGTTTTCAAGTTCGGCGGTCAGATCTTTGAGACGGTGTCGGTGGTGGGCGAGTTCTTCGGTATGGGTGAAGGTTCGGTCCTGCAAACCGGTTAGTTCCACGATCTGGCGTTTCTTCGTAGCGGCGACGCGGTCGCGCTACTTGGCGTCGTCGGTAAGCTCGGCGATACGACGTGCAACGGACTCGATGAATCTGCGCCCGGTGGTGATGATCCCTGATTTCCACAAGTCCGTGTTGGGTATGTGGAACGAATAACGGATTTCGGAATCGGTCACGCGATTCTATCTGTCGAAGACATTGAGACTTCTTCGACCAGCTCTCTAAGTTCCAGTACCCTGTTGTAGAGAACGGCAGGATCAACTATTTTACAATTTTCAGGTTTTTTGAGTTCCTCCAACGAACGTATGAGAAGCTTTTTCGCGGAATTGGAGGCTGGTGTTGGGAACTGCCAATGATCGAGTTGGGTTAAATCATTGATCGCTTTCTTTATGATTGCCAGGCTTTTCGAGAGTACAGCTTTTTCTTCATCTTTCGCAAAATCCACGTCGATACTCCCCGGTTGTGAAAAACCCTTTCGGCTGCGGAGTTACTCAAGAGCGGATTCCGCTTCGCGCAACAGCTCTGCTAAAACAGCTCGCGTGACCTCCAGTTCATCACGCTGCTCACCATCCACGAAAAGATTTGTTGACGCGACATTTTCCAAAGTCGCTATAAGCCTTTGCAACTTTACATCGACGCCCAGTTTCGACGACTTCTTCCAATTTACAAATGCCGGAACTTGGTCCAACTGCCGACGAAGGTCTGCTGTGGGGGTGTACGATTCCTCTTGATGCTGGGCAAAGGCCAACAAGTGGGTCGTTTTTTCCTCATTATGAGAATCTTTATTACTGATTGCAGCCTGCAGATACTCCGCAAACGCCTTGTACCGTTCACGATCGAGCGGTACAAGCTCGCCTGCAGGCAGTCTGAGGGCACGATTTATCGCATGATCTACGGATTTTAAGTAACACCAAAAACCCGCACGCGGCCCAGTATTTGCGAGCGCACTCGGAATCACGCCGTTTCTCCTTTATCGCTTTTTCGACAGTCCATCTAGGGCCATCGTTATCTTTCAACGCCTCATTCTTGTCGAGCAGCCAGTCGAGTCCGCGATAGAGGCGGTGATCGTCGACTTGTTCGGCAGGTACGCCGAGGATCTCCGGGAAGGCCGTCGATCTGTAAAAACGCTCTGCGATATATAGTTCCGACGAAGGATTGAGAAGCCTGCACAAAATGAGAATCAGCGAAGTGAGCTCCCACGGAACCGACTCTTTGCCACGCACCGAGGTATCAGCAAGGAACCGATCGAGCCGCAACATTTTGACGAGTTGCATCCCCAGCCACGGCCCGCCGAAGCCGCGAGGATTCTCTGCTCGAACCTTCTTGGCATCAATCTCGACCCATTGCGGCGAGTTGTCCGCCTCCGGAAAAAGCCCGCCCACGCTGGCATCCATCGCATCGGCCGCATCCGTCGCGATCCCCTGGGCAACTCGCTTGACCCCTCGCCGAACCTTCTCCGGCAACCCACCGAGATACCCCACCACACGTTGCCGTGGCCCTTTCGCCGTGCGAACGGATTCAACCAGCGCCCAGTAAGCGTGACGTTTGCCGTTCTTTTTGCGATAGCATGGCCGGATGAACATGAACCCCGTGTAGTAATGAATGGCGAGAAGAAAAGTCGCAAAAAGTCTTCACTACACGGCATTTTGAGCCGTTTGCGTGTATATTTCGGATTCGACCCCGCGTCACGGTCGAAAAACGAGAATCGACGACGCCGAAAAAAATAAAATTATTTTTCCTGGCGAACTTGGGGTAAGCCTTGCGTTTCCACGCAAGGCTATAGCATTACCACGATCTCATGGTCCTCACCGGGCTTAAGCGTTTCAATCGGAACACCCACAACTTCGCGTCCCAACAGGGCGTCAAAGTATCGCACGCCCGTTTCCTTGCCGTCGAGCAGCAACTGCTTCACGCCGCATTGCGCGTGATTGGGATTTTTGATGGTGATGGTAAACTTGCCGCCGAGGAGCTGCGCGTGGCCGCCGCTGTTTTCCCATGATGACGGCATCACCGGATCAATCACAAGGTAACGCAGGTTCGGCCGAAAGCCGAGGAATCCGTCGAACGCGTTTCGTGCCGCTACGGGTGTTGATCCCGTGACGAACGGTTTGCCGCCGTGACCTTCCTGCCCTAACGCTTCCAGGTAATTGTTGACGATCGCAAACGGCGCCGTTTTCGTCGTCTTCACGGGATGTGCCGCCTGATCGTACGGCAGCAGATACCGCATCACATCGTAAAACAACTCGCCCTTCCCCGCCGACCACGCCGCCCTCGCCAGGAATCCATGGGACCCATGATTATACGGACATCCGTTTTCCCCATGCCCCGGCACCTTGTCGCCCTGCCCGATCCGCCCCATCTTCTCGATCGGCGGATCACCCGACACCGGCGGATAAAACAGCCGATATCCGTACGGCCCCTTGAGCGTCTTCAAAATCTCAAACACCTTCTCCCTCTCCGCCCCCTGCACAATCCCCGCAATGATCGCAAACGTATTCGGCGTCGAATTCACACGCCGCCGCCCGTCCGGATCCTTCGGCGAAAACAGCCAATGCCCGTTATCGTTAAACACCCCATTCAAATATCCTTCACGATTGAGCGCATGTTTGAGCACATTCGCCTTAAACATTTCCGCCGCCTTCTCAAACCGCTCGGGTGCCGGATGGGTTGGAGCAATCAAACGTATCAGCTCTGCGGCCAGCTTCAAACAATACACCGCATGTGCCGTCACCATCACCGTTTCCCCACGCCCTTCCAGCCCCGCCGCGTTCACCGAATCATTCCAATCACCCTCCCGTATCTTGCACAGCCCGTGTTCCCCGATGTTCTTCGGATCGAGGTAATAATCGAATAACCGCACCAAATGCGTCATCACCGTATCCTGCTGATCGCTATCCAGCCACCCTGCCTTCTCCTCTAACAACGCAAAGTCACGCGTATACACCAAATACTCGTAAATCAGCTCGAAGACCCACAATCCGGTATCCACATATGGCCGTGCGTCATGCGATCCGGTTTTGCTCGTCGCATCGTACTGCCGCAGGAACCAGCCGTCCGTCCGCTGATAATCCAGCAATTCCAGAACCTTCTTCCGGCACCCCTCCGGCTCCACCGCCACATACCCCGTCACATCCTGCGCCAAGTCCCGTACCCCGCGAACGTGCGACCGTCCGCGCACCTGCACCTGCAAAAGCTGCAACGCCATGTGCTCATTCACATAGCGATTCAACGCCTCGTCCGGCGTCTTAATCGCGCGCAATCCAAACAACTCATCGTACTGCTGTTTCAGCGTCGCCAGCGCCTCCGCCCGCACCTCCGCCTTCAAATACTTCGCCAGCCGCTCCAGCTCCGTCACCGGCGGCAACTTCCCCGGCTCCAGCCGCTCCAGCATCCCCACCACCTGCGTAAACTCGAAAACCTCGCCCACAGCAAGTTCCACATCCCGAGCCATCGCCGCCACAGACTGCTGCACCACGCACGCATTTTCCCGTGTGACCGCCGGATACGCCGGAATATCACCCTTCGCATCACACCGCAACTCCTTCTTCCACAAAACCTCTGGAAAATCCCAAGTCCCCTTCCCCACAAACTCTTTCTCGACCGTCTCAAACGTCGTCGCCCCAAAATCCGTCACCAACCCCGCACTCATCCGCTTCTTCACATTCCCCTCCGAATTTCGCATCTCCAACCAAAAACCATCCACTCCTCCCTCAAGCCGCGTGAACGCACAAGTCTGATACCAAGCCGCCTTATTCCACGGCTTCATCCCCGTCGGCGCCAAATACGGGCGCACCACCGGCATCAACCTCAACAACTGTTTCTTATTCCAAATATTCCGAATTCGCACCGTCTGTACCGCCGTCACTTCCCCCAATGGCATAAACAACTCCGTCTCCACCACCAAATCCTCATGCTCTACTCGCCACCTCACCGACTCCGGTTCAAAAGTGCAAGAGAACTCCTTCGGTTTCGTTCCCGGCCGCACCACCGGCAACCGCGGCAAATAAAAATTCGTAAATGCCTGACCATCGCCCTCCCCCAAAATCCAAACCACCATCGCCCCTACACCTTTCACCCCCTCATCATTCAAAACAATCGCCCCGCCCGGCGGCGACTTCTGAAAAAACATCCCACCATCATGACGCACTCGCAAGAGTCCCTCTCCATTAAAAAGCTGATAATCCCACGGCTCCTCCAGAAAATACTCCGTCACCGCAAACGACGCATGTGCCTCCCCAAATCGCCCAAGTCCACCCAGGTTTGTTTCTGTCAACTTCATCATCTACTCCTTTATGCATAAAACGGCAGGAGCACCGCATGGTAATGCGGTGGTTTTCATAGACCGTGCCAAAGCACCGCATTGCCATGCGGTGCTCCTCGGTCATGTCTCGGATTGACTCGACTTCTATCCCAGGGTAACGACAATCTCATGATTTTCGCCACGCTTCAGCGACGCAATCGGTACCCCCATCACCTCGCGGCCCAGCAGTTTGTCGAAGTAGCGTTCGCCCGCTTCTTTGCCATCGAGCAGCAACTGCTTCACGCCGCACTGCACGTGCTTGGGATTCTTGATCGTGATGGTGTATTTTCCACCGAACAGCCGAGCGTACCCGCCGCTGGTCTCCCACGTTGCCGGCATCACCGGATCGATCACCAAATAATGCAGGTTCGGCCGGAAACCGAGGAACCCGTCATACGCATTCCTCGCCGCCACGGGGATGCTGCCCGTGGTGTACGCCGCTCCGCCGCGGCCCTCCTGCCCCATCGCTTCCGAATAACTGTTTACAATTGCATATGGCAATGTTTTGGTAACGTTTATAGGATGCGCCTGCTGATCATACGGCAGGAAGTACTTCGTCACCTCGTAGAACAAGTCGCCCTTGCCTGCAACCCACGCCGCACGCGCTAGGAAGCCGTGTGAGCCGTGATTGTAAGGTGCTCCGTTTTCGAAGAGGCCGGGGATCAAGTCGCCCTGACCGATACGGCCGAGTTTCGGGATCGGCGGATGCCCGATCGGCGGATAAAACAGCCGCCAGCCGAACGGGCCCTTGAGCGTTTCCATCGCGTTGAACACCTTCTCCCTCACCTCGCCCTGCACCACGCCCGCGATCACCGCAAACGTGTTCGGCGTCGAGTTGATCCGATGCTGCCCATCCGGGTCCTTCGGCGAGAACAGCCACTTGCCCGCATCATTAAACACCGCGTTGAAATACCCCTCCGTATTCATCGCATGCTTCATCATATTGTCCGACAGCATTTTCGCAGCCTTCTCAAGCCGCTCCGCCTGCCCGAGCAAATCCTTCACCCCATACCCCCCCCCGTCGCTCTTATCCTTCGCCAGCAGACGCAGCATATCCGCCGCCAGAATCGCGCAGTACACGCAGTGTGCCGTCACCATCACCGTTTCGCCCTTGCCCTCCAGCCCCGCGGCATTCACCGAGTCGTTCCAGTCACCTTCCCGAATCTTGCACAGCCCGTGCTCGCCGAGGTTCTCCGGCGCCAGGTAGTAATCAAACATTCGGATAAAGTGTTGTAGAATGCTATCCTTGTCGTCCTTGTCGAGCCAGTCGATTTTTTCTTTCAGCATGTCGAAGTCGCGGTTGTAGGCGAGGTATTCCCAGCAGAGTTCGAAGACCCACAGGCCGTTGTCGACGTAAGGGCGAGGGTCGTTCGGGCCGTGCTTGCCGAGGGTGGAGAATTGCCGGAGGAACGATCCGTTGCTGCGCTGGCTGCCGCAGATGTCGATGATGCGTTTTCGAGCCACAGCCGGTTCGAGGTCCACCACCGCCGTTGCGTCCTGCGCGGAATCCCGCACACCGCGATACGTTCCAAATCCACGGTTCTGCACCTGGTAAAGCTGCAGTGCCAGGAACTCGTTGGTGTACTTGTTGAGCGCTTCGTCAGGCGTTTTGATTTGCCGGACGGAGAACAATTGTTCGTAAAATGTTTTCAACTCTGCCAGCGCTTTGGCCCGCGTTCCGGCTTCAAGATACCGCCCCAGCTTCGTCACCTCTGATGAAGCTGGCATTTCGCCGTTCTTCGTCGCCGGCAACAAGCCGAAGGCCATCGTGAATTCAAACGTCGCCCCCGCCGCGATTTCCACATCCCGCGCCATCGCCGCCACCAACGGCTGACCGCTCGCCGCATTCTCCGGCGTCACTTCTCCATACGCCGGTATTTTTCCCCCCCCCCCATTTGCCGATTGATGCAATTTCCCCTCCCAGACCGCCTTGGGTGAATGCCACGATCCCGTGCCAAGGAACCGTTCCTCCACCGTCTCAAACGTCGTCGGCTTCAGGTTGCTCACCAGCGCCGCCCGCATCCGATTCGCCGGATTCCCGTTATGATCTCGCATCTCCAGCCAGAATCCTTCCAGATCGCCAACCCGCGTAAACGCCGACGTCTGATACCACGCCGGCACGTCCCACGCCTTCATCATCGGCGACGCCAAAAACGGCTTCATCACCGGCATCACCCCCACCTTCCGCACCATCTTTCCCAAATTCCGCACCTTCACCGTCATCACCATCGTGATCTCATCCCGCGGCACGAAGATTTCCGTCTCCACCGCCAGTCCATCATGCTCCACGTGATAGCGAGCCGCCTCCGGATCAAATGTACACGTATACACCTCCCCCCCTTCTCCCGGCTCCGTCCCCGGCGCCACCGTCGGCACCGTCGGATTCCAGAAATTTGAAAACGCCTTGGCATGCTTCCCGCTCTCGGTGACCAGCCACACGAACAGAGACGGCGCCGTCGGCTGTTGCGTCAAGATCCACGCCCCGCCCGCCGCCACCGCGAAATGAATCCCGCCGTCCTGACGCAGCTTCAGGTTCGCCTTCCCGTTGTAATACTGATATTCCCACGGCACCGTCAGGTGGTGCTTCTTCACCGTAAACGACGCATGTGCATCATTAAACTTCCCCAGCCCGTCGAGTTGGATGTCGGTGAGTTTCAGCATTTTTGTATTCCTTTAAGTTAAAAGACAGCCGGAAAGGATATCACCCCCGTCATCCGCTGCACAGGGCTGGCCGCGTGAATGTCGTTAAGTCGTCAAGTCGTTAAATCGTAAAGCCTATCCGAATCACCGGTAGCGACCCCGCTTTGCGGGGTGGAGCCCCGCATGGCGGGGCTTGGGGCGGGTGATGGTCTAAAAGTTTAGCCGTTGATCGAAGATCAACGCTCGCCGGGTTATTCGGATAGGCTCTTAAGGTCGGGAACTAATGGCTATCATGCCGGGCTCGTCAATCGCCGATAGCGGCTCAGCGCCATGAGCGGGAAGTACAGCCGATAGAGATGGTACTTTAAGTAGAACACGCGTGGGAAGCCGGTGCCGGTGTACCAGAGTTCTTCCCAGTTGCCGTCGGATTCCTGGTGGTCGATCAGCCATTGGATGGCTTTGCGGATGTGCGGATCGTTTGCGGTG
>WQYP01000143.1 GCA_009781185.1 Phycisphaerales bacterium | reverse complement strand
GCGGTGTCGGGACAAAAGGCGGATGAGGTGTTGGTGATTGAGTTGGAGTGTCCGGGGGTGCCGGTGGTGGTGGATGCGAATCGGGTGCGGGGCGGACGGGTTGCGATTGAGAAGTATCAGGCGGATGTGCTGGTGATGGACGATGGTTTTCAGCATCGGCATCTGGCGCGGGATTTGAATATCGTGCTGGTGGATGCGACGGAGCCGATGGGGATTCCTGGGGTGTTGCCGCGGGGGACCTGGCGTGAGCCGCCGCATAATTTGAAACGTGCGAATATGATTATGTTGACACGTTGCGAGCAGGTCTCGGAGCAGTTGGCGGATCTGGCGGCAGGGCTGCTGACGGAGTGGGTCAGTCCGCAGGCGATCTTTCAGCAGCGGACCGCGGTGGTGGGGCTGCACGATGAAAACGACAATCCGGTCCCGCTGATCGCTGGGGCGGGGACGGGGACAGGGGGGGGGGCGAGGAATGTGATTGCTTTTGCGGGGATTGCCAATCCGCGGGGGTTTCTCAACACGGTTCGGTCGCTGGGGATGCGTGTGTCGGTGGCGTGCTGGTTCGACGATCATCATGTGTATGATCCTGCGGTCGATTTTCTGCCGCTGCAGAAAATCTCGCAGTCGCGGCCGATCGATGCGTGGCTGACGACGATGAAGGACTGGGTGAAGATTCGCGAGCAGAGGCTGCCGCAGGGAGGGGGAGGGATGCCGCCGATCTGGCATGTTCGTATCGAATCGCGGCTTCGGCCGCACGACCATGAACTGCTTCGCGCTCGACTTGCGATGTTATCGACCGAATTAGCCACAGACAGCCCCGGCGCGGCAAAGCCGCAACCAAATCATGAAACGACTTGAGCACGAAGACACGAAGAAACGAAGGACACGAAGAAAAAAACTTCGTGTCCTTCGTTTCTTCGTGTTTTCGTGCTAAATTTTGTCAGGATAGAAAGAAGTTGCGCGATAGTAATACAGGCAGACACAGACAGGGTTTGAAATTCGAAATTCGAATGACGAATGACGAATCAAATCCAAATGACGAATGTTCAAATGACTGAAACGTGAGGCTGCATGTCCACTACACCTAAAGATCTCATCGCTCTTGTCGAGAAATTTGCTCGTCCGCGGATCATGCTGATTGGCGATGTGATGGTGGATGAGTATATTTATGGCGATGCGGAGCGTCTTTCGCCTGAGGCGCCGGTGCCGGTGGTGCAGGAACGTTATCGGGAACAGCGTGCGGGCGGGGCAGGCAACGTT
The DNA here is from genome assembly GCA_009781185.1 of Phycisphaerales bacterium. Taxonomy (GTDB): domain Bacteria; phylum Planctomycetota; class Phycisphaerae; order WQYP01; family WQYP01; genus WQYP01. The sequence goes on along the minus strand of WQYP01000143.1, from coordinate 9,139 downwards.
GCCGCGGGACTCGCAGCTCTGGGAGCTCAGGTTCTCATCGTCTCCGTCTGCGGCAATGATTTTCAAGGCAAGCTCCTCCAGGATATTTTCAGGAGGATGCCCAATGGGGGCGGGGGGGAGAGGGGGAGAGGAGGAGAGGGGGAGAGGGAAGGGTGCGTCAACACCGACGGTCTCTTTGCCGCCGATGATCGCCCCACCACCGCGAAGATTCGCCTCGTCGGACTTGCTCAGCATCGGCACCCGCAGCAGATGCTCCGTCTTGATCAGGAAGTCACAACGCCCATCACCGCTTCGCAGCAGCAGCAGTTGCTCGCTTACATCCACGCCGAGCTTCCCACGTGCGACGCTTTGGCCCTGGAGGATTACAACAAGGGCCTGCTGACGCCGACGTTCTGCCAGGAAATCATCGCGATCGCTCGATCGCTCAGGAAACCGATCCTCGTCGATCCCGCGTTAATCTCCGATTATTCGAAATATAATGGTGTTTCGATCATAACACCCAATCGCTTTGAAGCCGAAAAGGCCGCGGGAGTGAAACTGGACAATTTGCCCCCCCCCTCAGCCTCCCCTTCAGACCCTATTCCGCTGCTGGCGGAAACGCTTCGCAAGAATCATCAGTTGGAAGCTTGCCTGTTGACGTTGGATCGGCAAGGCATGTATTTGTTGGATGCCGATGGGGGAACATGGGTTCCCACGCGGCCGCGGCATGTGTACGACGTGACCGGCGCCGGCGACATGGTCCTCTCGGCTCTGACGATGGCGATGGCCTCCGGAGCGTCGTGGCTGCAAGCGGCGAACATCGCGAATATTGCCGGTGGCCTGGAAGTCGAAAAGTTCGGCATCGTGCCGATCACCAAAGATGAAATCATCGCGGAGCTCTATCGCATGGATGTCGATGCGTTGGGCAAAGAGCGATCCCTGCCCGACTTGCTCAAAGACCTCGCCTGCGCTCGTAAAGCGGCCCCCTCAAAAAAAATGGTTTTCACCAACGGCGTATTCGACATCCTCCACGCCGGCCACGTGCAATACCTCGATTTCGCCCGCAAACAAGGCGATTTACTGATCGTGGGCGTGAACTCCGATGCAAGCGTCCGCCGCCTGAAAGGCCCGACGCGTCCAGTCAACCCTCTTGCCGACCGCATGGCGGTGCTCGCTGCGTTGCAGTCCGTCGATTACGTCATTGCGTTCGAGGAAGATACGCCGGCGAATCTCATCGCGGCAGTGAAGCCGGACGTGCTGGTGAAAGGCGAAGACTACGCGGGTAAGGAAGTGGTCGGTCGAGAAACAGTCGAGCAAAGTGGCGGCAAGGTCATCCTCGCCCCGCTGCTCAAAGGCCGTTCGACGACCGGTGTTATTGAAAAGTTTCAATGCAAGGTGACAAGGTGAAGGGGTGACAGGCAGGGCAAACGCACCTGGAGTTCAGAGCCGCGACCGTAAGGGAGCGACCTCGCGGCAATGCGTGAATAACGCAGGTCGCTCCCTTACGGTCGCGGCTCTGATGGTCAAATGCGTTTGCCCTGGGGTGACAGGTGATACCGGTTTCCTCACCTTGTCACCCCATCACTCTGCCCATAAACTGCCCGCATGCTCGAACGCGCTATTTTTTTCGACCGTGACAACACCATCATCGACAACGATGGCTACCTTGGCGATGCGAAGCAGGTGAAACTGCTGCCCAACGCCGCCGCGGCGCTTGCGGCACTGCGCGGCCTGGGGTACCGGCTGATCGTGGTGTCGAACCAGTCGGGCGTTGCTCGCGGACTGTTTTCGGAAGCGGATGTGAAAGCGGTAAACCTGGAGATGTGTCGGCAGCTCAAGGATGAAGCCGGCGTTCACATCGATGCGTCGTATTACTGTCCGTATCATCCCGAAGCGACGGTCGGCGCCTACCGGCAGGATCACGATTGGCGGAAACCCAAACCTGGGATGCTGCTGCAGGCGGCGAGGGATTTTGATTTGGATCTTTCGCGGTGTTGGATGATAGGCGATCAGCCGCGGGATATTGCGGCGGGGGCTGCGGCGGGTTGTCGTACGATTTTGCTGCGAGATCCGGATCATCAGTTGCCGGACGCCGAGCCGGCAGGGTTGCCGGTTTCGTCCGATTACATTATCAAGTCGCTTGGGGATGCGGCACGTATCATCGCCCGCGAAGGCGCGACAAAGCCGCCACAGCCGGTTCCCGCGGCCAAACCCGCAGAGCCCGCTCCCGCTCCGCCGCCGCCCCCCCCGAGTGAGCCGGCGCCAGCGACCGTTCCCGCGGTGCCGGTGACCGTTCCAACGGCGACGACGCATCTTGCTAGGTTGGAAAAGACGATCGACGATCTGGTTTTGCAGCTTCGCCATCAAAGCCGTCAGGCCGAGATGCCTCGTGATTTCCCCAAAACGCGATTCGCGGCGATCATCGTCCAGGTGTTTGCCGTGCTCGCGCTGATCGTCGGCTTTTATCACCTGATGACAGCGAGTGCGTCGCTGAAGGGCTCCGACTGGCACGTCGCGATGTCCACACTGCTTCGCGGCGCCATCTGGACCCTCTCCGCGATATTCTTACAGGTGCTCGCGCTAACGCTGCTGCATCTTTCCAAGGATCACTAATGGGCGTTGGACGTCCCCGGCTCGGCAGGCGTGATGGTGAGCGAACCGGTTGAGGTGATCGTGAGCGTCAAAGCGCCGTCGGCGGTGTTGAGTTCGTTGGCGGGAACGTGAGGAGGAGCCCATGGGGTGCGGCCGGAGTAGATGAGGGATTGGGCGTGCGAAGCGTTGATCAGTTTTTGCAGCGGCAGGGAAAGAGTGCCGGGACGGGGACCGAGGAAAAGGATGGTGTCGCAAGTGAGCGGCTGCTGCATGAGGGCAAGAGGAAACGCAATGGTGGGATCGAGCAGGAGAATGCGGCGGCCTTGGTGCTCGAGGAGAAAGATGAGAGGTGCGTGGGTGCTGGGGGGGGTGTTGGGAAGGGGCCAGAGGATTCGGAGGGTGGCGTTTTGGCCGAGGTCGATGGCGGTGCCGGTGGTGAGAGATTGTTGTTGGAGATGGAGGGTGGTGATGGCTTGATCGACGTCGGCGCCGGCACGCGTCCAGCCGAGGTGCTGCCATTCGGTGGGGGACGTGAGGATCAGCGGCGGACGGTAGCGGTGGATCGCTTCGGCGGCATACTGCGAAGAAAGCGCGTCGAAAGAGGTAAGGATCATGGCGTCGAAGCTCTGGCGGCCGGCTTGCTGCATGGCGGGGATCAGAGCGTGGCGGAGGAGAGCGGGGTCATCACGCGAGCCGGCGTTGATGAGAAAGAGTTGGTTGGAGGGAGTATGCAGGAGAATGCTGCTGCCTTGGCCAGCGGAGAGAGCGGTGAGGTGGAGTGAGCCGACGGGCTGAGAGAACGTGTACCAGGCGGCGGTGATGACCAGGGCGGCGAGAGCGGAGTTGATGAAGATGAAGCGGGAACTCGGAGCCGCGACCGTAAGGGAGCGACCGTGCGGCAATTCAGAAACGGTACCGGTCGCTACCTGACGGTCGCGGCTCTGATTGTTTAGGGCGAGCATCAGCAGCGGGAGGTAAAGGACGGCCACGATCCAGGCGGGCGGCGGACGGACCGCGATGGTGGCCAGAGGCAGGGCGGCGAGGAACTCGACGATGCGGAGCATGAGCTGGGCGCAAAAAGTGGTGATAGGCGAGGCGAGTGCGGCGAGCGTGGCGGAAACAAGTTCGAAGAGGAGTTGGATCGCGGAGGCGGTCATGGCAAGGGCGACGAAGGGAAATGCGATGATACCAGTGATACCAGCATGAGGGTTGAGACGCATGAAATGAAAGGCGACGAGTGGAGCGGCAGAAGTGGCGCCGATGATGTTGGCCGACAGGAGTCCCAGGAAGGTTTTGGTGATGCGGAATCGGAAGTGGGAGAAACGCGAGGAGGTCAGGTTGGCGGTGGCTTCGCGGTGGGCGAGCCATTGGCCGAAGAGGAATTGGTGGAGCGGTTCGGCGAAGAGAACCAGCGCGGTGGTGCTGAGGAAGGTGAGTTGGAAGCCGGCGTTGAAGAGATCGGTCGGGCGGATCAGGACGATGAGGATCGCGGCGGCGGCGAGCATGTTGAGATAATGGCGAGGGCGATTGAGCAGGCGAGAGAGCAGGAGCATGAGCAGGGCGATGGCGGCTCGCAGGACCGGCGGGCCGCAGGGGGTGGCCAGGACGTAAGCGAGCATGACGGCGGCGGTGACGAGTTCGCGGCGTCGCGGCTGCATGGGGAAGAAACGGAGGATCGTCCAGATGAGCGTGGTGAAAAAGAGGACGTGAAGGCCACTGATGGCGAGCAGGTGCGAGACGCCGGCGTCAGCGAAGGAGTCGCTGACGTTGGTAATGGCGGGATCGTGGCGGCCCAGGAGCAGGGCGAGCATGGAGTAGCCGGCCTCGGGATCGAGATCGGTGGTGTGTGCGATGAGTTTGCCGCGGAGGAAGGTGCGGAATCGTGTGAGCGGGTTCGGCGCGGTGGAGGAGTCGGTGAGGAGTTGCATGCCGACGGTGCGTGGGATACGGATTTCGGCGAAGATGCGATCGGCGGCGAGGAGACGGCGCTCGTCGTAACCGCCGGGGTTGAGGGCGGGAGTGGGACGCTGGAGCCAACCGTAGATTTCGAAGATTTGGTTGCGGCGGAGTTCGGGGGTCTGCGGTGCGATTTTGGATTTGATGCGGACATCGCCGACGGCGGGGGTCCAGCCGGTGTTGCTGAAGATTGCGGTGAGGGAGGCGATGGCGTAGGAGTTGCCGTGGGAGTTTGGATTTTCGGGTGGGGCGAGAATGCGGAGGCGTGCGGTAATGGGGACGGGGCGGCTCGAGAGGTAGCGGGCGATGTGTGTGGGTTCGATCGCGTGCTGATTGAGGCGGTAGACGCAGATGCCGGAGAAGAGGATGGCCAGTCCAAGCGCGAAGTGTGTGACGAGGAGTTGGTGCGATGCGGTGAGGAGTATCTCAGCGAGAAGCCATGCGACGAGACAGGCCGCGATGAGGATGAGCAGCGGAGCGACGGGTGCGTCGAGATAATGGCCCAAGGCGACACCGCCGAGAAAAATCGCGGCGACGGGGACGAGCGGATTGTGATGCAAAAAAGTGGAACGTGTCGTGGAATCAGGTTGCACGAATGCACACGCTAACGGGTGTGCGATGGGTGATCAAGTCGTTAAATCGTTAAGTCGTCAAGTCGATTTAACGACTTGACGGTTTAACGACTTAACGACTTGACGACTCCTTGCCTGCAGTATGTTAAACTTTTGGTGTTATGTCCGATCTGCAGCCAACACCTGTTCGCCGTGATTACGGTAGTGCTCCTGCGCAGTTTTGCGCGTACTGCCAGGCGCCGCTGGATCCGTTTTATTATTTTTGTCTCCGTTGCGCCACGCCTTACAAGCCGGTTGTTACTGTTGTGGGACAGGGTCGGCCTGCGCCTCTTTCGGACGCGGAACGTATTGCGAAGATGGCGCCACAGACATGGACGGTCTTCTGGACCTTTGCCGCGGTGGTGATTGCGGCGGCTCTTGTTTCCCTGCCTTTTGGCGCCCGCGATCACATGGGCGTCTTCTACTTTTTCTCGTCACTTGCCGTGCTGGTGACCACGATGATCTTCGCGGTAATCCATTGGCGACCGCTCGCTGCGCAGTTCCGGCAAATCGGTTTTCACAAATGGCAAGCCTGGGCCGGCGTGGGGGTGCTGATTCCACTGCTGGGGCTGAACTACGTGTATCACGCGATGCTGCAAGGTCTTGCCGGGCATGATCTTTCCAGGCTGCCGACCGATCTTTCCTTGCCGGTCGCCATCGTTGTGTTTTGTGCTTTCCCCGCGGTGGCAGAGGAGATCGCGTTCCGTGGACTCGTTCAATACTGGCTCGACATTTCGCTCGCGCCCGCCAAGGCTCTGGTGCTGGGGTCGGCGATGTTCGCGGCTCTGCACTTCTCGCTCCTGTCGTTTCCCTATCTGTTCCTGGTGGGGGTCCTGCTGGCCCTGGTTCGGCGGCAGACCGGATCGCTCTACCCCGGCATGCTGATTCATTTTCTGCACAATCTTGTGGTGATCGCCCTGTTTCGAGCATAATTGCGGGGCGCCATTATCATTTTGACATGGAGAGGGCCGAGTGATGTTTCTTGTGGTCGGTATTATTTGTGCGGTGATCTGCGGCATGATCGCGTCCTCCAAGGGACGTAACATCGTCGGGTGGGCGGTGCTCGGATTTCTCTTCGGCATTTTCTCGTTGATCATCGTTGCCTGCCTGCCGAACCTCAAAGAACAGCAGCAGAAGGAGCGTTACATCGCCGAGGAGAACCGCCGCCTCCGCGAACAGCTTCGCCAGGAGCAGATCAAAGGCGAGGCCTTCCGGCAGCATGCCGCGGCACGGCTCGACGCCCACGACCAGCACCTGAATCTTGACACCCGCGCCTTGGGCCAATCGCTCCCCGCCGGCGCCGCCGACACGCCCCAGCTCGCCTCTGGCGACGATATCAGCGTCGGTTGGTACTACGACCGTGGCGGCAATATCTGCGGACCGATTTCTCAGGTTCAGATTTTTGAGTTGATTCGTCAGAACCAGATTCGCCGCGACACGATGGTGTGGGCCGAGCATCTCACCGAATGGCAAATTGCCGGGAGCACTGAACCGTTCCAAGCGGAATTTCGTGGATGAAGAAGCCAGAAGCAATCGGGAGTGGGTCGGCCCCTACCGGGGCCAACCGATTGTTCCACAATTTAAGCATCTCATTCCCTAAATTTGACGAAGAACCGTTTTTTTAGGACAGGCCTATGATGACCCCCACCCCGAAGACAGAAGGTTTTTTGGCGCTCGACGGCCTGATCGAAGGCCCAATGCCGCCCTTTCCCGATATGCAGGCCAAGCTCGAGCGTTGGTCCGCCGCGTGGCCGCAACTGCGGTTCCACTTGCAGATCGACGCCGGCCACTTCAGTGCCATGCCCGCCAATGATCCGATTGCCACCGACGCATTCGGCGCGGGGGGGGGCGATCCGACGACCGTCATCGCCGACGCCCTTTCCGATTTGCTGCGGCTCTTTCCGCCCGTGGAACGCCGGCAGGTTTTTTCGACCCTCCGTGGCGTGGAGTGGCAGCACAAGCTCGAGATTCGCACCGTTTACGCCGCCGGGCCCGAGGGACGTGCCGCCACCCGCCAGGAACGTGTGCCTTGCGACACGGTCGCGCTGCCGCAACCGCTTTCTCCCAGGGAAATGCTCGTTCGCGGTGGCATCGGCGTTCTGGTCGCCGCCGGAATTCTGGGACTCAGCTCGTTCGTCATCGATTACCCCAAGCTCTGGCGGCGTCTGACCGCGACTACGGAACCAGCACACGTCGTTGCAGATGTCGGTCCCTTCGCACCGTATCTCAAGGTCGAACTCCTGGGCCTCGATCATCAAGCGGGATTGCTGCAACTTCGTGTGACCCGCTTGCCCGATTTCCCCGCCACTGATCAGCAACTTGACGCTCTGTACGATCATCCGCCGGAAATCATCATTCTCGCTCCGACGACGCCAACCACCTCAACCGCCCCAGCCACTGCACCAACCACCGGCCCTGCAACATCCCCTACCGCTTCCCTCATGAGCCTCCTTCGCCGTCGCCTCGCTATCGAAGCCATCGCCCGTGGTACCGTGCGTTTGGTATTCTATGATGTCACAGGTTGCTATCTGGGCGAGGTCTCACTGCGTCTTTCGGACCTTCGTGATCGCGCCAGTGCGGAGGTGTCCGTACCGGCCCCGTTGATCGCCAATCGGCCGCAGGTGCCTGCATCACTCCAACTCCTCCCCTGACCGGACCTTGCTGTTACCTACATAGAGCCACGGCCTTGGCCGGGATCGTCTTTGGGGGGATGGGGTGTTTGTTTCATTGATGCGGGATAGGCTCAAGGAAAGCGGCTCCGGGCTAAAGCCGGGGCTATATGAAAGTGCAAAAATAAAAGTAGCCAGGACTCAAGTGCCGGATTTAGTACGAATAACCACAAGGGCTACCTGAAGTATTTGTTCAGCAAGGTCACTGGCTGGTAATTCTATCGGCGTGGTGGGCGAAACGGATAAGAAAAAGTTGGAAGAAGAAGCCAGCAGCCAAGGCGACCGCATTTGACCATCAGAGCCGCGACCGTAAGGGAGCGACCGTGCGGCAATGTGTGAGTAACGCGGGTCGCTCCCTTACGGTCGCGGCTCTGATGGTCAATGCGTTTATGCTCGCAGTTCCGACATCGCCGTCTCTTCTCTCGCATGACGGCGGGCCAGTTTTTCTTCGTGCATCGGGGCGCTGGCGAGCGGGAGGATAACGACGGCGGTGGTGCCCAGGCCCAGCGAAGAATCGAGGCGAATGGTGCCGTTGTGATTTTCGATCCAGCGAAGCGCCTTGGCAAGTCCGAGTCCGCGGTTACGCCCGGCAGTCTTGGCCGAATAGAACGGCGAAAACGCCTGCCGCATGACCTCTTCGCTCATCCCCACGCCGCGGTCGGCGATCTGAACGATGATCTGCGAATCGAGTGCGTCGAAGCGGAGTTGAATGAGGATATCGCGTTTGGCGGCGTCATGGGCTCCAGCTTCGGCGGCACAGGTCGCCTGAATGGCGTTGAGAACGACTTCGGCCAGAGCGTCTCGGATCTGCCGGGCATCGCCGCGGCCGACCGGAAGATCGGGCGTGATTTCCGTTGTCACAACAATCTTCCCGGCCTGATCGTCGTCGGTCGCTCGCTGCGTGGCAGAGGCGATCGCGTCGCGGATCACCTGGGCATAGTCGAGCGTCTCGATCTTCGGAGGTTGCGGCTTGGCGAACTCCATCATGTCGGTGATGATCTGGCTGAGCCGTTCGCCTTGCTGGGCGATCAGGGTGGCATCCTGTTTCGCGGTGAAATCGGTGAGTTCTCGTGCGAGGATCTGCGCCCGGCCGCAGATGATCGTCAGCGGATTATTCATCTCATGAGCCGCCCCGGCGGCCATCTCGCCAAGACCCGCAAAACTGTTCGCTCGGACCAGTTGCTGCTGAAGAACACCCAGTTCGCGATTGGCACCGGCGAGCGATTCGGTCAACAGCATCTGCTGTTCGCGGATTTGGGCGGTACGGAGCGTCATGCCCCAGGATTGGCTGACAAGCTGGAGGTCCGTCATCCCCGCCATGGAATTTCCAAT
>WQYP01000142.1 GCA_009781185.1 Phycisphaerales bacterium | reverse complement strand
GAGACTGTTGAACCTATTTTGATGTTACGAGCCGCGTGGATCAGCCAGGACGAGCGTTGGGACAAATACTGGGCAAACAGACCGGCCTACCTCTGACTGCCGCGCAGAAAGTGTCCTGCACCCCTTGAGACACAAACTTCACAGGGGAGAATTGACACGGACGAGCAGCTTTTGTACGCTGTTGAATCTTGCCATCCGCTGTTAGCCGGATGGAGCGACGAACAGAAGTTCTTTGTGGAGCTTCTAACCACGGCAACAACCGCGGCGGCGCTCAACAACCGCATAGGAATCGATAAGGAAAAACACATGCCCGGCCCACACGAACGTATCCGTATTCGAATGGAAGCTTACGACCACCGCACCCTCGACAACTCCGCAAAGGAGATCGTCGACCACGCCAAACGCACCAGCGCTAAAGTCCGCGGCCCGATTCCCATGCCCACTCGCATCGAAAAATTCACCGTCCTCCGCTCCCCGCACATCGACAAAAAGAGCCGCGAACAGTTCGAAATCCGAACCCACAAACGTGTCATCGACATCCTCGAACCGACCCCCCGCACCATCGAAGCCCTCAACCGCCTCGTCGTCCCCGCCGGCGTCTTCGTCAAAATCAAGGCTTAATGAGGCCCATTCAAAATCAAAAATAAAAAATAAACAATGCCCATGGATTCCAATCCCTGGGCTTTTTTACGCCCTTATTTAGCCGGCATGCGGGGGGGGCTTGCATGCCGCTCGGGGAGGGTCTGTCACTCACGACGGCGACGACATAGCAAAACGCCCGCGCCGACCCCGAACAGCGAAAGCGATGTCGGCTCAGGAATCGCCGTTGTGTTGAGTTGCAGCACAAACTCTTTCATCGCAACCGAGGCGCTGCTGCCTTCCGCCGACACAACGGTGTCGAGGTCAATCAGATAATCGTTGTAGAATCCGACGAACGGCTCGGTGTTGGCGGAAACGCTCCAGATCGCATCATCCGCACCCAACTCGGCCGTCACAGACCCATCGTGCGCTTCCACAGAGTTCACGGCTTCTATGGTAAGTTCACCGATGACTTCGCCTATGCCGTCGCCGTGGATGGTGGAGATGCCGGATGCGTGGGTGATCGCGGAGATGGATGTGAGCTCATCGAAGTGGATACTGATAACAAGGTGTCCGTCGGTGGTTTCGGACAGGATCACCGTACCGTCGGCACTGGCGACGAAGCTCGGGGAGAGGACGTGACTGAAGTCGAAGGTAATCACGTCGGCATTTTCAGTCACACTGGGAGCACCGCCGGCGGTATAAAGAAGCCCCAGTTGGATGGTGCTGGTAGAGGTGGAGGTGACGATTTCTCGATCGCCGTCGTCGGCAACGATCTCGTAGGAAAAAGCCGCCTTGACAGAACCCGCGAACATGGCGATACAAGAGACCAAAACAAACGCATGGACACATTTCATAACGTCTCCCTGCACAAGTGACTCTCAAGCAAAGGCACCTCAACAAAGGCACCTCAACACAAGGCACCGCATCTCTGCGTCATTTTCTCTCTCGCTCGCAGAACGTTAGAAGCGAACTTACAGGAGTCAAGCAGGAGTCAAGACTAAGAAAATAGGGAGGCATCCAAGCCCTATTGCCAACTTACCCGCGAGCTTCCATAATGACCGCTCAACGATTTGACAACTTGACGATTGAACAACTTTATTTTCAAAGGAACACAATCATGCTTCATTGGGGTATCCTCGCCACCGGCCGTATCGCCTCCGTCTTTGCCAAAGGTCTCGCCGCCTCCAAGACCGGCAAACTCGTCGCCGTCGCTTCTCGCACACAGGAAAAAGCCGACCGCTTCGGCCTCGACGACCAACACTGGGGCGACTTCCTCAAGGACCAGCCCATCAAGCGCTACGGCTCCTACGAAGCCCTCCTCGCCGACAAATCCATCGACGCCGTCTACATCGCCACCCCGCACCCGCAGCATCTCGAGTGGGCCTGTAAAGCCGCCGAAGCCGGCAAAAACGTCCTCGTCGAAAAGCCCATCGGCCTGAACCACGCACAGGCCATGATCGCCCTCGAACACGCACGAAAAAACAACGTCTTCCTCATGGAAGCCTTCATGTACCGCTGCTCCCCCATGTTCGCCAAGGTCATCGAACTCATCCAGCACAACGCCATCGGCCAGGTCCGCGCCCTCCAGGCCAACTTCTCCTTCAACTGCGGCCCAAACTACGAATCCCGCGCCCTCAAAAACTCCCTCGGCGGCGGCGGAATCCTCGACGTCGGTTGCTACCCCACCACCTTCGCTCGCCTCCTCGCAGGCGTCGCTTTCAACACCAACACCCCTATCGAACCCACCGACTTCAAAGCCACCGGCCACGTCGGCCCCACCGGCGCCGACGAATACTCCTTCGCCGTTGCCAAATTCACCAACCCCAACGACCCTAAACACGCCATCATCGCCACCCTCGGCACCGGCGTCCAAGTCAACATGGATAACATCGTCCGCATCTACGGCTCCTCCGGCTCCATCACCTTCGGCAACTGGGTCCCCAAAACCCAAGGCAACACCGTCACCCTCTTCCAAAACGGCAAACCCCCGCAGGAATTCAACTGCGACTCACCCGCCGGCGCCACCGCCTACACCAACGAAGCCGACACCTTCGCCGCCGCCGTCGCCGCCGGCAAAAAACAGGCCGACTTCCCCGCCATGTCATGGACAGATACTCTCAACAATATGAAATTACTCGACAACTGGCGATCCCAGATCGGCCAAATCTACGACGCCGAAAAACCCGAAAACCTCAACGCCCCCATGCACGGCAAACCCCTCGCCGTCTCCAAAGACTCCCCCATGACCTACGCTTCCTTCCCCGGCCTCACCAAGAAAGTCTCTCGCGTCTTCCTGGGCACCATGGTCACCGTCATCGACAAATTCCCCTATACCTGTGCCCTGCTTGACGACTTCTACGAACGCGGCGGCAATGCCTTCGACACCGCCCACATCTATGCCGGCGGCAAAGGCGAAAAAGGTTTCGGACAATGGCTCAAATCCCGCAACATCCGCGAAAAAATCGTCATCCTCGGCAAAGGCGCTCACCCACCCCATACCAACCCCAAAGCCATTACCACCCAACTTAAAGAATCCCTCGATCGCCTCCAAACCGACTATCTCGACATCTACATGATGCATCGCGACAACACCGAGATTCCCATCGGCGAGTTCGTCGACGTCCTCCACGACCACGTCGCCGCCGGCCGCATCAAAACCCTCGGCGCCTCCAACTGGTCCCTCGATCGCGTCGACGCCTTCAACGCTTACGCAGCCAAACACCACAAAACCCCCATCACCTCCCTCTCCGACAACCTCTCGCTTGCCCACATGAACGACCCCATTTGGTCCGGTTGCATCTGCGCCAACGAACCACAGCGTCTCGCCTGGCACGCCAAAACACAGATCGCCCTCCTCTCCTGGTCCAGCCAGGCCCGCGGATTCTTCGCTGTCGGAGACCCCGCCTACACCGCCGACAAAGACCTCGTCCGCTGCTGGTACTCCCCCGAAAACTTCGCTCGCCTCAAACGTGCCAAGGAACTCGCCAAGAAGAAGTCCACCACCGCCATCGCCGTCAACCTCGCCTGGGTCCTCACCCAAGCCTTCCCCACCTTCGCCCTCATCGGCCCGCAAACCCTCGAAGAAACCCGCACCTCCCTCGCTGGCCTCTCCCTCACCCTCACCCCCGACGAAGTTCAATGGCTCCTGAACGGATAGACATGTTTCTAACATCCTCGTGGAGCACCACGCGGTAGTGCGGTGGTTGGGTGTCGCTCTCGTCACAGGTTGCCGAAAACGCTTGCGGCGTCGCGGACCGTGCGAACACGACAACCGACTCTCGGACACGATGATCATGCAACACAAATGTTTCTGGACATGGGACCACAGCACCAATTGGTGCCACAACACCCCCGGCAAGCAGAGCGTCGGCGCCAACAACGAATACACGAAACGCCCAGAAACGTTTCTGCGAGATTACCAGCGTGTGATCGACTGGACCGCCGCCAATGGCATCACCGGCATCACCGTCGCCGGCCTCCTGCGAGACTGTCACGGCGGCGTCGATTACGCCCGAAAAATCGCCACATACGCCAAACAAAAAAACGTACGCCTCCTCCTATGCACCGGCCTGTTAGCCTACGGCGGCATCTACCACGACGGCGACCATCCCTATTCCCTCGAACGCTTCCTCGCCGAAAATCCACAATGCCTCGCCCTCCGCGACGGCAAGCCGCTGCTGGTGCATATCCCAAGCGCCTGCGGCTCCATCTACGGCACCAAAAAAGTAGCACACGCCTGCCCCTCACACCCCGAAGTCCAAACATTTGTCCAAGACTCCTTGCGATGGCTCTTCCAAGCCATCCCCGAGCTCGGCGGCGTCCAGATGGAAACCGGCGACACCGGCATCTGCACCTGCGACGCCTGCCGCAAACGCCGACAGTTCCCCGTCAACGATCACGCCCATCTCTCATTTGAAGATATGGCTATGTACTACCCAATGTGTGTCGAAGCGGTCCTCTCGACTAAACCCGACGCTCAGGTGATCTGTGAAACATATAGCCATTTCAACACGGACCCCAACGCCAGACAAACCTTCGGCGACAGAATACTCCCCTGGGCAATCGAAAAATTCCAGAAAACATTGCCCCGCGGCATCCTCATGCAATGGGTCTGCGACTACTGGCTCGACGGCGACAAACGCTGGAAACCCTCCGACAAAATGCCGCTGACCAACCAGAAGCACATCATGCGAACGCACTACGGCACCTATTGGCCGCCAAATTCCCGCCACAAATTGTCACTCGAAGAGATCCGAAAGTATTGCTCCTTGAGCGCCGCGGCAGGGTTTGCCGGCGTATCCATGTTCGGCGAAGGCTCACCCTTCCACCCCAACACCGAATTCAATTATCTCGCTCTGGTCTATTTCGCTGACCATCCGCATGCAACGGTTGCTGATTTCGCCGCCGAGATCATGGCCCCAAAATTAGGCGGCGAAGAATACGCCGCTCAGTACATCAAAATGGAAAATAACGGCATCGCCGACCCCAACTCCATCAACGAATCCGTCAACAAAATCTCCCTTTTCGTCGCCACCCTTCCACACGACACCGCTCGTCGCTGGCATTGGCTCGCCTCCTACTTGCATTCCTTCCAATGGGAAGCGGAAGCGAAAACGCGGGACAAATTCTGATCACAACGTAACGCGGGCATCTTGCCCGTAACCCCAAACAACGTGAATGGCCACGGATGCACACGGATGTGTGTATGTTTTGTTTCGTCATTCTATCATTTGAACATTCGAATTTGTTTCGTCATTCGTCATTCAAATTTCACCATTAAAATATATCCGCGTCCACGCATGTTAATTCGTTGCCATTCACGCCGTCTATCCGTGGCTCTCCGTGACCGCCGCCCGCAGATCATCGAAAAAAAACGGATACGTCTTCCCCACGCACTTGGGATCCTCAATCCGAACCCTGCCCACTCGCAGCCCCGCCACCGCGAACGCCATCGCCATCCGATGATCGTCGTAAGTCTTGATGCTCGCCCCGTGCAGTACCCCATCTACCGCCGGCGTAATCGCAATCCAATCCCGCCCCGTCTCCACCTTCCCCCCCAGTTTCCGCAATTCATTCTCCATCGCCGCTAATCGATCCGTCTCCTTCACCCGTAAATTCCACACATTGCGAATCGTCGTCACCCCCTCCGCGAACATCGCCACCACCGCCAGCGTCTGCACCATATCCGGAACATGATTCATATCGATATCGATCGCCCGCAATTTCCCCTCCACCGGCCCACTCACCGTCACAGACCTCTCCCCCCACGCCAGTCCTGCTCCCATCTTCTCAAGCACTTCCGCGAACATCACATCACCCTGCAAACTCCCTTTGCCCAATCCCTCGATCGTGATCGCCGACCCCGGCACAATCGCCGCCGCCGCCAAAAAATAACTCGCATTGCTCGCATCTGGTTCGATGGCATACCCATTCGGATACGCTTTGTAGATTGCCGGTGGAACGTAATAGCCTTGCGAGGTATCGCAAGGCTCCGCATGCCGGGGACTCTCTTGAACCGGATGTGTGCACCGCGCAGGATGCATGAAGTCTCGCGTTCCCACGGCAAAACTCTTCACCCCAAACTGCTCCATCATACGCAGCGTCATCACCACATAAGGCTCACTCGTCACCGGCCCAACCAACCTCACCGTCACCCCCCCCCGCATACCCGCCGCCGCCATCAACACCGCCGAAATATACTGCGAACTCGTCGCATCACTAAACTGACATCCTCTCCCACTCTCCCACTCCCCCACTCCCCCACTCCCCTCCGCCCGAATCCGAATCGGCGGATACCCCTCCTGCATCTCATAGCCAATCTCCGCCCCCAGCACACGCAACTGATCGACCAACTGCCCAATCGGCCGCTCACGCATCCGCTCCACACCATCCAGAACATACGTCCCACGTCCCAGCGTCAGCATCGCCGCCAGAAACCGAATCGTCGTCCCCGAGTTCCCGCAGGATATCCTGATCCCCCCCCCCCCCCCCCGGTGTGCCCGCCCCCCCCCCCCCCCCCCCCCCCCCACACACCCCCCCCCCCCCCCCCCGACTCCCCCCCCCAACCCCCACCCCCCACCAAGAACTACCGTCCCCCGCCCCAGCGTCACCACCCCCGCCGGAAACCAAACCGCCCCCCCCGAGTTCCCCAAGGAATCCCCGATCCCCCCCCCCCCTCCGGATGTGCCGGCACCTCCCTCCCTCGCCCCACAATCACAACCGTCCCCCTCTCCTGATCGATTCGCAGCTCATACCCCAGCATCTGCAACGCATGGATCATCTGCCACGTGTCATCAGCAAACAGCACCCCCGTCAGCAGCGTCGTCCCATCCGCCAACGCCGCCAACACCAGTGCCCTGTTAGTAATACTCTTACTGCCGGGCACGCAAATTGTCTTCCGGAACGGTCGGGCAACAGGCTGGATCTCGATAACATCCATGCGGCACTTCGCATGCTACTGGGGATTCGTGGTGGGGATAGCGGGGGGAGTGATCGCCGGCGGAGCTTTCACCCCGGGCACCATTTCCTGCAGTTTGCCAGATTTATCTCTACCAGGCGAGCCGAAGGCCATATCCACCAGCATCGCGGTCGCATCAAGGTCGCCCTTATCGAGGTCATCCTTCTTGATGAGGATTGCGACCGTTTTGCCCGTCAGGGTATTCACGAAATCAGCGCTGGCATTAAAAAGCCTGGTGACACAGCCGTGATAGTTCGGCGGCCGATCGTCGACGGCCTTCGCCTGCTCCTGCTGAACCGCAAAACTCGCAATGTTCGCCACCGCCTGCGCCACCTGCGCCTTCTGCGAAGGACTCAACGCCTGCTTCGCCAGCGAGGCAAGCGAATACTTCGCATCCGCCCCGCTGCCGGAGAGCGCGGTAATAATCACCTGAAGATTATCCTGATCCGGAAAGGTGCTCTGCATCTGGGTGGCGATGCTCTGAAGGGCGCCGATCATGCTCTCCACGTCATCGAGCGCGACGATCGCCCCCAGAATCTGTTTCTTGACCAGATGCGACGGTTCTTTGCTCAACGCGCTATGAAGTGCCGCGGTCATCGCCTTGCCGCCGCCGACCTTCTTAATACTGCTGGCAATATCGATAAGCCCCTTAGCGCCCCAGTAGCGGATGGCCGCATTCGGACTCGACAGCATCGCATTCAAACACTTGTCCGCTCCCACTGCCTGCAACTGCGAGATCGTAATCGCCGCATTCAACGGCCCTTCCACGTTCCCCCCTTCCACGTTCTCACCAAAAAAAAGCTTCTGATCTATAAACGCCCTCCCGATCTCCCCAACATAACGCTCACGATCAGCGATAGCCGTCTTAGGTGGCGCATTAGCCAAAATATCCTCACGCAGCTTGACCGCGTCGTCACCCTTGACCGTCTTAAACTTGGTCGCAGCCTCGTCAGGAGAAACCGGGGCGGCAAAGGCTGCCACGGAAGCTAAAAGAACGGCCGCCAAGGCCCATGCATTCCACCGCCGCCTGAATTGCATCGAGTTTGCTCCGCTTGTGGGTAAAAAAAAGGGATAAGGAAAGCGGAAATCCCGCGCTCCTGCCACGCACCGGGATCGCTCCACAAATGCCAACGAACCGTAACGCGCGCCCGCACCCCTGTCAACCTTCAAAATGGAGCCCCGCATGGTAATGCGGGGCTTTACCGGGTAATGAAGGTTTTGCCGTTGATCGAAGATCAACGCTCGTTCGCCTTGGATGCGATATGCGCAGCGGGAGGAAGGTGGCATTGGGATTGTGGATGATGTCGCAAATACGCGCCTTACTGGAGAAGGAAAGTTGCCTCCGCCGGGTCACTTGGACAATGCGATTGCACAACAGAAGATCGTAACGTGACATGATGAATTCCCGCGGAGGAAGAAACTTCCAGCATCTTTACATGCACCCATGTCAACGGCGAATATCTTTGGCAAGTTCCCGCAAAATGGCAATGCCTTCATCCAGCTTGTTATCGGACGTCGCGTAACTGATTCGAAAATGACTATCGCGGCCGGAGAAAACGTTCCCCGGAATGATCAACACATTACGCTCTATCGCTTGATGAACGAATTCCGTCGCAGAAACAGCTTTCCCCCCACATTCCGGCACTTTCGGAAAAACGTAAAACGCCCCGCCCGGCAAATTGATCTCAAAAAGATCTTTCAACCCGTTAACAACACGATCTCGCTTGGTCTTGTAATTCGCGATATGTGCCGACATATCCACACCCGGTGGTGTCAACGTATCGATCGCCGCATATTGCACCATCGAAGGAGCACACACAAAAGTATACTGCTGCAACTTCGTCATCTGATCGACGATCGCCTTGGGCCCGGCCGCGTAGCCAAGCCGCCACCCCGTCATGCCGTAAGTCTTCGAAAACCCCTTCAGCACAATGCACTGCTCCGGCAGCAGCGGAGCAATCGAAAGATGTTTCTGATAGCAAAAAGCATCATAAATCTCGTCCGCTATCACAAGCAGATTGTGCTCCTTCGCAATATCCGCAACCGCCTGCAATTCCTCCTGCGTATACGTAATACCGGTAGGATTCCCCGGCGAGCAGAGAATAAACATCTTCGACCGCGGCGTAATCGCCGCCTTCAGCCGATCCACATGCAACCGAAAATCCGGATAAGAATCCACCGCCACCGGCACCGCACCGCAAAGCTTCGGCAAATGCTTATACATCACAAAATAAGGATCCAAAAAAAGCACCTCATCCCCAGGATTCAGTGCCGCAAGCATCGCCAGCACCAGCCCCGCCGAAGTCCCCGAAAGAATCAAAACCCCAGGATCCTCCCACTTGTTCTCCGCCGTCACCTGTGCCTTGATCGGATTGATCAATTGCGCAATCCCCTGCGTCGGCGTATAGCTGTTCTTCCCCGAATTAATCGCCCGGATCACGCTCTGTTTCAGAACCTCCGGCACATCAAAATCCGGCTGACCAATAGAAAGGTTAATCGGATCTTTCAGTTTAGCCGCAAGATCGAAAACTTTACGAATACCCGAAGCATCAATATCAAACGCCCGCTGAGAAATAAGTTTCGATGGATCAATAGCCATGTGAACCTCGGTAGAAGAATAAAAAGAAGTTAAAAGGTAAAAGCTATCATTCTCTCCCTTTTAACTTTTAACTTCTCAGTGATGGTGTCCTCCCGATCCGTGGACGTGTCCGTGTTCAAGTTCCTCC
Organism: Phycisphaerales bacterium; assembly: GCA_009781185.1. Classification (GTDB taxonomy): domain Bacteria; phylum Planctomycetota; class Phycisphaerae; order WQYP01; family WQYP01; genus WQYP01. Next base: position 639 of record WQYP01000142.1, on the reverse strand, counting down.
TGGCTGGCTTTGCGAACGTCCTTGATATCGACGTCGAAGGTGAGCGTAACGCCAGCGAGCGCATGATTAGCATCAACGGTGACATTCTCGCCCTCAATCTTGGTGATAGTAACGATGGCGTTATTCTGTGATCGGAACTGCATCCCGACCTTAATTTCCGGAACGCCCTGGAAGGCAGCCCGCGGAACGCTCTGAACGAGTTTATCATCGCGCAGTCCGTAAGCGCCAGCGGGAGCAATCGTAACCTTAACATTCTCTCCCGCCGCCTTTCCCTCGAGAACACGTTCAAGCCCCGGAATGAGGTTCCCCGTCCCGTGGATATAAGCCAGCGGCTGTTTCCCGCGCGACGAATCAATCACATTCCCCTCCGGCCCCGTGAGTGTGTAATCGATAGTCACCACAGTATTTTTAGAGACTTGCATGAAAGGTCCTTTAGGAAGAAAAAACCATCAGACCCGCAATCGTAAGATTGCCGTCCCAATAACGCAATCGTCAGATGACGAAATTGCAATCCGAGGGGTGTGGCCATTTTTTATGGCAAATCAGGGCGATCAGAGCCGCGACCGTCAGGGAGCGATCCGTGCGACAATGCGGAAATAACGCCTGTCGCTCCCTGACGGTCGCGGCTCTGATTTTCCG
>WQYP01000141.1 GCA_009781185.1 Phycisphaerales bacterium | reverse complement strand
GTGTTGCAGGATGTGCAGGAGGTAATCGTGGTGCCAGCCTGCGTGTAAGCGTTTGACGCGGAAGGAGATTTTTCGCGAAGTCTCGCGTTGGAGCATGTTCAACGCTATCCGTCTTAAACGAGAAAGGTTCTCGGCGGCGTGGCCCACACGCACGCGACTGGCATCTTCCCCGAAAGTCACATCCAAACTCCAGTGCAGCGGATTCTCGACGCCCCAATGACCGCGGATCGCACAGGCCAGAGACGGAGCGTCATCGCCGGGCAGAGAGCTGATAAGATTGCGGCGTTCCCCGGTGGTCTTGCCGCCCTTGGTGATTGGGCCATCGCCGGCGATGGCGTTTGCCAGTCCCGGCCAGTGCCCGCTATCCCGGAGTTCGGTGATCTCCGGCGTACACCAGCAGGTCCGCGTCTCGATGTGTCCGTGACCTTTGGAACACGCCATGAAGCAATCGCCCTCCATACTAAACTTGGGAGAATGCAATTGCCCTGACTCCTGCGGGGGCTTGGCCGCGTCTGCGGAGCGGAGGGAGGCACAGCGAAGCGAGGACGACCGTAGCGGAGCAGACGCGGCCAAGCCGCCGGACAGGCCACGACGCCAGGGATGATGGGGTGGCGGTCGCCAGGGGGGATTGAAGAGCAGCGGTTTGCTGGCGGGCTGTTTCGCCGGTCTTGGCACGGCCTTCAAACCAGTCATGATGCGAACCGTCCATCTGCACCATCATCCCGAAACTGCTGCGGCGTTCTCCCCGTCCCCTTGTCCCCCCGTCCCCCTTCTCATTACAATTGCCCCCTTCACTTCAAGGAGTCGCCATGCTTCAACTTGCGCTCATCGGCTGCGGCGAACACGCGAGTCTCTTCCACGCCCCCCCTCTGGGCAAAATCGCCAGGGAGCGTCCAAACGATGTCCAACTCGTCGCGGCCGTCGATCTCAACATTGCACGCGCTCGAGCCCTCTGCAACGACTTCGGCTTCAAAAAAGCCTACGCCGATTACCGCCAGATGCTCGCCCAGGAAAAACCCGATGCAGTCGTCCTCGTGATGCCTGTACCGCTGATCGCGTCGGTGAGCGAAGAGTTCCTCAGCAAAGGCATTCCGTGCGTTGTCGAAAAGCCCATCGGCGCCAACATCACCGAGGCTCGTCGCCTCGTCGAAGTTGCCGGCAGGACCGGCACGCCGCACATGGTTTCCGTTAACCGCCGTTTCCTGCCGCCGCTGAATAAGGCGAAAGAATGGGTCAGCCAACAGGGGAAGCTCCGCTTTCTCCGCGCCAACATGCTCCGCTACAACCGCACCGAACCCGGGTTCGTCTGGGAAACCGGCGTCCATCTTGTCGACGCCATTCGCCACGTCGCCGGCGACATCGAAGACCTCTCGCTCCGCACCTCCGGGGGAGAAGCCAGAAGCCAGAAGCCAGAAGCCAGAAGGGGAGAAATCGAAAATCAAAAATCAAAAGTCGAAAATCAATTTTCCATCGTCTGGTACGCCGCCTCGTTGCAATTCAAGTCCGGCGCCCAAGGCTCCTTCGAAATCCAAACCTCCACCGGCATCGCCGAAGAAACCTACGACTTCCTCGGCGATAATTTCCGCGCCAAGCTCGTCACTCAGCAAAACGGCCAATCCTCGCTCCAATGCTGGAAGAACAGAGAACTGGTCCACGAAGAAACCACGACATCCACCGACCCCGCCTTCATCACTCGCGGCGAATATGCGGAAACCACCGAATTCATCAACGCTCTTTTAGCGAAGCGTGCTCCTCGCCCGTCGCTGGCTGATATCCTTCCGTCCGCCGAAATTTGCCACCGCCTGCTGATCCGTGACAAGGTGACAAAGTGACAGGGTGAGGAAACTCGTGATGCTCAGAACCTTGTTCTCTCGCCAACGGCTCTGCGTTTGGCCACCCGCATAAAACGTCATGCATCCGGGGTGACAAGGAGACCGGGAGAGGGGGAGAGGGGGAACACGGCGTGGCAACGCGGTGGTGGTTGGAAGTGCGAGAGCAAACCACCGCGCGTTACCACGCGGTGCTCCCTGTCTCCCCATCTCCCTGTCACCGTGTCACCGTGTTCTTTGTGAAAACCATTGAGTTGCGGCCTCCTCCTATCCGTGGCTGGGCGGTGAGGTGGAGCGAGTGCTTGAGGACGCGGTCGATGAGGGGTTCGTCGATGAGGGTGGTGCCGGCGGAGAAGGCGAAGAGGAGCGCGTTGTCGCAAAGGCCGTTGATGATGCGGGGGGTGCCGCGGGAGAAATGAGCGATGCGGGCGATGGCTTCCGGGGTAAAAAGGGCTTTTCCCCCACCTTCCGCGGAGGCGATTTGGAGGCGGTGCAGGATGTAGTCGGCGACTTCGTTGAGCGTCAGCGGAGCGAGGTGGTAGGTCAGAGCGATCCGTTGGCGAAGCTGTTCGAGGTGCGGTTGGGAGACTTTGTCGCGAAGCTCGGGCTGGCCGACGAGGACGATCTGGATCAGTTTTTCGCAAGAGGTTTCGAGGTTGGAAAGCATGCGAAGTTCTTCGAGGACCTTGTCGGAAAGGTTCTGAGCTTCGTCAATGATGACGACGACGAGGCGGTCCTCGGCGAGTTGATGAATGAGGAACTGGTTGAAGGCGATGAGCATGGCGGCTTTGTTGGAGTGGGGAGAATGGGGTGGGGGGTCGGGGAGCTTGATGGAAAATTCGTCGCAGAGGAGTCGGACGAATTGCGAACTGTTGAGGTGAGTGTTGCGAATGAGAGCGAGCTGGGCGTGGTCTTCGAGTCGTCGGATGAGCATGTGTGTGAGGAGTGTTTTGCCGGAGCCGATGTCGCCGGAGAGGAGGACGAAACCGCGGCGCTGCTCGACGGCGTAAACAAGACTGGCGAGCGCTTCGTTGTGACGTGGCGTTTCGAAAAAGAAGTGGGGGTCGGGCGTGTTGCGGAAAGGGAAGTGCTTGAGGTTGTAATGGCTGAGGTACATGGGGGGAATACGGGGGAGGAAGGGGAGGTGGATGGAAACGAGGGAAAGTTAAAAGTCACAAAGTTAAAAGTTAAAAGGAAAGGGGATGCCCATTCTCCACCTTTTAACTTTTAACTTTTATTCTTTTAACTTTTCATTAGTGGCTTGCGAGGGTTTGGTCGGAGGTAGCGGGTGTGGCGGAGACGGAGAGACGTAGGCGGAAGGTGGTGCCCTGGTTGATTTTGGAGAGGACTTCGATGGCGCCGCCGTGCTCTTCGATGATTTTTTTGGTGACGGCGAGACCGAGTCCGGTGCCGCGTTGGCCTTTGGTGGAGAAGAAGGGGAGGAAGATGTTTTGGAGGTCGCGTTCGGGGATGCCTACGCCGTTGTCCTGGACTTCGATGACGGCGAGTTGGGCGAGCGGGTCGTATTGGGAGGAGAGGGTGACGACGCCACGGGCGGGTTCGACGGCGTCGATGGCGTTGAAGAGGAGGTTGAGGACGACCTGGTGAAAGCCGTCGGCGTCAATGGGGACGGGCGGCTGAGTGGAACTGATCTCGGTGAGGATGATGATTTTTTTGTCGGCGGCGGCGTTTTGCACGAGATCGAGGCATTCGTTGAGAATGTGCGGGAGGTGCACAAGTTCGAGGGTCGGGAGGCGGGGCTTGGAGTAGGCGAGCATGTTCATGGTGAGGGTCTGGACTTTGTCGAGGTTGCGTTCGAGCATTTTCCAGCCTGTGCGAGCTTCGTCGAGTGAGTTTTTGCGGAGCGCCATTTTGACGACGTCGGCGCCGCCGCGGATGCCCTGGAGGATGTTTTTGATGGAGTGTGAGAGTGAGGCGACGGTTTCGCCGGTGGCGACGAGGCGTTCGCGCTGGAGGCCTTCCATGTAGAGGCGTGTGTTTTCGATGGCCATGCCGGTTTGGAGGCCAATGGCGGTAAGGAGGCGGAGTTGGTCCTGTGCGTAGGAGAAGTTGGCGACGAGGGAGTCGATGTGGATGACACCGAGGATTTTTTCGCGGCCCCCCCCCCTTCCTTTGATGGGAACGCAAATAGCCGAGCGAATGGCGAGGTTCTGAACGGATTTGCCTTTGCTGAACCGCTGGTCGGTCATGGCGTTGGAGGAGAGGACTCCTTCGTTTTTTGAGACGACGTGTTGGATGATGGTTTGGGAGACAGCGATCTTGGTGACGTGGTCGTCGTCGCGATAACGGACGACTTGAGGGTTGACGTTGTTAGGATGTTCGCCTTCGATGAGGGCGATGAAGCCGCGGTCGGCGCGGAGGTGCTCGAAGACGAGGTCCATGACGCGATTGAGGATTTGGTCGATGTCGAAGAGGGCGGAGAGGGCGGAGGCGACCTGGAGGAGGACGCGGAAATGAGCCATGGCGGCGGCGGAGGGCTCGGGGGCGGCGAGAATGACAGAATCGTCGGAGGAGGGGACGGTGCTGATGATGGCGGAGTCGCCGGACTTGGCGAGGCCCTTGGGATCGACGTTGGTGGTGGAGGCGTTGACGAAGACGGATTGGGTGGGAGAGCCAAAGACGAGGAGGGTAGAACCGAGTCGGATTTGGTCGCCGATTTTGACTTTGGCGGATTTGTTGACGCGGATGCCGTTGATGAAGACGCCGTTGGAGGAGCCTTCCTCAGCGATGAGCCAGCCGTCTTTGGTGGCTTCGAGGCGAGCGTGGCGGCGGGAGACGGTCAGGTCGGTCAGGGGGACGAGCTCGCTGGACCGGCCGATGGAGATGGACTCGTCGCTTGGCAGATCGAAACGGCGGCCTTTGTCGGGACCTTGCAAGACGTAAAAGGTGGGCACGGCAATCCTCGAAGTCAATGCGGCAATGAGTGACGTATTGTTACATTGTAACTCGAGTCTGCCATTTTTTCTGTCGCTGGGGACAAGGTGACAAGGTGCAGGGGTGACAGGGTGACAAGGGGGGGAGCACCGCGTGGCAACGCGGAGGTCGTTGGGCATGCGAGTACAAACCCCCGCGTTACCACGCGGTGCTCCTTGCAACTCGAAACGTCAATCCTGTGAGAAGAATGAAACGTAGTTGCATTTGGAGTTCCAGCCCCCGGCTCTGCCAGGGGGGCAAACCAGAAATGATCATCACTGGTACGCCCCCCGGCAGAGCCGGGGGCTAGGGGCACCCACCAAAATAAGGAGAACGTCATGAGTGAAATCGAGAACGGAACGCGGTCGGAGGAAAAAGGGAACGTGGCGGCGACACAGGTGGAGGAGAAAGAAGGGATGAAGGAACTGATGTGTTCCGTCAAGGCGTGCGTAGTGGAGTCGATTGAGCGGAATCCATATCAGGCGCTGGCGATCGCGGCTGGCATTGGGTTTGTTGCGGGGTTGATTTTGAAGCGGAGATAAGCTTTTTTCATATAGCCCCGGCCTTGGCCGGGATAGCCTTTGAGAGGAGAGCGGATTCCGGCTAAAGCCGGGGCTATATGACAGTTCAAGAAGGAAGGTATGCAATGGAGGCGGCTCGGACGGATGAAATACCGGCGGAGGCGCAGGGGCGACGGGCGAGGAGGCCGCGAGGGAGGGGGGGGGGTGGAGTGCGGCGGATGCTGGCGAGCACTACTCGGCTGATGGATGTGCATTACCAAATTGTGTTGCTCCGCGCCAAGATGACGGTGGTGCGGGTGGCGATCTATGCGGGGATGGCGGTGGGAGCGGTTGGGCTGGGACTGATGGGAGTCATTTTTTTATATGTTGGCGTGTTTCGGCTGCTGACGGATGTGGCGGGGGTGCCGGCGTGGGGAACGTTTCTGATTTATGCGGGAGGGCATATCGTGACGGCGGTGGCGCTGCTCGTGGGCGGGATGCGGACGATTCGGGGGAGGAAACGCTCATGAAAATGAAGGAGGAGTTGAAACTGCTGGAGGAGCGGCGGCGGGCGGAATTGAAGCATCTGCATGCCACTTATCTGCGGACGAAGCGTGAGGTTCGGCGGGCGACGTCGGCGGATCGCGCGATTCGGAAACATATGGCAATATCGCTGGGGGTCGCGGTGCTGGCGGGGTTGATCCTGGCGCCGCGACTGGGGGGGCGACGCGGGGGACAGCGAGCTCTGGTGGCGAAAATGGGAAGAGGGTTTCGGATACTGATGCGGAAAGTGTTTCCCAAGGCGACGAGCTTTATGCCGGATATGGACAAGGCACAGGATCAAAAAGCAAACGGCAGCAGTCGCGGACAGAGGAGCATGTTGCACCAGTTGTTCACGGAGATTGCGGTGGTGGTGCTGACGCGATTGAATTTGCCGAAGCTGGTGGCGGAAACGATGAAGCAGTTCAAGGGGAGAAGAGTGCATGAGGGGAACGGGCATGCGGAACCGCTTGAAGGAGCGGATCCTGTCGTGAAAAAAGAGCGATGACCGGGATGGGGTAAGTTCGCTTGAGCGCTGCGGCGCGGCGGGGGGCGTGGACGGGGGAAAGATTGCTGATGATGACCAAGTCAGCGTCGCTCCAAGGCGTGTGAGAACAGGAGAGGATGGGGATGCCGCGATAATCGCGGGAGGGGGCGGCGAGATGGTCGTCGGCGATGGCGAGAATGTCGAGATCGAGTTCTTTCGCGGCGAGATAGTAGGCCAGCATATTTTTGCCGAAGTCTGCGAAAATCACACGACGCCCCCCCCCCTTTCCCCCCCCACCGATACGATCCACGACGCGTGCCATGCGGGATTTGATTTTGTCGAACTTGAAGATACGTTCGATGATATCGGCGGGGAGCAGATGCTTGCCACCGGCGCGTCTGGCGGACCATTCGGCGAGGCCCTGAGCGGCGCCTTTCATGAAGCATTGTTTATGCGTTCCGAGAAACGGATGCGACGACTGTTGCGAATCACGTTGCAGAGCCATCATGAAGTAACGGGCAAGCCAGTCGGCGGCGAGTTGATGACAGAGCGGTTCGGGAATGTATTTGGCCAGGAGATAGAGATTGTTGCGGACATCGAGACGGGTGGTGCGTTGGCTGATGCGGGCGCCGGGGGATTTGAGATGAGTGAGTGGGAGATCCCAGAAGCGCTGGATAGAGCCCCCGGCGGCGAGGATGCGGAAGGAGAGATCGTATTCTTCGGCCTGCATGAAGAAGTCGGCGGGAAACAGGCCGCCCCCCCCGATCTGGTTGAGGACGGATTTGCGGATGCCTGTGCCGGCGCCGATGAAAATGTCCGGATAAGCGGAGCTTTCCTTGGTACCGTCGGGAAGCGTGACGTCGAAGACGGCGGCGGTGAGCTGGTTGTCATCACGGAAATGGCGGATCATTTGCGGAACGGCGCCGGGGTGGGGGAAAGCGTCGTCGTCGAGGAGGACGATAAATTCGCCGCGGGATTGGCGGATGGCGATATTTTTGGCGACTGGACCGCGGTTTTGGGGGAGGCAGATGAGGGTGGCTTCGGGGATGTTTTGGGCGACGAGGTCAGGGGTGCCGTCGATGGAGGCGTTGTCGACGACGAGGATTTCGAATTGGGATCGCGGGAGGCCGTTGGAGAGGATGCGGTGGAGGCAGTCGATGAGGGTCGGGCCACGGTTGTGAGTGGCGATGACGAAACTGACGAGGGGCGTAGGCACGAGTCATTTATCGGCCAATTGGGACACAAAACATCAGAGCCGCAATCGTAAGATTGCGGTTGTGGCTGCGTCATCTTACGATTGCGGCGATGATGATTGATGGATGCGTTTCGATGGCGTGCAGGAACAATCATGTCGCAAGAGAATCGGGTTCTGGAATACGAGTCGCCGCTGCCGAGGGCGACGGAGGCGAGATTTCCGACGGGCGTTCGACTGATTGTGATCCTGTGCCTTTTGCCTGCACTGGTGTTGCCATTTGTGGACTATGCGGAATTGATATCGCCTTTGGATATCGCGGCGAGGTTTTTTCGCCAGGCGGTGCATCGCTGGGATGGCCGTACCGTGATAGACATGCTGGGACTTTATTTTTTTGTGGGGATTCCGTTGGTGCTCTGCCATTTGCGATTGCTGATCTTTGGCGAGCTTTCCAAAATTGAGAGCTGGGCAGGATACGTCGTGGTGGTTTTGGGAATAGGGAGGGATATTGTGTATCGCCATGCGGCACGCGTCTGACTTCGGGGATGCGCAATGTCAAAATCCGGACGATGAAAACCACATCACCTTCCATTCGGGCAGCGAAGCGGCGGAATTACAATGGGAGGCCAAACCGGGCTGGCACCCATGGGACCAGGGATTCTCGCTGTCCGTTAAAAAAGGCGTGCTACGACGTGGGGATATCGTTACGGTCCACATGGGCGGGAAAAGAGGGTATCGGGCACAGAGCTTCAGCGAAGTTGGCGCCGGCTTCCGTTTAGGCGTTAAGACGGAACCGGACGCGCCCTGGATCGTTTCGCCTCGTGAGGACGCTCGCATGTTTGACATAACGGGCGGCGATGCGTCTGGCATCAAAGCTTATGTCAAAGACATCAACAACGTCGATCCTCACAAAACGGTTTGCGTCAAAGTGGAAGATATCTATTCCAACATTGGGGTTGGCGAGGATATGGAATTGGATGTTTTACTGGACGACAGGATTTTTCTTGGCATTCTCACCGTTGCCGGAGGAGAGGGAGGGGACACGGCGATATCGCGGGAGTTTACCGTTCCGGACGATGGAAAGTGGCATACGCTCACGCTGGCGTCCCGAGACGGAAAGTTTTTTTCTCGCACCAACCCGTTTGGCCCCTCGCTGCTTCAAGGGTACGGCGTGTATTTCGGGGATATCGCGCTGGGTTTCTCGGCAAGTGGTGGGGGAGGAAACGCGGTGATGGGCGACGATGTGTTCATGGAAACGGGCAGCGACATACAATTCGACTTCCACGCTGTCTGCCACGGCTTTTTTGAGCGGGTGGACATCTATGTCAACAATGACCTGGTCAAAAGTTACCACAACGTCCCGCAGTCCTGGTACATCAATCAAGTCACTGAATATCGCAATACCTATCGCGACACGGTAAAAAGCGGCGTAAACTTCTATTGGGTGAAAATCATTCAGGTCGATGGCGGCATCGCATGGTCTTCACCCATATTTGTGCATGGGACATAGTGAATGGGTTGCCCAAGGGCAACCGCTAAAACAGAGGATACAATGGCAACGAATATTATATCTATTTTGATCGACGATCTGGGCGTTCGCGACCTGGGCTGCTTCGGTTCGACGTTTTATGAAACGCCGCGGCTCGATGCGCTGGCGAAGGAGGGAATGCGCTTCACGAATGCCTATGCGGCCTGCCCGGTCTGTTCGCCGACGCGAGCGGCAATGATGTCGGGCAAGTATCCGGCTCGCGTGGGTGTGACGAATTGGATTGCGACGGGTTGGCCGCATTGGGATGCTGTTGCCGGGAAGCTTTGTAGTGTGCCTTATTTGCATTATTTGCCGCTGGAGGAAGTATCGGTGGCAAGGGCGCTGAGGGAAGGTGGGTATCAGACCTGGCATGTTGGAAAGTGGCATCTTGGGGATGAGCCTTTTTATCCGGAACATCATGGGTTCGATGTGAATGTTGGCGGGTATTGGATGGGCGGTCCACGGAATGGGTACTGGTCGCCGTATAAGAATCCGAAGCTGGCGGATGGGCCGGAGGGAGAGTATTTGACGGATCGAATTACGGATGAGGCGATCAAGTTGATTCGAGGGCGAGATCGGGGGCGTCCGTTTTTTTTGAATCTGTGCCATTATGCGGTGCATATTCCGATTCAATCGCCGCCGGAGCTGGTGGAGAAGTATCGAGCGAAGGCCAAGGCGATGCATCTGGATGTGGCGAGTCCGTTTGTGGAGGGTGAATTGATGCCGTTTCTGCCGCTGCGGGAGGGCGAAGCGGTTCCGCATGTGCGTCGTCGGATCGTGCAGTCCGATCCGGTGTATGCGGCGATGATCGAGAACCTGGATACCAACATTGGGCGATTGCTCGATGCGCTGGCGGAAGAGGGGCTTGTGGAGGATACGTTGGTGACGTTTACGTCGGACAATGGCGGTCTTGCCACGGCGCAAGGCGCGCCGACGTGCAATTTGCCCTGGTCGGAGGGGAAGGGGTGGAATGCGGAGGGCGGAACACGCGTGTGCCAGATTGCGCGTTATCCGAAGAAGATTGCGGCCGGCAGTACGTGTCATACGCCTGTAACGACGACGGATTTTTATCCGACATTCTTGCAGGCGGCGGGACTGCCGCTACGACCGAAGCAGCATGTCGATGGGCTGTCGATGGTGCCGCTGTTCGAGAATCCCGCCGCAAGTCTGCCGCGAGAGGCCGTCTTCTGGCACTATCCACATTATTCCGGTCAGGGCGGAGCACCAGCCGCATCACTGGTCACCGGCGACGGACGATGGAAGCTCATCAAATTCTTCGAGGACAACCACCTGGAACTTTACGATCTGGTGAACGATCCGTCGGAGACACGTAACCTGGCTTCGCAAGAGCCGGAGAGGACCCGTCGGCTGTATGCTCTGCTGCAAGCGTGGCAG
>WQYP01000140.1 GCA_009781185.1 Phycisphaerales bacterium | reverse complement strand
TCATCCAATACTTCTGCTTCTGGCCCCGCCGCCGCAAACCGCAATTGCCCCCACTCCCCCCCGTCTCCCCGCCCCCGCCGCCGCACTCCTAGCCTTGCGTGGAAACGCAAGGCCTAACGGATCGCCCGCCCGCATCGCCGCCGTTCTATGCCCCGCATCCCGATCCGCATCATCCCTCGATAGCATTTCGTTGCCATCCATGCCGATATGTACAGGCACACCGCCAGGATCGGCATCGCCCAGACAGAATCCGTCAACACATACATCGGCGTAAGCCAATAAGGCGGCACCGTCCACGGATACATCCAGAATATTACCTCAGTCAGCACCGCCCCAACCAACGCCCCCATAGCCAACGACACTCGCTCGAAGTTCCTCGTATCCCTTGCCGACAATCGCTTTCGCGTCTCGTTTGCCACATCTCGTACCACATGCATGCCGAAATTCTACCTCCACCGCTTCGGGCGTGCCCGTTGATGAAAATATCCCCTCTGACATAAAACTCTAAAATTTATTCAATTCGTAAAATTCGTAGAGGGGTTCATGGCGACCGACACGTTTAGCCGCGAGCCGACAGGCGATTGCTTTTCCACGAATTTTATGACTTTCACGAATGGTACGAATTTTACGCTCAGTTGATCCTCATCGCATCTCCCGCTAATCTGCACCAGCTACGCATTCCTCTTTTCCTGAAAGGCCCATTATGGCAATCGCTTCCTCCCCCGTCGCTCTTGTCACCGGCGCCGGCCAAGGCATCGGCCGCGGTATCGCACGCCAACTCGCCAACGACGGATTCCTCGTCGTCATCAACGACGTCGTCGCCGATCCCGCCGTCACCGACAAAGGTCCTTACGAAGTCAAAGCCACCATCGAGAAGGCCGGCGGAAAGGCCGGCGTCTTCAAGGCCGACATCTCCTCCCGCTCCGACCGCCAAGCCATGGTCGATTACATCGAGCAGACCTTCGGCCGTTTCGACCTCCTCGTCAACAACGCCGGCGTCGCCCCAAAGGAACGCAAAGACATCCTCGATGCCTCCGAAGAATCCTACGACCGCCTCATGACCATCAACGCCAAGGGCCCCTATTTCCTCACGCAGCTCGTCGCCAACAAAATGATCGCACATCAGAAGGCCGGCACCGTCAAAACACCCCGCATCGCCTTCATCACCTCCATCTCCGCCTATACCTCCTCCACCTTCCGCGGCGAATACTGCACCTCCAAAGCCGCCGTCGCCATGGCCGCCACTCTCTGGGCCGATCGACTCGGCGAGTTCGGCATCCCCGTCCTCCAGTTCTCCCCCGGTATCATCGCCACACCCATGACCTCCGTCGTCCAGGCCAAATACGACAAAATGATCGCAGAAGGCATCCTCGTCACACGACGCTGGGGCCAACCCGAAGACCTCGCCCTCGCCGTTGCCGCCTTCGCCAAAGGCTACCTCGACTACTCCACCGGCAACGTCATCGAAGTCGGCGGCGGCTTCGGCATGAAACGACTGTAAGAATTGTGAATAGTGAATGGTGAATAGTGAATTGAGACCTCTAGGAATCGTGGATCGCGAAAGGAATTAGGCTGTCGAGCCATCCATTCACCATTCACTATTCACCATTCTGCTCTTTTACGGAGGCATTATCATGCGTCTATCTGTCCGACTCCTGTGCATGTCCACAATTCTCGCCGCCGGCCTTGCCGTGCATGCCGCGGAAGACTGGCCCAAATGGCGAGGCCCTCGCGCCGACGGCATCAGCAAGGAAACGCTCCCCGACTCCCTCCCGGCCACCCCGAAAAAAATCTGGTCCGCCACCATCGGCCTTGGCTACTCCAGCCCCATCGCCGTCAATGGCACACTCTACGCCTTCGCCACCGACGACGACAAAAAGGAAGAATGCCTTTACGCCTTCAACGCCGCCGACGGAAAGCTCCTCTGGAAACAACCCTACGCCCAGGGCGACGTCAAAGACGGCGGCTACAAAGGCACTCGCGCCACCCCCGTCTTCGAAGACGGCAAAATCTACACCTTCGGCGGCAGCGGACACGTCACATGCTGGGATGCAACTGCCGCCGGCAAAAAACTCTGGCAAACCAATGTCCTCAAGGAATGCAACACCAAGAGCCTGAACTGGGGAACCGCCTCCAATCCTCTTTTCATTGGCGAGCGACTCTACGTCCAGGTCGGCGACGGCGGACCGATGGCCGTCGGACTCAACAAAAAATCCGGACAAATCGAATGGAAAACCGAAGCGAAAGGCCAGGCCAGTTACACCAGTCCCATCCTTGCCGATGTCGGCGGAACAAAACAGATGATCCTCCTTACCGGCACCGTCCTCTGCGGCGTCGATCTCGACTCCGGCAAAACCATCTGGGACATCCCCTACGCCAGCAAATACAACGACAACGGCAGCACCCCTGTCTACCGCGACGGTCATCTCCTCGTGAGCAACAGCACCAAAGCCGCCACGATGCTCAAACTTTCTCCGACCGGCGCAACAACGGAATGGGAGCTCAAGGACTTCGCCACCAAATTCCAGGGCTTCATCCTCGACGGCGACTACGTCTACGGCAACAGCGCCGGCAAACTCTGCTGCCTCCATTGGCCCGACGGAAAAATCCTCTGGACCGAAGACATCAAGCTCGGCCCAGGCGGCTCCATCGTCAGAGCCGGCGATAAAATCCTTGCTCTCTCCGAACGCGGAAAATTCTCCCTCCTCAAAGCCAACGGCCCCGATCATCAACAACTCGGCGAATCGGCCCTCTTCGAAGGCGCCAACCAGCTCTGGGCCACCCCGCTTCTCTACAACGGAAAACTGTACACCAAGGGCGGCACCGGCGAACTCATCGCCAAAGGCGGCAACGAATTAATCTGCTACGACCTCAACGCTAAATAATCGACCGAATAACCAGTAGCGACCCCGCTTTGCGGGGTGGAGCCCCGCATGGCAATGCGGGGCTTTGACGCCACTCTCGCAACAGAGCCCCAAAAACCGCTTGCGGCGTCGCGAACCATGCTAATTTCAGGAGACATTGTGCACAAACTTTCCATTCTCGCCCTGATTTCTCTAACTGCAACCTCCTCCTTCGCCGACGACTGGCCCCAATTCCGCGGCCCCCACAACGACGGCCTCGTCCAACTCCAAACTCCCATCGACAAACTCGCCATCACCCAAGTTTGGCAGGTTCCCTTGGGCGACGCTTTCAGCGCCATCAGCGTCTCCGCCGGGAAAGCCGTCACCATGGCCCAGCGAGACAACGACGAATTCCTCATCATCCTCGACGCCGTCACCGGCAAAGAATTCAAAGCTCTCCGCATTGACAAAACCATCAAGGACGGCAACGGCAACGGCCCACGAAGCACCCCCGCCATCGACGCCTCTCGCATCTATGTCTACAGCAGCCACATGAAACTCATCTGCTTCGATATCTCCAAAGACCAACCCCTCTGGCAGCACGACATCTGCAAAGAATACAATGGCAAAGTCCCACCCTACGGCAACGCCTCCTCACCCATCCTCATCGACGACCTCCTCCTCATCACCGGCGGCGGCGAAGGACACGCCATCATGGCCTTCAAAAAAGAAACCGGCGAACTCGCCTGGGCCTCCGGCGACGACCCACACACACACGTCACTCCCACACCCACCACGATCGCCGGCCAAAAGCAGGTCATCTGCTACCTGAAAAGCGGCCTGGTCTCCGTCGACCCCAAAAACGGCAAAATTCTCTGGACCTTCGCACGTCCCTCATGCAACACTGGCGCTTCGCCAATCGTCGGCGGAAAAGACAACAACATCGTCTTCGCCTCCGCCGCCTACGGCGTCGGCGGCGCCGCATGCAAAATCTCCCGCAACACCGACCAATGGACCGCCACCCCCCTCTGGGGCACCAAAGGCAAACACATGATTCACTGGTCCACACCTATCTATCACGACGGCTACATCTACGGCTTCTTCGGACCAGCCGGAGCCAAAGGCTCCTTCGAATGCCTCGACATCAACACCGGCCAATCCAAATGGTCACAACCCTTCGACAACCGCGGCGGCATGATCCTCATGGGCGATAAATTCCTGATCCAAACCCCCGACGGCGACCTCGTCCTCGTCGCCGCTTCGCCCGAATCCTACAAAGAACTCGACCGCACCCCTCTTTTCAAAGGCAAAAACTGGATCGCCCCCAGTTTCGCCGACGGCATGCTCTTCGCCCGCAACAACTCCGAAAAAAACGCCCAGTCGCAAGCGGTTTGTCTGAAACTCGCCAGCCATTAAAATAGAGGGAAAACAATCGTTTAGCCGCGAGCCGATAGGCGAGCGCTCGGGTGCCTTATGACGCCAACTCAAAACTTGAACCCCGAAACCCAAAACTTCCACCTCAGCGCCATCGACGTCACCCGCCAGTTCGATCCCCCCTCCGGCCCCTGGGTCCTTCAGCAGGCGAGCCTCGAAGCCAGCGCCGGCGAAACCATCGCCATCGTCGGCCCCTCCGGCTCCGGCAAAAGCACTCTCCTCAACATCATCGGCTCACTCGACTCCGCCACCTCCGGCTCCGTACGTCTCGACACCATCGACATCACCTCCCTTTCCCCCAACGACGCCGCAACCTATCGCTCAAAAAACGTCGGCTTCGTCTTCCAGGACCACCATCTCCTCCCGCAACTCACCGGCCTCGAAAACGTCCTCCTCCCCTCACTGGCAATTCAGAGCCGCGACCGTAAGGTCGCGTATCAACGTGCCAGCGACCTGCTCGAACGCGTCGGCGTCTCCTCAAGAGCCCGCGCCTTCCCCGCCGAGCTCTCCGGCGGCGAACGCCAGCGACTCGCCATCGCTCGCGCTCTGATCAACTCCCCGCAACTCCTCCTCTGCGACGAGCCCACCGGCAATCTCGACCACGACAACGCTCTGAAAGTCGTCGATCTCTTCGTTGAACTCGCCCGCCGCCAAGGCATCATCGTCATCATGGTCACGCACAATCTCGAACTCGCCGCCCGTTTCGATAAATGCCTCCGCTTACACGAAGGCCGCCTCCAATCGGTAGGGGGGACAAGTAGCGACCCCGCTTTGCGGGGTGGCGAGGAGGAGACGTGACCCGCTGGCGATTCGTCTTTCGCAGCTTATGTCACTACTGGCGGACCCACGCATTCATCGTGCTCGGCATCGCAGTCGCCACCGCCGTCATCACAGGCTCCCTGCTGGTCGGCGACTCCATGGCCGCAAGCCTCCGCGAAAGCGTCCTCCAACGCCTCGGCAGCATCCAGCACGTCCTCCTAACACCGCACTACTTCCCCTCCTCCCTCGCCTCTCGCCTCACCGATCAACCGGCCCTGAAAGGAAAAAACAAATCCGCCGCCGCAATCCTTACGCAAGGCGCCGCCCGCTGTGCCGACCGCGAGCTCGCCATCAGCAAGGTCTCCGTCCTCGGCGTTGACGACCATTACTGGCAGCTCTTCCCCGGCGCAATGCCACCCCCGCAAGCCCCCGCCGCCGCCGCCATCAATCAAGCACTCGCCGACGACCTGCACCTGAAACCCGGAATGGACATCCTCGTCAGCGTCGATCGTTCCGGCATGGTGAGCAACGACGTACTCTTCGCCAAACGTCGCCGTGACGAAACCCTGACCGTGCTGCGCCTCCAGATCTCCGCAATCATCCCCGACGCCCACGGCGGCAACTTCGGCCTCCAAGCCGGCTCCACGCCCCCCCGCAACCTCTTCATCCCTCGCGAAGAATTAGCCGAATCGCTCAATCAACCCGGCATGGCAAACGTCGTCCTTCTGGGCAAATCCAAGAGCCCCGCATGGCAATGCGGGGCTTGGGGAGACGCTGATATCGCGTCTATCCAATCCGCACTCGCCTCCTGCGCCACCCTCCCCGATTACGGCCTCAAGCTCGTCCAAAGCAACGCCGGCCATTACCTCAGCCTCGAAAGTAGCGCCTTACTCTTCAACAATGCCCAGTTCGCCGCCACGCAACAAGCCGCCGCCGAAACCCACGCCACCGCCACCACCGCCTCGGTCTATCTTGCAACGCGAATCCAACACGGCAACACAAGCGAAATCGCCTATGCCGTCATCGCCACATTGCCCGAAAGCCTTCGCCCGGAGTTCACGCTTCAGTGTGCCTCACCCCCCTTCCCTCCAGGCGTCATCCTCAACTCTTGGGCCGCCGAGGACCTCAAAGCCAAACGCGGCGACGAACTCACACTCACCTACCTCATCCCCACTCCTGCCGGTGAATACCGCGACGCAACCATCCGCCTCACCATCGCCGGCATCATCGCCCTTTCCGGCCCCGCCGCCGACCAACACCTCACCCCCGACCTCAACGGCCTCACCGATGCTAAACGCATCGAAGAATGGAAACTCCCCTTCCCCGTCGACCACAATCGCATCACCGCCCGCGACGAGGAATACTGGGACAAATACGGCCCCACCCCCAAATTATTCGTTGCCCCCGAGACCATGCAAAAAATCTGGTCCCGCGCATCATCCGAAGGTAGCGACACCGCTTTGCGGGGTGGCGAGGCCGCGCCCAGCGACTGGATCACCAGCATCCACATAACTCCCCCCAAAAACATCTCCCTCGCCAATTTCGAAAAACAACTCATCCCCGCCCTGCTCAACCATCTCACCCCTGAAAAGAACCAGATGCTCTTCCGTCCGATACGTGAGCAACTGCTCGCCTCCGCCACCGGCTCCACCGACTTCGCCTCGCTGTTCCTGGCAATGAGTTTCTTCCTCGTCTTCGCCGCCGTCGCACTCGCAGGCACACTGATGCGTCTACTCGTCGAACAGCGTGCCAGCGAAGTCGGCCTCATGCTCGCCAGCGGTTGGCGACGCCGCGCCATCACCTCGCTGCTCCTGCACGAAGGCGCCCTCCTCGCGATCATCGGCACCATCCTCGGCCTCCCCGCCGGCATCCTCTATCACATCGCCATTCTTAAAACACTCAATCACTGGTGGATGCAGCCTTGGGCAGGGGGGGCAGGAACGCAAATCCTCACCGTACACATCACCCCTCAATCCCTCGCCTTCGGTGCCCTCAGCGGCCTGCTCCTGGGCATCCTCTGCATGATCTGGGGCGTACGCTCTCTAAGCCGCATATCACTCCTACGCCTAATTTCCGGCCGCCAATCGCTCACCCTCATCCCCACAACAAATCAAGCCCAGGGACTTGGGGGGGGGCAGTCCCTGGGCTCGCTTGCTGAACACGTTTTCAAATCCTCAACCACCGCCTTCCTCTTCGCCCTCCTCGCCCTCGCTTTTCTCCTCGCCTCCGCCGCCCACATCATTCCCCCCGAGATCGGCTTCTTCTGCAGCGGCACCGCAATTCTCCTCGCCATGCTCCTCGCCGCAAGCTCCCTTCTCTCCACCGCCATCCGCCGAAAACGCGAAGTCGCCTCCCTGCTCGCCCTCGCCATCCGCAACGCCGCCGCCAGTCGCCGCCGCAGTCTCCTCACCATCGGCCTGCTCGCCTGCGCCAGTTTTATCCTCGTCGCCGTCGCCGCCAACCGCCGTGATTACTCACACCTCGACACCAGCGACAAGCACTCCGGCTCCGGCGGCTTCACACTCACCGCCACCTCCGCCGTCCCCCTTCACTACGACCTCGCCACCCCGCAGGGTCGCAAACTCCTCGGCTTCTCACCACAAGAAGAAAAAGCCTTCACCAACGTCACCGTCTTCGCCCTCCCCGAATGCCCCGGAGACGACACGAGTTGCCTCAACCTCGCCAAACCCACACACCCCCGCCTCCTCGGCATCACCCACGAATTCGCACAATGGCAAGGATTCTCTGTCAACACGCCCTGGCAAAAACTCTTCACTGACCCCGACACCCATCAACCCGACATCATCCCCGCCTTCGCCGACGCCGACAGCCTCCAATGGATCCTCAAACTCCCCCTCGGCGGCACCTACCAGTTCGACGCCCCCGACGGCTCACCCATCAAACTCAAAATCATCGCCACACTCCCCGGCAGCATCTTCGCCAGCGAACTGCTCATCTCCGACGCCAACCTCAAAAAAATCTACCCCAAACTCAACGGCGCCACCCGTTTCCTCTTCGCACTGCCAAAAAACACGAGCGAACAAGCTCTCGCCGACGCCCTTCGCACCGCCCTTGCCGACCAAGGCATCGAAGTCCGCACCACCCGTGAAATCCTCAACAGCTACATCAGCGTCCAAAACGTCTACCTCTCCATCTTCCTCAGCCTCGGCGGCCTGGGACTCCTCCTCGGCACCGCCGGCATGATCGCCGTCATCGCACGTAGTGTCCTCGAACGCCGCGGCGAACTCGCCCTCATGGCCGCCGCTGGCTTCAAACGCGCCACGCTCATCCACCTCATCACCCTCGAGCACCTCGCCCTGCTCGCCGCGGGCCTCTTCTCCGGCACCGCCGCCGCACTGCTCGCCGTTGCCCCCGTCCTCACCTCCGGCCACGCCGACGTCCAATGGCACCAACTCGCCGCCACACTCGCCACCGTTGCCGTCTCTGGCATCATCGTGTGTATAATCTCCGCAAAAACCGCAATCGCCCGCAATCCTATGCAAGCCTTGCACGAGGAGTAAACATAGCACGTAATGCGCCACAAGAACTGCATGTAGCGACCCCGCTCCGCGGGGTGGCGAAGGAGTAACGACAATGACAATAAAACAGCTTCTCACTGAGAACACATATAGCCCCGGCTTTAGCCGGGATCGGTTCTCAGAGAAGAAAAATCGAAACTCGAATTTCGAACTTCGAATTTTCCAACTCTATCTCCTCTGTGTTCTCTGTGTCTTCTGTGAGAACACGTCCCCCACGTTCGCCCAGGACCAAACCCCCGCCCCCGCCCCTCAATCGCAGGACTGGCCCACTTTCCGCGGCGACCCCCAACTCACCGGCTCCTCCTCCGCCAAACTCCCCACTCCCCTGAAACAACTCTGGAAAGTCAACCTGAAAGGCTCCATCGAATCCACCGCCGCCATCGCCGACGGACGCGTCTTCGTCGGCACACAAAAAGACCGACTCGTCGCCCTCAACCTCAACGACGGCAACCAACTCTGGGAATTCAAAACCAATGATTCCGTCTCCGCTTCCCCCTGCGTCGCCAACGGCCGCGTCTTCGTCGGCGACGAGTCCGGCACCTTCTACGCCATCGACGCCGAAAAAGGCGCCGAACTCTGGCGATTCCAGGCTAAAGACAAAATCCGATCCTCCGCCACCGCCGTCGATAACCAAATCCTCGTCGGCTCCTACGACAACGCCCTACGCTCCTTCGACGCCGCCACCGGCAAACTGAACTGGGAATTCTTCGCTGACGCACAGGTCCACTGTTCCCCCGCCATCCTCCCCGACGACAACGGAGAAAAAAGGGGGGGGGCCGCGGTCATCGCAGGCTGCGACCGCACGATCCGCGCCATCGACTTGAAAACCGGCCAGGAACGCAGCCACGCCTCCGCCGATGACGCCTGCGCCGCCTCCGCCGCCATCAAAGATTCCAACGCCTACGTCGGCAACCTCAAAGGCGACTTCCTCAGCGTCAACCTCAAAACCGGCAACCCCAACTGGAAAATCAGCGGCGACGATCCCACTCAACCCATGAGCGCCATCTCCGCCTCCGCCGCCGTCACCCAAGACGCAGTCTTCATCGGCACCCAGGACGGCAAACTCATCCGCTTCGCTCGACAAACCGGCAAAATCGACTGGACCTTCACCGCCCGCGGCAGCATCGAATCCTCACCCATCATCGTCGACAACCGCGTCTATTTCGGCTCCTCCGACGGCACCCTCTACGCCCTCGACGCCAACACAGGCAATCCCACCTGGAAATTCACCGCCGGCGGCCAAATCAAAGCCTCCCCCTCCATCGTCCAAAACCGCCTCCTCATCGGCACCTCCCAAGGCATCCTTTACTGCTTCGGCAAATAACCCCCCTCGGAGTTCACGCTTCAGCGTGTCATATAAGGGGGATGCGTGACACAAAATGCACGTAGCGACCCCGCTCCGCGGGGTGGAGCCCCGCATGGCAATGCGGGGCTTTTTGGGGAAGATCGTATCATGGAGAGTTTAGCCGTTGATCGAAGATTAACGCTCGTTCGCCAATTCGTGAATTAATCTTGACAGCAAACAGCCAACATGCGCCAATATCTCACAAGCACGCATTTCCGTGAAGGGGTTTTTATGCCTGGGCGAGCGATTCTTCTCGGTTTGATCATAGCCATCGCCACGCCGCTACCCTTCCACGATTCGAGCTTCAACAAAAACGGCCCGGAATCGTAACCCTTGTCTGCCCCCAACAGAAGATCGGTATCAATGCGTTCGACCAACTGCCGTTCCGAGCGAATCGAGTAAAGCGCCTGAAGCAGCATCGCCTTGAGCAGCCGTTCCGGCGGCATGCTTGGCCGACCGGTGTCGGAATAAGCCTTGTTGAATAGCTGTCC
>WQYP01000139.1 GCA_009781185.1 Phycisphaerales bacterium | reverse complement strand
GCACCGACGGACCATAAATATCTCCATCCAACAACGCCACCTTCTTCCCCAACCTCGCCAAACCGACCGCCAAGTTCACCGCGATCGTCGACTTCCCCACGCCACCCTTCCCCGCTCCCACCGCCACGATATACTTCACGCCTCCCTGCCATCCCTCTTCCTTCTTCGCCGCCGGCTTCCCCGCCACCGACAACGCCGCCCCAAAATTCACCACCACTTCCCCCACCCCCGGCAACTTCCTCACCGCCGCCACCACCTCCCGCCGAACCGCTTCCTTCTCCGACGGCCCCACCTCCGTGCTGATCTCCACCAACACATTCTCCTCCACCACTTTCACCCGCTTCACCTGCTCCGAAGCCACCACCCCTCGCAGCACCGCCATCACATCTTTTTCTTCAATCGCCATATTCAACCTTATCCTTCTGGCTACTGGCTTCTGGCTTCTCAAGCGTAGCTATGCAATCCCGCCAGAAAATAATTCACACCGATCCAATTAAACATCATTACCGCAAACCCTGCAATCGACATCCATGCCGTCGTTTCCGCCTTCAGCTTCGGCACCACCAGACGCACATGCACGATAATCAGATACACAATCCACGTCACCAGCGCAAAGGTCTCTTTCGGATCCCACCCCCATGGCCGCCCCCACGAATAATCCGCCCACACCGCCCCGCACACAATCCCGATCCCCAAAAACCAAAACGCCATCTGCAAAATCACCATGTTCGCCTGATCCAAAGCGCCAAGCATTTCTGCATTGAGCCGGTGGGCTTGCCCACCGTTCGCTGCAGGAAAATCAGAATTGTCGCCGTCAACTCTCGATCGCGATTGATATGGCTCCCGCGGATGAATCCAATACCACAATTTCAGCAGCAGATACAGCCCTCCCAAAACAAACGAAGCCGCGATCAACGCATACGACGCAATAATGACATTCACATGAATATACAGCCAATATGTCTGCAGAATCCCCGCTGTTTTCGAAATCGCTCCGCCCAGGTCATTGCCGAACATGTACGGCGCCGCCATGCACGCCGTCATCGCCAGGAACCCGACAAACGAAAACGCCATCCCGAAGAGTCCGTTCTTCTTCCATGTCTCGAGGCACCATCCCACGATGCACCCCAGCAGCGCCGCCCCCAGCACCGACTCAAACTGATTCTGCGTCGGCCACCGCCCAGCCAGCCACATCCGCACCCCCATCGACGCCAGATGCAAAATCACCGCCACCGAAAACATCGGATACGCATATCGCCACAATCGAAACCTCTGATGACCCCGTATAGCCCCGGCTTTAGCCGGAATGGGCTTTCGATTGCCCACCACCGTCACCAGCAAGAACAGCGTCATCGCCACGAAATATAAAAAGACGTTCATGACTGTGCCGTAGAACGTACGGTTGTACCAGAGTTCCGTCATCCGTTTTGCCACCGACGGATATCCCCCCTCCGGATCGATCCGCGGCAACATCGTCGTGAGCGTCCCAATCGCCCCATTCACCATCCTCGCATCCCCCGCCGCCCATCCCCGCGCCAACGCCTGATACGCCAGCCACAACGCCTTCGCCTCTTCCGCCGAATACCCCGGCACCGCCGACTCTGCCTTCTCGCCCCGCCTCGCCAGTTCCGCCTGCCCCTCCGGAAAATTCGCCCACAACTCCATCGCCAACCGCCACGGCCCCCCCTTTCCCCCCTCTCCCGGCGGCACAAACGCCAGCGTCGCCCACAAATTCCGATACGTCTCATACCCTGCCTTGATCTTATTCACAGACGCCAGCAGCTTCATATCTCCACTCAACTGCGACAACAATCGCAGCACTTCCTCCCGCTCGATAAACCGCGGACTCACCAGCCCCTCCCGCAAAATCCGACCCGCCTCCGACCCCGTCTCAAACGCCGCAAGCCGCTGCCGAATCGGAATCGCCTGCACATAAATGATATTCCTCTCCGCCCAAGCCTCCGGCCGAAACGCGATGTCCAACGCCGTATACAACGGATCCTCCCCGCCAATCGACGAGCGATGACAAATCGTCGTCAGGCTCTGCCGCGCCCAGCTATCCATGATCTTCACTTGATCCCGATGCTGAATCGCCAGCAGCCGAAACCCCTTCAACTCCACCGCCCCACGAAACGCCGCCCGATCCTCCGCCTCCGCCCGCCGCGGTACAAGCAGTACCATCCCCATCAACATCACAACCCACATCGCTCGTCGCATCATCACGCCTCCCCCCTTGCGATTGCTTCCTCGCTCTCAGCTCTTCTGGCTTCTGGCTTCTGGCTTCTGGCTTCTGCCCTCCTCGCCCGCAGCAATATCGGCTTGACATAAAACGCATACCCGATCCCCACGAACGCCAAAATCGCCCCGATCGTCATCGTCATCAACCCCGGCCGATTCCCCACCCCCAGCACCGAATACCGCTCCCCCGGCAACGCCTCCTCTTTCCCATCCCACGCCGCCTGAAAAAAACAAAATCCATGACTCATCGCAGGATGATTCAAATGCGCCAGCGATTCCTTCACTTCTCCCGTCCTTTTATCCGTGAACTCCAACGTCGAAACAAAATCCTCATACGTATCCATCGCCCCCGCGTACTTCACCGCCTTGAAATCCGTCAGCTTCACCTCCACCGGCAACTCCCGACGCAACGCCGAAAAACGAAACCAAAAACCATCTCCCACCTCCCTCTCTCGCGGTTCAGGCCCACGCAAATCCACCTCCACAAACTGCTCAAACGGCACATACAAATTCCCCCCACCAGACATCTGCAACGGCACCATCGCCCCCCCCCCCTCCTCCCCTGCCGGACGATACCCAACGATTTTCATCGGCCTATCCTTAAACAACTCCGCCGACAACTCCCAATCCAACGCATCAGGCCCCAACGGATTATGCCCACGATAAATCGGCAACCCCCGCAACGGAATCATCGCCACCTCCTCCCACTCCGGCATCTTGCCTCGCCCAAACAGCTCCGGCATCTTGCCAAACGGCCTTGTACCTCCAGCCTGCGAACTCGGTTCTTCATTCTTCACCCGATAAACATACAACGCCCGTTCCGTCGTATCGTAATATTCATCCACGCTCTGATTTAAATGTATTCGAACCATTCCCTCGTGCTTCTGCGAAAAGTACCACACGCTCCCCGCCAGCAAAACCAGAATCCCCCCATGCACCATCCAAACCCCCAGCGTATACCACGTCAACGGTATCCATCGCACCGTCACCACGATCAACGTCACCGCCAGCACCACCACCAGCACCCACATCGGCCACCAGTTGAAAAACGCCATCTCCGTCATCTCCATCCGCTCTCGCAGCGACGCAAACCCCGACCCCACCGCCGCATACCCCCCAATCAGCACCAGCGCCACAATCCCCGCCCACACCCACAACGCCTTCTGATTCGGAAAAGCCATCCGCCCACCACAAGTGAGGATTCATCAAACCTATCTTGAAAGAGCATACCAGAATTTCGCCCCAACTCCGCCATATTGACTTGCGCCTCACCGCTAACTACGCTAACTTGCGTGGAAAACGCTGTACCCATTTCTGGTCTCTCCTGCAACGTACTGGTTCTCAATCGCCTGTACATGGCCATCCGTGTCGTCTCCGCCAAGCGAGCCTTTTCCCTCCTCCAACGCCAACTCGCCGAGGTCGTCTCCGTCGAAGAAACCGAAACGGAGGGGGGGGGGGGCGGCGGCAGTTACCTCTCCTACGACATGGTCTCCTGGATCGAGCTCTCCCAGCTCAAAGCCGTCTACGAACGAGAAAACCACGATTTCGTCCGCACCGTCCGCTTCGAAATCGCCGTCCCGCGTATCATTCGCCTCCTGGTCTACGATCGCTTGCCCCGCCAGGACGTCAAGCTCAACCGCCGCAACATCTACGCCCGCGATCACTCCCTCTGCCAATACTGCGGCAAAAAATTCCCCACACAGGAACTCTCCCTCGACCACGTCATCCCACGCTCCCTTGGCGGCAAAACCACCTGGGACAACCTCGTGTGTGCCTGCGTCTACTGCAACGCCAAAAAAGGCGGCCGCACCCCCAACCAGGCACACATGCACCTGCTCAAACCCCCCCTCAAACCCAAACGCAACCCCGTCATCAACCTCCGCCTGGGCTCCGACAAATACTCCTCCTGGAAACACTTCCTCGATCACGCCTACTGGTCCGTCGAGCTGAAATAACCTGGGAATGGAGTGGCAATTCCGAAAACGCCCGTAGCGACCCTGCTTTGCGGGGGGGCGGAAAACAAGTTTAGCCGCGAGCCGACAGGCGAGCGCTCTTCCACGAATTTTACGAATTGAACGAATTGAACGAATTTTACGCGTCAGATGGCCGCTTCAAGTGTTATACACTCTTCCCATCGTTCGTTCGTGACTCTCCGTGCCCAATGACGCATCAGCTTGTACAATAGCCCCTCACCTGCTCTGTCTCAATCCTCTATCAGAGCCGCGACCGTAAGGGAGCGATCCGTGCGACAATGCGGAAATAACGCCTGTCGCTCCCTGACGGTCGCGGCTCTGATGGCCGAATGGTGGAGGGTTGAGACAGAGCATCCCTCACCCTCTTCTCCCCACGCAACGGAGCGCCAGTGGCTGTCGAATTCCTCATCGGCCGTGCCGGCACCGGCAAAACCCAATCCTGCGCCCGCCAAATCCGCGACGCCCTCCTCGCCGATCCCCTCGGCCCACCTCTCCTCTGGATCACACCACAGCAAGCCACCTTCACCGCCGAACGCCTACTCCTCACCTCCTCTCACCTCCCCGGCTCCTTCCGCGCACACGTCCTCTCCTTCCAACGCCTCGCCCTCGACATCCTCCACAACGCCTTTCCCCTCCCCCAATCACCAGATCGCCAGATCACCCAATCACCCAATCACTTAATGTCCAACCTCGCCCGCCTCGTCTTGCTCGAGGAAGTCGTCCGCCACCACCGCTCCGAGCTCCGCGCCTTCGCCGCCGTCGCCGACCGCCCAGGCTTCCTCCAAAAACTCGACGCCACCCTCCGCGAACTCCGACAGCAAGGCCACTCCGCCAACTCCCTCCACCAACTCCTCACCGCCGCCAATCCCGACCCTATCACCACCCGCAAACTCCACGACCTCGCCCTCCTGCTCGCCGCCTGGACCACCGCTCTCCAATCCGCCCAAGGCGGCGCCACCGATTTCGAAACCATCCTGCAAATCGCCCCCCTCGCCGTCCCCCATTCCCCTCTCACCTGCCCCGGCTCCCAGGTCTGGCTCGACGCCTTCTCCGCTCTCAACACCCTCGAAATCAATCTCCTCGTCGCACTCGCCCAATCCGCCGACAAGCTCACCATCACACTCCTCGCCGACCCCGACGCCCCCACCCTTCACAACCCACTCCTCCCGCTCAACGAAACCTCCCTTTTCGCCCGTACCGAGCGTCTCCATCGCCGCCTCCTCGACGCCTTCCGCCAGAACAACATCCCCATCTCAACCACCACCATCCTTCGCACCCCACACCGTTTCACCTCTCCCACCCTCGCCCACATCGAATCCGCCCTCTTCGCCCCGTCAGCCCCCGACTCTGCCGGGGGTTCCCCTCTTCTGGCTTCTGGCTCCTGGCTTCCAGCTTCTTCCCCCGACGCCGACTGCGAAATCTGGCAATGCCCCGATCCCGACACCGAAATCCACATCATCGCTCAAACCATCCGCGACCTGGTCACTCGCCTCACGAACCCCCTCCGCTACCGCGACATCGGCCTGATCGTCCCAGACCTCGAATCCGAAGAAGAAGGCGGGGGCAGCGGCTATCAAAACTCCCTCCGCCGCATCTTCACCGAGCACCACATCCCGCACTTCATCGACCAGCGACGCACCATTTCGCATCATCCCCTCGTCACCCTTCTCAAGAGCGCCATCCGCATCGTGACCTCCCGCTGGAATCGTGACGACGTACTCCTTTACCTCAAAACCTCACTCGCCAACATCTCTACATCCGACGTCGCTCTCCTCGAAAACTACCTCCTCGCCCATGGCATTACGGGGGAAGGGGACGGAGGATGGAACACCGATTGGCCCTGGATCGCTCCCAATCAACGTGACGACGAGAACGACCCCTACCAAAAAATCCCTCAAATCGCCCGCCAGAACCTCCAGCAAGTCAACGCCATCCGCCGCAAAATCGTCGCCGACCTCCACCCCTTCATCACCGCCTGCGAATCCTCCAACACCAACTCCACCCAATACATCACCGCCCTCCGCGACCTCCTCACCCACCTCAACGTCGAATCCCAAATCAACGCCTGGATCGCCGAGACCAGAAGCCAGAAGCCAGAAGCCAGTAGCCAGAAGTCAGCCCTCCCTCTTCTGGCTTCTAACTTCTGGCTTCTGGCTTCTCCCCCCCTCCCCGACCCCGCCCTCGCCCAGCTCCACGAACAAGCCTTCCGCCAGATCCACGACGTCCTTTCCATGCTCGAAAATCTCCTCACCCACACCCGCCCACGTTCCCTCGAGCAATTCGCCGAACTTCTCACCACCGCCCTCGACTCCCTCACCCTCGGCCTGATTCCCCCAACCGTCGATCAAGTCCTCATCAGCTCCGTCATGCGCTCCCGTTCCCCCGACCTCAAGCTCGTCATTCTCCCAGGCGCTCTCGAAGGCCAATTCCCAAAGGTCGTCCCCGAAGACCCCATCCTTGCCGACCTGCAGCGCGACCTCATCAACACCCATTCTCTCGTCCCCATCGACCAGGACGCCGACCGCAAACTCATCGAAATGCCTTTCTTCGACTATGTCGCCCTCACTCGTGCCAGCCAGAAACTCATCATCACCTACCCCATCGCCAACTCTCAGGGCAAAGCCGTCAGCCCATCCCGCTACATCCCTCAACTCAAAAACCTCCTCCACATCACCGAAAAAAAAATCACGCTCGAGCACCGCACCGCCCTCGACCGCATCGCCACCGTCAACGATCTCCTCGCCAACGTCCTGATCACCTCTCGCACCCTCCACCAACGCCGCCTCGAAACCCTCGAAGACTCCTGTCACCCTGTCACCCCCTCCCCCAACCTCGCCCTCTACCACTGGCTCATCACTTCCCCCAACGCCCTCCTCCAATCCGCACGCCAACGTGTCTGGTCCGCCACCCAACCCCCCACCGACCCTCACCTCTCCCACGACCTCGCCGCCCACTTATTCCCGCACTCCCGCCCCATCCGCCTGAGCATCAGCCAGCTCGAAAAATTCGCCGCATGCCCCCTCCAATACTTCTTCCACTACACCCTGGGCCTACGCCCCCGCGACTCCCTCACGCTCGACACCCTACACCTCGGCCTGCTCTACCACCGCATCCTCGAACGACTCTTCCAGCAAATCATCGACCACCAACTCCCAGGGGGGGGAGGGGACTGGCCCTACTGCGACCCCGCCGCCCTCCAAACCGCCCTCCACGAGCACATCGCCGCCGCCACCAACGAACTCCACAAAGAACTTGCCCCAAAAACCCCCGCATATCACCATATCCAAACCCACATCCGAAAAACCCTCGGCCTCATCGTCGAAGCCCAACGCCGCCGCGCCGCCGCTGGCAAAACACGCCCACTCGCCGTCGAAGTCACCTTCGGCTTCCCACCAACCCCGCAACCAGCAGAAAGCGTTTCGTCATTCGATCATTCGAATTTCGAATTGGATTCGGCATTCGGCATTCGGCATTCGAATTTCCATCTCCCCCCCCTCGAACTCACCACCCCCACTAACCACACAATCCTCCTCACAGGAAAAATCGACCGCATCGACATCTCTCCAACAAATAACGCCATCCTCTTCGACTACAAAAGCTCCTCCAAACGCACACTCGAGCTCTCCGAAGTCCTCGCCGGCCTCACCCTACAACTCCCCACCTACGCCCTCGTCCTCCAGCACCTCACCCTCCTCAACCCTCTCGCCGCCCTCTACATCCCCCTGGGCCTCCAGTGCACTTCCACCCGCACACCTCTCGACGAACCCCTCTGCTCCACCGACCCCTTCTTCCAGCAAAACGCCATCCCCAGCGGCATCATCGACGCCTCCCACGCCCACACCCTCGACCTCTCCCTACAACCCGAAGGCTCCAAAAGCCCATGGTTCAAAATGAGTTTCAACAACGACGGCTCCCTCACCAAACGTGGCAACGACCTGCTCACCCACGCCGACTTCCAGACCCTCCTCCGTTTCGTCCGCCACAAAATCACCACCCTCGCCACCGCTCTCGCCCAGGGCCAAATCGCCCCCGCCCCCTACCGCAACAAATCCCGCTCCCCCTGCGACACCTGCGACTTCACCGCCCTCTGCCCCTTCGACCGCAACATGGGCTCCTACCGCCCCATCACCAAACTCAACAAGGAGGCCGCCCTCCAACAAATGTCCCAAACTCTCCACTAAGAGCCTATCCAAATAACCCGTAGCGACCCCGCTCTGCAGGGTGGAGCCCCGCATGGCAATGCGGGGCTTGACGTTGCTCTCGCCCAATGCCACCAAAACCGCTTGCGACGCCGCGAACCTCACCTTTGGCATGACAATCTGCTACAAAAAATGGCCACCCCCCTTTACCTTTTAACTTTTACCTTTTAACTTCCTTTTAACTTTTAACTTTTTCGATACCTATGCCCATGCCCCCCACTTGGACCTCTCCCCAGCTCGCCGCGATCAACCACATCG
This sequence comes from Phycisphaerales bacterium, assembly GCA_009781185.1. Lineage (GTDB taxonomy): Bacteria > Planctomycetota > Phycisphaerae > WQYP01 > WQYP01 > WQYP01. Next base: position 1,814 of record WQYP01000139.1, on the reverse strand, counting down.
CCGGCGACCTGCTCATCTCCGCCGCCGCCGGCTCCGGCAAAACCGCCGTCCTCGCACAACGCTGCGCCCGCCTCCTCTGCGACCTCCCCGAATCCACAGATGGGGGAGAAGGAGGGGGGGGGGGCTGCAATGTCGAAAACCTCCTCGTCCTCACCTTCACCGACGCCGCCGCCAACGAAATGCGTACCCGCATCGCCCAGGCCATCCGCGACAAACTCACACAACCCCATACCAACACAACCCCATCACAACTCGCCCGCCTCCACCGCCAGGCCGCCACGATCGAACGCGCCAGCATTTCCACCCTCCACGCCTTCTGCGCCAAAATCCTCCGCCAACACTTCGAACAAGTCCCCTGTCACCCTGTCACCTTGTCACCTTGTCACCTTCTCCCCCTCTCCCCCTGTCCCCCTCCCCCCCCCTCTCTCGGCCTCGACCCCGCCTTCATCGTCCTCGACGAAGACGACGCCCGCCTCCTCCGCCAGGACGTCCTCACCGACCTCCTCGCCCGCTGGCACAAATCCCCATATAGCCCCGGCTTTAGCCGGGATTTGCCTCTCTCCGCCTTCCCCAACTTCTTCGACACCTACGCCCAAGCACGCGAATCCACCCTCCAAACTCTCCTCCTCCGTCTCCACACCATGCTCGAAACCACCGCCGACCCCGACGCCTACCTCGCCAACGCTCGCCAACGCTACTCCCTCGCTGGCTCCCCCAAAACCATGGACCATTACACACGTATCACCCTCTCCAACGAACTCCACCTCCTCTCCCTCGCCGCCCACCGCGCCTGCACCACCGTCTCCACCACCCTCGGCCCAGGCCCCATGCTCGCCCACCTCCAACTCATTGCACAACGCCTCGACGACTCCATCCAACAACTCCACGAAAAATCCACCCACGCCCTCCCCACCATCCAATCCGCCCTCGACCTCCAATGGCCCACGCTCCGCCGACCCAAAGATCAAGACGAAGACGCCTTCGAACAATTGAAAAAAAACACATGGACAACGATCAAAAATTCTCTCTCCAACTTCTGCAAACAATCCCTCAGCCTCCCCGCCGACCTCCTCCAAAAAGACCTCGCCAAACTCGCCCTGGAGGATGGGCCGCTCGAAACCCTCCTCACCCTCACCGCCCAATTCCGCAACGCCTACGCCGCCGCCAAACGCCTCCAAAACCGCCTCGACTTCGCCGACCTCGAACGCTTCACCCTCAACCTTCTCACCGCCCCCAACAATCCCGTAGCCCCCGAACTCCACCACCAATATAAATATCTACTCGTCGATGAATTCCAGGACATCAATCCCTTGCAAGCCGCACTCCTCCACGCCATCCGCTCACCCGACGCCTTCCACCACACCGGCAACCTCTTCATCGTCGGCGACATCAAGCAATCCATCTACGGCTTCCGCCTCGCCGACCCCAACCTCTTCCTCACCCTCGAAAAATCCGCCAAAGCCGCCACCACCTCCCAACGCTACATCAATCTCCCCCACAACTTCCGCTCCGACCCACACCTCCTGACCACCATGAACGCCATCTTCGAAAAAATTCTCACCCCCGAACTCACCGGCATCACCTACAACGACGGCCACGCCCTCGCCCCCCCACCCGAGTTTCAAGTTTCAAGTTTCAAGTTTCAAGAAGAAACTCGAAACTCGAAACTCGAAACTCGAAACTCCATCTTATGATTCTCGATTTCGAGGTCGCCTTCTTCGGGCATGCGGCTTTCGACGTTGCTACCCTCATCAACCATTTCCTGCTCAAGGGCTTCATGCATCACAAGAAGTGGCGTCCGTTCATGATGATGG
>WQYP01000138.1 GCA_009781185.1 Phycisphaerales bacterium | reverse complement strand
CTCTATCAGAGCCGCGACCGTAAGGGAGCGACCCGTGCGACAATGCGGAGATAAAGCCTGTCGCTCCCTTACGGTCGCGGCTCTGATGGCCAAATGGTGGAGGGTTGAGACAGAGCAGGTTCATCGTGGAATTTAGGGAATGAGATGCATGGATTTCGTCGCAATTTGGAGTGGGTTGGCCCCGGTAGGAGCCTGAGCTTTTAGCCCACGGCAAGCGGCGATAGCCGCGCCGCCGTGGGTGACCGTCGTCCTCTCGAACCGCCGTTGCCCCGGTAGGGGCGAAAGCGGCTTCCTTCCTTCAACGAGCTTTCGCCCCTGCCGGGGCGACGACATTGTTTGGGGCATTTTCCCACGGCGACGCGGTTGCCGCCGCTTGCCGTGGGCTAAAAGCTCAGGCCCCTACCGGGGCCGATCCACACACATCTCACTCCCTAAATTCGAAGAAGAACCAAAAAAAACAAAGCCCAGGGATTGCAATCCCTGGGCTTTTAGCGAATCTCGGATTGTCCTTCCCTCATCCCAATATCTCCCGCACCATCGCCGCATTTTCCTCGACCATGTTATCTTTATCGCCGCGATGCATACCCACATTCACCACATCCGCCGATTTGATATGTGTAAATGCGTACTCAAACGCCATGCGGGCATCGATCCGCCCGGCGCCCATGATCTTGTACCCGATGCACGGCTTCTTAATCGTGCGAATCGCTTCCGTAGCCGCAATCACATCCGCCAATTGAAACCGCTCCCCTTTCCCACTGTGCAAACTGCCACAGTTGAAAAAGCAGACCGCATGAAAATCCACCAGGTCCAGCGAATTGACCCAGAGATGGACCCGCGGATCGTGCGCCGCCACGCCGACCGGCACCCCCAGCGACCGGGCATGGTCGCACCACGTGCGAAGCGTAGCCGCGTCTTGTTGCTCGAAAAGTTTATCCGTTCGCATCCCGTGAAAATAAATCGCCTTGCACCCGATTTTCACCGCATCCGAAATGGCCGTGAGCATATCAGGTGCCGTGCGGCCGTTGATCTGCGAAATCCACTGCAACGTCCCGTCCCCCCCCCCTCTGCCACCCAAATATTCCTTCACCGCCTGAATCACGTGCGGCGTCTCATTGTTCGTAATAAATGTATTAATCCCTGCCGCCTCCGCCCGTTCCCAAGTCTCCAGTATCCGCGGCACACTATAAAACGTCCGCATCACCTCATCACGCTGCGAATTCTGATGACTATAACCCCCAAACGGATTCGCCCCGATAATCATCCGCGTCACTCGCAGCCCGCAAAAATCCACCGTCGGCAACATCTGAAAAGAACCATTCATCGCACTCATCATTTTCTCCAATTCCGCGATCTCATCAGTTTAGTCCACCGCGATGACGAACACCATCTTTCGCCGTTCCATCGTCAATTCCGTTTCCACTTTCACCTGCGACGCCGACGACGACGATTGCCCGCTCTTCGCATACGAATTGAACGGCGAGAGCGGCCAACTCACCCGCATATCCGCCACCCCCTCAATCCTCACACCTCCATATGTAAACCCTCCGCCCAATTCCTCCCCGCTCACCACAAACTTCTCCCGCCCCAGCGACAATTCTTTCCCGTTGAATCCACGAACTACCTCCGCAATCCGCCGTAGCGTGAACCCCACCGCAAACGGTCCACGATTCCCCGCCGGATCCACCCCCAATTCAATTTCCAACTTCCCACCCGCCACCTCCCTCACCCGCACTTCCGCAAAAAACGTCTTATACGCCACCTTCGCCACCATCTCCCTTCCCTCTTCCACCACTTGCCCTCCCGCCGGATAGAAATCATCCGCATACTCCGCCCGTGCCGCGAACGTCGAAAACGCTCGCTGATCTTTCGAGTGCGATCCGTCAAGGATCAGACCAGTTTTCTCATGCCACACGCTCAGGAGCTTTTGCCGATCCAGTCCGAACGGATTATTCCGATACGCCGGATCTTCGCCGTTAGTCGCCGGCATCGCCGAGAGTCCCACGTACCACTTCCCCTTGCGAAACACCCCTGCTTCTCCTCCATGCAGCAACGCTTGATGATCCGCCCGCTGATACGCCGCCATCTCCACCGGCCCATCGTGCCAATACAGAAAATTCTCGCAATGCCGCGCCAACGACTCGGGCGTCATGGCTTTGCGGGGAGGGACGGCATGCAAAGACAGCCAATTCTCCATATGTTGAAGTGCCATTCCTCGTCCCGCCGCCGTGTGTGAAAAGCCAAACAATCCCCACACCCGCGGCAGCGCGTCGTAACGCACCCGCTCATCCATCAAATCATTAAAACTCCCATCCGGATACGAAAAATTCCCATGAAACGCCGTCGCCTTCGCAATCGCATCCGCAAACACTTGTTCGCCCGTCCATTCATACATCAGTGCCATTCCGCTGAGCGTGAGGTAGTTGTAACTCGGCGTTGGCCCGCCGCGGCGAAGCAAATCCCCGTGCTCCTCCCAATACCCGTCCGGATGAATATCCGCCGCCAGCGCCCGCCCGATCGGTAGCGCAAAATCGCAAAGTTCCCGCTTCCCCAACACCTGCCCCGCGCGATACACCGTCGAAACATAATGCGCCACATGATTCGTACTCGTCCCCAACACCCGCGAAATAAACCGCCGCAGCCCCACCAGCTTCGCCATCCGATGTTCCACCAAATAATGACACGCCCGCAAAATCTTGTCGCCCCACTTCTCATAAGGCATATCCGCCTTGGCAACATCCCGCATCATCCGTAGCCCCTCCGTCCACGCATACGTCAGCCGCTGATCCACCGTGTTCACGTCATAGCCGTGCGAGTCGTAATGAACACGCCCCTGATCATCAAACCTCGCCACCAGGAAACCGGCCAGTTTTCGAATCGCCTCTTCAATCTTCGCCGATTTCTTATGTTCCGGATTCGTCCCATACCCCGCATAGCAAAACGCCAGCGGCATCACCCCCTGCTGCCCATAAACAATCGGCAACGCCGGATCGAACACAATCGTCCCATCCGCTCGCTGTGCCTCAAGCATCGGCTCAACCCCCTCCGATACCACCTCCGCAAAAACCCGCGACAATAAAAGTTTCTCAGCCATTATGACAACTCCCCAGGAAATGCAACGTCCACATCCTATCGCCTTCCCGGACCAGCGCATAGCCTTGCGTGGCAACGCAAGGCTTAACGGGTGCATGGCACAAAATGCCAAAAAGTAGCGACCCCGCTTTGCGGGGTGGCCAAAATAGAGCCAGCGGAACGCGAACGCCGCGCCCCGCCAGCCGAGTGGGATCCCGATTTTTCAATGGTGCAAGATTCGTCCATTCCTCTATTTAGCCGGCAGGCTTGCCTGCCGTTCTACCGCACCAATGCCACCACACCATCACGACGATGCCGAGTCCGACGGTGACCAGCCCTGTGACCAGATCAAACGCTCCGCCGTCTACTCCCGCCATGATCGCCGCCGCTGCCATGAGAAGCACAACGCATGTTGACGTCTCAAATCGTCTCATCATCCACACTCCGTTTCCCAGAAAACTGCCCCTGTTTAGCTGGCGGGCTGCCCCGCCGACGGATCACCAAACCAGGCCTCGCCAGAAGCTGAAGCATGAGACGTGCCAGATTTTTGAGTCGCCATAAGTGCTGGTTTCGCAGATGCTTATGCTTCCAAAATAAAAAACGCGTACTTTCGGATTTGGCAGAGATGATCATTTAAAGTACAGTTAATGTGCATTGATTGTACAGTAAAGAATAAAAGTTAAAAGATAGAGGGTAAAGGGTGAGGGAAGGAAACTTTCAATCCTTTTACCTTTTAATTTTTAAACTTTTAACTTCTAACTTTTGCCTTGCGAGTGATTGGAGGCTTTCCATGACTCCCAGCCAGCGCCGCTTCGCCGCCGCGATTTCGCACCTGACCTACACCAATCCCTTTTTGCCGGAGCGGATCGAAGCCGAGCGGGAAGCGCTTGGACCGGATTTCTCACAGGAGTCTTCGCCGGCCTGGTCACGCACCTCCACGCTGGAACGCCCAAACGTCCTGCGGCTCGAAACAAAAATCGAATCGCTCGCCGCCGACCTGCTCCCGCTCTTCGCGGGAAAGAGAAATGAAAAAAGTGCAAGTTCCAAAGATCGACATCTCTACGCCGACCTGATTCTGTACCTGCTGTACTACCGCACATGGAAGCTCTTCGATCCCCATTTCCGAACGGCCCCCGCGGAACTTCCAGCGCACATTGGAGCGGCATACAAACAGTTCCTTGCCGACTACCATCACTTTTTCCCGATGTCCGAGCTGATGCCGCCGGAGACGCCGGAGCATCTCTTTTCCTGTTTCTTTCAGATTCGCCGGGCGTTTTATTTCATTTTCCAGGAGATCATCGGTTCATCGAAGCCGATCGTCGCCTTGCGGGCCGCGGTGTGGCAGTCCATTTTCACCTGCGATCTCGCCGCCTATCGCACCACCTTCTTCGACAAACTCCACGACATCCCCACCTTAATCACCGGCCCTTCCGGCACAGGCAAAGAACTCGTCGCCCGCGCCATCGCCCTCTCCCGTTACATCCCCTTCGTCCCGCAAAAACAGGCATTCCTCGACGACGCCAGAGGCCTCTTTTTCCCCCTCAACCTCTCCGCACTCGCACCAACTCTGATCGAATCCGAACTCTTCGGCCATCGCAAAGGCGCCTTCACCGGCGCCCTGGAAGATCGCCCCGGCTACCTGGAACTCTGCCCGGCTCGCGGCTCCGTTTTCCTCGACGAAATCGGCGAACTCGACCCCGTGATCCAGGTCAAACTGCTGCGAGTACTCCAGTCCCGCACCTATCAACGCATCGGCGACTCCGCCGCGCGAACATTTCCAGGAAAACTCATCGCCGCCACCAATCGAGACCTGCCAACAGAAATGCGGCATCTCAAGTTCCGGCCGGACCTTTACTACCGCCTTTGTGCGGACCTGATCGCCACCCCGTCGCTCGCGGAGCAGTTGGCCGAATCGCACGATCCAGAGGCGGAACTCACGTCCATGGTGCATTTCATCGCGGCAAAAGTAGTGGGAGGGGGGATCGGCGATGAAGAGTCACCGGCAGCCGAATCGCTCACACAAACAACGATGACTTTCATTCGCGAGCATCTTGAGGGCTACGAATGGCCGGGAAACTTCCGGGAACTCGAACAGTGTGTACGAAATATTTTGATACGTAAGCACTATCAGCCGGCGAAGACGCAGGAGACAGAAAGGGATTCGCTGGAGGGAACGCTTGTGGAGTGCGGTCTAAGTGCGCAGGAACTGCTGCGGCGATATGCGCGGGTGGTGTATAAGCGGAACGGATCGTATCTGAAAACAGCCCGGCACCTGAAGGTAGATCGCAGAACGGTTAAGTCATACGTTTCGTGAGAATAATCAATCAACCTCCGTGTTATCACGTGCCGTGTTGAAAACATCTATTTAGCCGGCATGCTTGCATGCCGCTCGGCCACAGCTCCCGCACCAAGTCCCCAAAAACGCTTACGGCGCCGCGGACCACGCACACTCCATGATTGACCGTGAGAGGTATAAAATCTCATCTCCGCGATTTTAATTTAGAGCATTTTTCACTCGCCCGTAGCGTTTTGGAGCCCCGCATTGCCATCTTGCTGTTACCTGCTCTGTCTCAACCCTCCGATAATTCGCGCCAATGAAATTTGCGCGAGATATGAATAGATATATTACATCTAATCGTATGGAGACATGCAAATTACCACGGAAGGTGCTCATTGCCGCCTATGCGCTGGCGACGGCAATTCTCAAAGAGCGACCCAACAAGTTCAGTCGCAAGGATTTTACCAGTCCGCAACTCTTCGCCTGCCTGGTGCTCAGGGAACATCAGAAGAAAAGTTATCGTGGCGTGGTGGCTCTGCTGCAGGATTTTCCGCACTGGTGTGATGACATCGGCCTGAAGAAAGTGCCCAGTCATCACACGCTCTGCCGGGCACACAAGAATCTGGTCAAGCCGGGCGTAGTCGAGGAGATGCTCGATCTTTCTGTTGAGGCTCTTCGTCGTGCCCAGCGGCAGAGTAAAAAAAAGAGCGGCGAAAGAGACGAGAGAACAAGTCCAAAAAGTTAAAGCATCGCATGGCGGCTCTGGACTCGACGATGTTCGAGTCGCATCATGTCAGCGGGTACTTTGCAAAACGCTGCAAGCAGTCAGAACGTGAGCGTCTGAAGAAACAGCGGAAAAACCGCAGAAAACAGAGGCGAGGCAAGCCGCCACCTCTAACTCCCACCCAACGAAAAGCTGCCCGGCGGCGGGGCCGTCGCCTTTGTGCTCGGATCGTCAAGCGTCTGCCGAAACTTGCTTTGGCCGTGCATGCGGCGAGTCATGTAATCCTCGCCGCGCGAACGAGCACCGGCACGGGTGCTGATCACCCACACTTTTTTCCACTTCTTGAAAAGGCCACCAAACGCATGCCCATTCATCTGGTGCTGGCAGACGCCGGTTACGACTCCGAGCCCAATCATCGTGTGGCACGCCAGGAGTTGGGCGTTCGTACATTGATTCCTGCGAAGAACGGTCGTCCCGGGCGCAATAGGTTGAAAGGTTATTATCGTCGTCTGATGCAACGGTGCCTCAAAGCCGGTCCCGACAAGCGTTGTTACGGCCAACGCTGGCAGGTTGAGACCGTCAACAGCATGCTCAAACGCAACCTCGGCTCAGCTTGCCGAGCTCGATCAACAATCGGACGCAAGAAAGACATGCTGCTGCGATCCGTCACGCACAACATCATGATCCTGGCAAAAATGCAGGATTGAGACAGAGCAGGTAACAGCAAGATGGCCATGCGGGGCTCCACTGGACGCCTATGCCACATAAAGATAGTCACACCTCGGGGATGTTCAATGTCCGGTAATGGGCGTTATCATGATAGTGGGAGGTTATCATGTCTTTGCTATTTCACGATCGAATCGATGCGGGGCGGCAACTTGCGGCCAGGCTTGCTCGCTATGCTCATGGTTCCGGCGTGCTGGTTCTGGGTCTGCCACGCGGGGGGATTCCTGTTGCTTATGAAGTTGCGCGGGCACTCGATGTGCCGTTGGATGTTTTTGTCGTTCGCAAGCTCGGTGTGCCCGGCCATGAAGAACTTGCGATGGGGGCTATCGCTTCGGGGAATGCACAGATACTGAATGATGATGTGATTCGACAGCTCCATATTCCGCAATCCACCGTCGATCAGGTGGCTGCTCGGGAACGCGCGGAACTGGTTCGCTGCGAGAGAGCTTACCGCTTGAAGCGTTCGGCTATGGATGTTGCCAATCGTATCGTTATTTTGGTTGACGATGGTTTGGCGACCGGAGCTTCGATGCGTGCGGCGGTGCTTGCGGTCAAGCAAATGGGGCCGGCCGGGGTTGTGATTGCGGTTCCTGTTGCGGCCGCCGAAACTTGCGAGCTGATGCGCCGGTTCGTCGATGAAGTTATTTGCGTTTATATGCCCGAGTCTTTCCAGGCAGTCGGACTCTGGTACGAGGATTTTGAGCAAACCTCAGATGAAGAAGTGCGTCGCCTTCTCATCGCCTCCAGAGCGAGAGAGCGTTGATCTTCGATCAACGGCTAAACTGCCTCTGCCCGAAAAGCCCCGCATTGCCATGCGGGGCTCCACCCCGCGAAGCGGGGTCGCTACTTTGGTTTTGCATTTCGGAGCGTTTCCATGCAAGGCAGTTTTTGCGTTACAATTCCGGCATGTTCAGGATCTTGGCATTATTACAGTTGACGCGGGCGGCATTGGCGTTCACGGCGATCGCGGATGCTTGGGCGGTGCTGCTGTTGCGGCCGCCAAGTGCTTCGCCGCCGGAAATGATGATGCTGATTTATCGCATGCTGATCACGGGCGTCGCATCTTTTTGTCTGTATGCGTTTGGGATGGCGCTCAATGATCTGGTGGATGCGAGGCGAGACCGTATTTTTGCGCCGCGTCGGCCGATACCGTCGGGGCGTATCCGGCCGCGATCGGCCCTGATCGTTTCGCTGGCGCTGCTCATGGTGGCACTGACGGCGGCGGTGGTATTGCTGCCGCTGCAGTTCACGCAACGGGATGTTTTGCGTTTGAGCGATCTGGTGCCGTACTCGTTTATCCTGACACTGGCGACGGCGGCGTTGATCGTGTTCTACGATGCCACGGCGAAATACTTGGGAGGCATGGGGCTTGTTACGCTCGGGGCGATTCGGGCGTTGCATTGTCTGATCGGGCATCCCAAGACGCCGTTGCTGTTTCTCTCGATGATTTTGCTGACGCATGTGATTGTGATTTCGACGATCGCTTATCGATTGGAGGGCAAGCGTCCGCGGCTCAAGGCGGTGAACTACGTCACTATTGTGCTGGGGTTGCTCATCGGCAACGGCGGGGCAATGTGGTACATGTGGTTGCGTGGCAATGCGTTGGTGTCGGAGAATATGCCGATGTTGATCGGACCCGCGGTGGCGGCGGTTGTTTATGCGGTCTGGGCTGTCGGCATTCTGCTGGTCCCGACGATCAATCCGCGGCAAAAGGGGGAGCGGATCATGCTCCTGGGATTGTTCTGGCTGTTTGTTTACGATGCGTCGATTCTGTTGTCGAACGGGCAGATACTGGCCAGCGTCGCGATCACGCTTCTTTTGTTTTGTGCCATTGTTTCGTTTTTTTCGATTCGTTTTTTTTCTCGCATGCTCTCGCAGCCTCGGTTGGATTACCGGCCGGAGCGTCCGGGTGCATGACGTTTTAGGCGGGATGCCGCCGATAAGAGCTACGAGTTGATCCGTGGGATCGGCGTAAGAGCCAATGAGCTTCAAGATCGAACACTTGAAATGCACCGCAGAGATCGCGGAGGGCGCAGAGTATTAAAAAAAAGCATCTCTGCGTCCCGCTTGCGATCTCGGCGGTGAAAAAAATGTTCGACAAATAGTGACCGGGTTCGTAACAAACGTGTGAAGGGCACAGATCAATTCTGGAGTCGTGAAGGCGTCGAAGCGATCATGGATGGCTCGGCGAGCCTTATGGATGTCTCAAGATCAGCGTTGGGACCGCTACTGGACCAACCGACCGGCATACATCCCCAGACTCGCCGCCTAAAACGTCATGCACCCAACAGGTGCCGACGGATGTTGGTTCAGAGGGCGAGAATAAGGAAGTGGGATATGATGCATGGAGGAAGGAGGGAGCAAGGGTCTATTCGGTGGATAGGAGATATACAGTGGGAGTGAAGGGAAAAAAGTAAAAAACTCGGGAGCACCTGGTAACGCGGTGGTTGGCCCTCGAATGAAAAAGACGCGGGTGAACGTGATAGGTTTTGTGCGAAAAGATGAGAGCCAGGACGAGTTGCTCAAACAAATGGCCAAAGAAAACGGCGGGCTATTCAAGCACATAACGAAGGCGGATTTGGAGAAGAAGTGAATCAGAGCCGCAATCGCGAGATTGCGGTTACGATGGCGCAATCTCACGATTGCGGCTTTGATGGTTTCGGGTATTATGCGGGTTCGTGATTTTTTTTGGAGGAATTGTCGTGGCGGAACAGGTTTTGAAAGTTGGAGTGGTTGGATTGGGGCATTTGCATCCGCGGGCGTATATGCCGCTGTTTAAGACGGTGCCGCAGACGAAAGTGGTCGCGGTTTCGGAGGTAAATGGCGCGTTGCGCGACGCGTTTTGTAAGGATTTTGCGGTAAAAGGGTACGGTTCTGTCGACGAAATGCTCGCTTCTGAGAAATTGGACATCGCGGCGATCTTTTTGCCGCACGTGGATTGTCCGGAAGCGGCGGAGAAGTGCGCGGCCAAGGGAATTCATCTGATGGTCGAAAAGCCGATGGCGGCGAGTGCGGAAGGGGCGAGGCGAATTGTCGCGGCGGCGAAGAAGAATCGTGTGCAATTGACGACAGGATATGCGTGGCGGGTACATCCGGTGGCTCGGGAATTCAAAAAGCTCATCCAGGAAGGGATCGTCGGAAAAGTGGTGGGAGCGGAGGGGCGTTGCGCGGCAGGGAGACTGCAGCGGTATATCGATGGAAATTCACCTTGGATGTTGCAAAAGGCACGCTCCGGCGGCGGGCCGATGTATAACCTCGGCGTGCATTGGATTGATTTGTTTAGATGGATGTTTGAGGATGAAGTGACGGAAGTTTCGGGACAAAATGTGAAAGTGAATACGCAGTACGACATTGAAGATAATTCTTTCGCCCATTTGCGGTTTGCCAAGGGAGCGATCGCGGCGTTGGATATCAGTTATACGGTGCCGGATGCGTTTCCGTATGGACGCGATTTATACGTGTCAGTTCGCGGAACGCAGGGCGTGATTCAATGGGCGCCGGCGTTTGAAGGACAGAAAGATACGCTGTTTATTTGCAGCGATCATCCGGCTTTGGCGGGGTCGCCGAAGGTGGTGAGGGAGTATGAGTTGCAGCCGACACCGGGGTACTGCGGGTTTATGGGATTGGCATATGTGAAGTCGTTTGTGAATGCGGTGTTGAACAAGGTGCCGCTGCCGATCACGGGAGAGGATGGCGTGGCGGCGCTGGATGTTGTCGAAGCGGTGTACAAGGCGGATGCGACAAGATCGTGGGTTGCGATTAAACGATAAATGAGCCAGCAACAACGCTGGGCCATTGCATTCTCCGTGTTGCAGGATGTGCAGGAGGTAATCGTGGTGCCAGCCTGCGTGTAAGCGTTTGACGCGGAAGGAGATTTTTCGCGAAGTCTCGCGTTGGAGCATGTTCAACGCT
>WQYP01000137.1 GCA_009781185.1 Phycisphaerales bacterium | reverse complement strand
TTTCTTTGTTTTTCCCTATGATCCAATCGATTTCTTCCCTGATGCTATCGATCGTCACCGCCTGCCGATCCGTTCCTCCCCCCGCCCCTGCTCCGAGTGCCGCCAATTCCCCCTGCGTGTTGAACAGGTACGTCATTCCATGTTCTTCTCCTGCTCCTCCCACGCCCCCTCCCCCCACGATCGGAAACTTTTCTTCGACTTTTTTCCCTTGACCAGGTGCCGTGATATACCCAACCGCCCCCTGCGGCGTCATGCCCATCAACAACGCCCCCGGTGCCGGCCTTCCCACCGCCAATCCCGCCGACACGCTACTCCCCAGACTCTCTAACTTCAACACCACCCATCCCCGATCCATGTGTGCGCCAACATACTTGGCCATCATATCCGAACCGTCCGGCACCATCACATGTAACATCCCCCCGCTACCACCCGCTCCCGCCTGTATTTCACGCGCCAGGCTCGCCACCAATGTGTGTCCCTGATCATCAATCACCACGCCGAGCACTTCCCGCGTCGGCCGGCCGTTGTGAATCGCCTCCACACGTCCCAGCGAAAGACGAATTTTCGCCTGCAACTCCGCATCCGTCGTATTCTTGAGCTTCTGTTCCAAAAAGCGTCTTGCCAGCGTCAACCGCGTCGTCGCCCGACCGGGTACCGTCGTCGGACCCGCCTCCTCCTTTTCCGCATGCTTCCGTGGACCATTCGCCGCTCCTCCCCCAGTTCCTATCCCTCCCGTCTCCTTCTTCACGAACGCCTCGAATTCCTTCTGCAATTCCTTAGGCATTCCGATCTGGTCCACCTTCACCCGCACGATCGAATGCGATACTTTTTGATACAACGCCTCCGAAGCCTTCGAAAATGTCTCTAAAGCCTGCGTCTCGTCGCCCCCCCTCCCGTTTCCCATCTCGCTCCCCCCTGCGTCCCCCGCCATCATCCCCGCCGCCGCTATCATCACCGCTATCAAAACACGCATCTTCACAACGTTCACCAAGAATCCATCACTTATTTCCATCGTCTGTCTGTTTTTGTCTATTTCTGTCTATTTTTGTCTGTGGCTAATTTCTAAAACGTCCCGGATCGGCTCACATCCATGTCCGCGATCTGCACATCCGGACTTCCTCGCCGTACATCCGCCCGATTGATAAACGCATCTGCCGCATCGAGTGAATTAAATTCCGCGACCTGCTTTTCGCCCAGATCATCGTAATACATCACCCGCACCACCACCTGTTTCTCCGCGCGTGCCCCCTGCACGCCGCACTTCACCCCCAGCACATAGCTTCCCCCAACAATCACGAGTATCGCGGCCACGGCTGCGACCCGCCGAACCCACACTCCCACGTATCCGATGGGGCCGATATCACGGACCGTCGCGATGACTTTCGCGGCAACGATCTCGCCTTCCCGCTCGCTCGCGTTGAAACTCTCAAATGTCGCCGCTCGCAGCGCCCGCTCCTGGGCCATCAACTTCAACGTCCGCGCTAGCACCGGCTCCTTCGCCAGGCGCTCCTTCAACTCGGCCTCCTCCCCCGCCATCAATTGCCCATCCAAATAGCCATCCAGTATTTGCCGCATATCGCACCATTTCCAAGACGACGCTTCTACACGTCTTTCGTGGATCCCTTCTTTTTCGTCTGCCTTGCGTCCGCGTCCAATACCGGATCGCCCGGCCTTCTCTGGTCATTCAACTCCATCTGGCTCAGGAGCCTCGCACGCCCACGGTGCAGCCACGTCTTCACCTGCGCCTGACTGGCCTCCATTAACTCCGCGATCTCCTTATAGGACAGGCCTTGTTGTTCTCTCAAGACCAGTGCTTGTCGCCAACTTGTCGGCAACGCTTCGATCCATGCTCGCATCGTTGCCGTTGTTTCCGCGGAGATCATCCGCTCAGCCGGGTCCTGCTCCTCGCCGAGCGTTTCCATGAAGGCCTCATCCGCATCGAGCGAGGAGCCGAGTTTGCGTCGGCGGCAACTGATCACGTTCCGCGCCACCGATTTGGCCATCAAGCTCCAGCCGCCGTCGGACCAGTCGTAACTCAGCCGCTGACGGTAGAGCTTCACCAGCGCATCCTGAACCAGATCCTCCGGCTCTTTCGAGTCCCGAGTCGGTACGCCCAGCATGACCCGGGCCAGGCCAATGAGCCGAGTCATGTTGGCATGCACCGCCGCCTCGAAGAGCTTTTCCACCGGCTGCTGGCCCGCCATCAACTACCTCGGCCTCTTACTCGTCATCACGCACCAACGCCCCTAATGTTACACCCAGATGCCGGAAGCTAGAAGGAGATGGCGGACATCCTGTTCCATCGGGTATGCCCGTTTTTCTGAGCAAGTCTGCCTGACTCGTAAAATTCGTAAAATTCGTGGAGGAAGGGGGCAAAGTTTGCGAGCCCCGTTATCGCATGAAAAAACTCTCCCCACGAATTTTACGAATTGAACGAATTTTACGGATTTTACGCGTAGAAAGGCATTGCCCGAAAAAACGAGCACACTCCGGACATCGGTCACGCGTCCGATCTTTTTCCCCGGCGAGCGAACGGATACAATGGCCAGGAAAGCTCTTGATGGAATGACAGTATGGCAGACAGCAATGCGGCGTTGCTACGCTCTTTACCGGCAGTCGGCGAGTTTCTCAGCTCACTGGCCGGCCGAGAATTGTGCAAGGCATTTGGCGAAGGCGTCATCAAACGCGAACTGCGGCAAACGCTCGACGACTTGCGCCACGACATCCGCACCGGCAAAATGACCGAACCCTGGCCACTCGATCGCCTGACAAGCGAAGTCACCCTTCGCGCCCGCCGCCTCACGCAACCGCAGGCTCGCCAGGCGATCAACGCCACCGGCATCCTGCTGCACACCGGCCTGGGCCGGGCACCGATGTGCGACGCGGCAATTGAAGCGATCCGCGTCGCCGCCGGCTACACACCATTACAAGCCAGCCTCGAAAGCGGCGACCGCTCGCTCCGCGAGGCACGTGTGGAGCAACTGCTGCAGGAACTCATCGGCTGCGAGGCCGCCACCGTCGTCAACAATAACGCCGCCGCCACCATGCTGATCCTCAACACGCTTGCCGCCGGCAAAGAGGTCATCATCAGCCGCGGACAGCTCATCGAAATCGGCGGCAGCTTCCGCATGACCGACGTGATGGCCCAAAGCAACGCCATCCTCCGCGAAGTCGGG
Source organism: Phycisphaerales bacterium (assembly GCA_009781185.1). Taxonomy (GTDB): domain Bacteria; phylum Planctomycetota; class Phycisphaerae; order WQYP01; family WQYP01; genus WQYP01. Next base: position 7,696 of record WQYP01000137.1, on the reverse strand, counting down.
ACCACCAACCGCACGCATCTCCGCGACTATCAGGCCGCGATCGGAGGGGGGGGGCAAACCGGCGCACTGATTCACGTACATACTTCGAATTATCGTGTGCGAGGTTTTGCGTCCACGCCGTCTGTTGATGAGCTGGTCGCGCTGGGCCGCAAGCATGAGTTGCCTGTTATTGACGATCTGGGCAGCGGGGCGATTGTGCCGTTGTCGCCGTGGGGGATCAGCGACGAGCCGCTGGTGAAGGACTCGCTCGCCGCGGGTTCGGACGTCATTTGTTTCAGCGGCGATAAGCTGATCTGCGGTCCCCAGGCCGGCATCATCTGCGGCCGAAAAACGATCATCGAACGCATCCGCAAAAACCCCTACGCCCGCATGTTCCGCGTCTGCAAACTCACGCTCGCCGGCCTGGAAGCGACGCTCCTTGAATTCATCAACAACACCTACCGCGAAAACATTCCCTTCTACCGCATGCTCAGCCGCGACATCACCGCCCTCGACCAGGAAGCTCGCACTCTTGCCGTCGCCCTCGCCAAAATCGACGGGCTTTCCGCCGAAGTCGCCGCCGATCTCGCCTACGTCGGCAGCGGCTCGATCCCCGACGAAGGCCTGCCGACCCGCGTGGTCCGCCTCCGCCACGGCTCGATCCCCGCCGGCGAACTCGCCCGCGGCTTCCGCATGGGCATCCCGTCCGTCTTCGGCCGCCTCGCCGACCGCGAACTCGTGATTGACCTTCGGACGTTGCGGGAGGGTGAAGTCGCTCAGGTTGCCGCGGCTGCCATCCAAGTGTGTTCGGAATGAGCCATCACGGACACAGGCAACAAATTGGTCCCGTAGGGACGATTGAAATTCTCCGGCCACATTTTGCCATCGATGACAGGTTCAATCGTCCCTACGGGACCAATTCAGAGGCATGAAGCGAGAGCAGTGGCGAGATTTTCGGGGGCGGCGAGGAGTTCAGCGAAATGGCGTGGAAGCGATCGGCGATGCTGGGCGGCATCCATGAGGCGCTGTGCACACCAGGCGGCAACAACGGAAGTCCACGGAGTCTGACGGATAGGGCTGAGCGAGTCATAGGATTCAAGGAGAGCTTTGCTGCGGGAGAGGGAGGGGGATTGAACAGCGCCGGCGGCGTCGAGCGTGATGGTGAGGAAGGCATCGACGAGATCTTCGAGCGGAGAGCCGAAGTGGAGTAACGCGAAATCGACGAGTGAGCAAAGTTGGTGGTCGGAGTCGAAGAGGATGGCGGCAGGCTGGATGTCGCCGTGGGCCCAACCGGGCGAAGGAAGAATGTGCAGCATGTCGAGAAGATGATCGAGATGAGGAGGTGGAGATGCGAGCGTTTGTTGGAGTCGCTCAGCCAGCGGCGGCAGAGTGCTTGGCGCAGGGAGATGTTCCGCAAAGAGTCGATGGAGCCAGGCGAGGCGGAGCCCGAGCTGCGAAATATCGTGCTCCGTGTACTGATCCGGCGGCAACGGCGAGCCGGAGGGGGCAAGACTGATGAGCATACTGGAACCTTGCGGTCCTTCCGCAGCAAAACCGCCGCTGGAAACGGCAGGCTTGACAGGGAGCATCGGAACAACGGAGAAGCGTTCCTTATCGAGCATATTGATGGTGGTGGCCGCGAAGTTGAGCTGGCCGGCAGTGAAGCCCGGCGGATAGAGCGCAACGAGGAATTCGTTGTGCTGGGAAGTAAGCAGTTCGAAGGTTTCCGCCTGCCTGCCGCGAGGAACTTTGCGGAAGCGAGCGATGCGTCCGAGTTCAAACTGGCGAGCGATGAGTCCGTTGAGGAGATAAGTCTGCTGGTCGTCCATGCGGAGATTATATCTGCTGGAGGTTCATTCCGCGCCCGTCACTGCCGGGGGTTCGCAGGCCATGAAGATCGGCGCCATCGAAGAACTCTGAATCACCAACGCCACTTCCATCCACAGTCGCAGCGTATCGACGGCATTAATGCCAACTCCTCTATCGCTGTCTCTCCCCTGCGTTTCTTGCGACGTAGGCTTCCACGACGTTCTGCACCAGACGATGTCGCACGATGTCATCCTTGTCCAGTCGCACGAAGCCGATCCCCTTGATTTCTCGTAGCGTTCGATGTGCGTCCTTTAGTCCCGAAACGACTCCGTGCTCCAAATCGACCTGCGACGGATCGCCCGTTACGATCATTTTGCTTCGCTCGCCCATGCGAGTCAGGAACATCAGCATCTGTGCCGGCGTCGTGTTTTGCGCCTCATCTAAAATTACCACTGACTCGTTGAGCGTCCGGCCGCGCATGTATGCCAGCGGAGCTACTTCGATGATGTCATTGGACATATATCGCCGAATCTGTTCGAAGGACATCATGTCCGAGAGGGCGTCGAGCAGCGGTCTGAGATACGGATTGACTTTCTCTTCGATTCCTCCGGGCAGGAAGCCGAGTTTTTCTCCGGCTTCCACGGCTGGGCGTACCAGGACGATTCGTCGAATCAGCGATCGCCGCAGGAAACTTACTGCCATCGCTACCGCGAGGAATGTTTTGCCCGTTCCTGCAGGCCCTTCGCAGAAGACCAGGTCGTTCCGCGTAATCGCCTCCAGGTACCGCCGCTGCCCTTCTGTTTTGGCGTGCACCAACTGGCCCCTTGCTGACACGTCCAGCGTGCCGTGTTCGTCCGGGCCAAATGCTCCGGCATCTCCCGTTACTTCCGCTTCCGTCCGGCGTATGATCGCCACGAGTTGATCGTGGTCGACGGAGGGGTGATGCCGGAGATAGCGTTGCAATTCCGCGACCACTGCTGCCGCCCGGCTTACGGCCGCGGGTTCGCCGGAAATCCGCAGCATGTCGTTTCGTGCCGACAAATGTACATCCAAGAGTTCCCGCAGCATTTTCAGGTTTCGATCGCCGTGCCCCAGAAACGCCGCCGGATCAATCGCCGCATCAATTGCCAGGTTCAGATTCACTTGCTGCAACTCCAATCAAACGCGCCGGAAACCATTCGCATAACAAATGATAGAATAACCAAACGTTTCAGGCATTTGAACATTCGGATTGGATTCGTCATGGGTGCATGACACTTGAGGCGACTATCTGACGCGTAAAATTCGTTCAATTCGTAAAATTCGTGGAAAAATGCTCGCCTATCGGCTCGCAGCTAAACGTTTCTGACGCCATGAACCCCACCACGAATTTTACGAATTGAACGAATTTTACGCGTCGATGTCAGTTGGGCGTCTGATGTGCCATGCAGCTTTCGAATTTTGTTATTCGAATCTTTCTGGCTCTGCTCCGTTCCGCGAGGTATGCTGCACGCGTATTGATGGAGGTATCGCCGTGGCTATACGAAAATTGCTCTTGTCGGTGGTTCTGCTTTTGGCCGCTTGCGAGTCGGGTGCCAAGCGAGTTTACCAGATGACCTTCGAGCCGCCGTCGGGATGGTCGGGAGGAGCCATCAGCAAGGCGCCGAAAGATCAGCGTACGTATCTCGGTAACTTTGCTCCGGGTAAACCCGTTACCCTCAGCATTGCCAAGCTGCCTAAGCATGAACGGGTGCGGATATCTTTTGATTTTCTTGTTATGGGCGGTTGGTCCGGTTCTTCGACGGTCTTTGGTTATAGCCGTTGGGACATGGAGACCGGCGACGGACGCAGTCTCATCCACACCACCTTCTGCAACTGGGGCGGCGCTTATACCAACAACAACGAACAGGCGTTCCCCGAGACTTACCCTGCCCGTCCGTATCCCGGCTGGACTCTCGCCGCCGAAAAACAAACGCTGGGCACCATGATCAACACGCAGTATGGCAAACCCTATGACGCATCTGCCGTTTACCACTTCGATCTGACGTTCCCTCACACGGCTGAGAACATTTCCTTCGGGTTTTACTCGATGGAGCAAGGGTGGAAGGAGAAGTATTTTGGTTTTGCCAATGTTGTTGTGGAGGCACTGCCGGCCTCGCCGGCTCTGACCGAAGCGCAGCTCGCCGGCCTGTGGAAAGATCTGGGCGACATGAATCCGCAGAAATTTTTTGCGGCCCAGTGGAAGCTGATCGCCGCCGGCGACCAGGCTGTTGACTATATCGCCAAGCACATAGATGAGAATATCGATCCTTCGGGGGCCTATCTTGCGGAGTTGGTGGAGTCATTGAAGAAGGCGACCGACGAGAACGGGCCGCGGATTTATGATGATGTTACGAGGCTGGGGTATATCGCCATTGCTCCGCTGCGTGCGGCGGCGGCCGATGGGGCGATTGATGCGAAGACCAAAGCGATGCTCGATCGAGCCCGCGTCGATGCCAAGCGTTACAACGAAAGTCCGACCCAACTCCGCCAATTTCGCACCCGGCACCTGTTGCAGGTCATTCACTCGCCGGCAGCGATGAGCTTGCGTCTTTCGATCCCCGAACCCCCGCCGCGAAACCTCGACCTGAACTAATGAAAAGTTAAAAGTTAAAAGGGTGGGACTGCTCTGTCTCAACCCTCTATCAGAGCCGCGACTGTAAGGGAGCGACCCGTGCAAGCATGTGGAAATCACGCCTGTCGCTCCCTTACGGTCGCGGCTCTGATGATCAAATAGCGGAGGATTGAGACAGAGCAGCGTGGGACAGTTTTTCCTTTTACCTTTTACACTATTTCCTTCCAAGCACCGACAAGATCGCGTCCACGACTTCTTTGCGATCTTTTTCGAACGCCTCCGGCTCCGGCGATTGCCGATCCTTTCCGGCTATCAGCGCCACTTGTTTTTCAAATATCTTCATCGCTGCCGCATCTCCATTTTCTTTCGCCAGTCGCTGCAGCGTCGTTAAATACCGATAGTCGTTCAAGCCCGGCTGAATCTGCGACAGAAACGACAAACTTGGCACCATCGTCTGATGCTCATCCGTGTTGTACCAGCAGTAATCATCCTCGCGGCAATCCAGCGCATAGTACGGATCACCGGCCGCGATGTTGAAGTGCCATGTCGTGCGATACGCCAGTCCGTAGTGCACCACCAGGGCCTTCATGTAGCGGCCGAAGGTCCAGCGATTGCCGTCGTTGTAGAACGAGAACTTGTGGTTGTCCTGATGAATCAGGCCGATGGAGGCTTCGTCGTGATCGTTCAGCGACGGCATCCCCAGCGCCCGCACCAACCCATAATGCGGATTCTTCGCATCATTCCCCTCCATCGACGTCGCCCCCGTAAACACGCTGTACTTCAACCCCAACTCATCGGCCACTTTCTGATGCAGCGCCGCATTTTTCGCCGACGGTAAAATATCCTTCCCTATTGGTTCATCGCAAAGATTCCACGCGATCGGCAACCAGTTATTGGCTTTCGCATGCTCCTCAATCCCCCCATACAACGCCTTCAAAAACGACTCCGCATCCGCAAACCCCGCCTTCTTCGCAAACCCCTCATCCGCCCCCGTCTCCGTTCCGTACATCGCATACCCCAGCCCACCCCCGTAACTATTAATCATCTGCGTAAACCCATACTTCCGCAGCAACGCCATCTCCCGATCCGCCCGCGAAAAATCCAACACCACCTTCCCCCCGCTCGCCTTCACCCCAATATGCGGCAACCCCGTCACCGTCGTACACCCCGCCTCCCGAATCACCCCCAGCGACTTCGCCAACATCTCCTCATCCCACTTCCCCTTCCCCCCCCCGACCGCCCCATCCTCCCACGGCAACCCAATACTATGCCCCCACGGCCCCGCCGCCACATCCGTAATCCCATCAATCGCAAACGGCAGCACCTTCACCTTCAACGGAATCACCGTCGCTTTCCCCTTCGCCGGCATCACTATCACTGTATGCCTATAAGTCTCTGCTCGCGTCTTCTCTGGCGCTTTCACCCGTAGCCAGAACGTTCGCGTCACCCCCCCCCCTGCTCCCTTCGCCGCAGGCGCAGGTCCCGGATGCCAATATCGAGGTTTTACCTCGTAAACCGTCCCCTCCATTGTTACCCGGCTGATGCGATAATCCAGCCAACCCGCTGTCACTTTCGGTCGCGGCGTGCCTGGGTCTGTCTCTTCACTACTCATCGCTGAATCTATCACATCAATTTCCCCGATATCCTCCCCTGGCTGCACGCTGAAGCAGACTGCCCCTTCCTCTCCCTGCGCCAGCGTCACACTCAACCCCTCCATCCTCATCCACTCTCCCGCCAGGGGCCCATCCATCGCCCCCGGCGGCGTCATAAAATTTCGCGAAAATACACGATATCCCACCTCCGCCGCCTTCGCCCCTTTCGCCTGCGGAATCACCTGCTTGAAATAATTCTCAAATTGCTCACGGCGCTGCTGCGTCGTCCACTCCCAAAATTTCTTGCCCGCCTCGCTCTTCTCCGCCGGATAAATCACCATCGCCGAGATCGCGATCGGCCAAAAACCATCGCCTTTCATTTCAAAAACCGCTTTTCCGTCGGTGACGTCTACGTCGAACTGCTTCACATCAAACATCTTCTCGACATACTGCGAAAACGTATCGACTCCTGGCAAATCCTCGACATGCGCGTTTCGAAAATATTTCGTTTTGAACTGCTCGAGCGTCATCTTCTCATCCACGACGAGTTTGCCGTTCACCGACACTTGTCGATGCGTAAAATGCTGCACTTCGCCCCAATATCCGCCAGGACAGTCGATGTTCATCAGGACGTGATACTTGCCATTGGGCAGGTCGACGCGAAACGCTGCGTCGTCCGCCGTGATCACAAAATCCCCAAACAGCGAATCCGGCTGCATCCCATCAAACCCCCTCTCATAACCTCTGGGATCCCACCCGAATCCGCGAGCCTTATCGTACTTCGCCGTATTCACACCCGTATACCCCGGCATCACCTGCTGTTCCGCCGGCCCAAAATCAAACGCCTTGAGCCCCGCAAACACCACCGCCGCCGTGTCATTCTTCTCTAACCGAAAGTTCCCAAACACCAACGGATACTTCTCCGGCCCGAGCGCCAAAAACGTCACCTTCTCCTTCACCAGCGCCCGCCCCGGCCGCGACTTTTCCCCCACGTACATATCCGTCGGCATCGTCACCGTGCTCTTGCCCGGCGGCACCACCGAGTTGTAATTCACCCGCGTCCAGTAGTCTTTCGTCTGCGCATCCCGCACCTCCACCAGCAGCATCACCGCCTCCCCCGTCGGATTCATCACATCAATTTTCAACAAGTCATACCCGCTCCAATCCTGCTTCCCCTCCCGTACCACAAACCCTTTCTCCACCTTCAATCCGTATTTTCCGCCGGGCACATTTTCCGTGGTCAGTTTCCCGCCATCAAATCCCGCCAACTTCCCATCCTCAAAATCAAACAACATTTTCGTCTCCGCCCCCCTCGCCAAGCCCGCCATCCCAACGAGTACCATCACTACCAAAATCCGCATCGCCATCTTCAACGTCATACACGTCACCTCCAAAACGGGATGTGTGCATTGTACGTTCATCCGCGACTTGACGCTCCTGTCACATTTAGCGCTTATCCGGATAACCCAGCGAGCGTTGATCTTCGATCAACGGCTAAACGTTTAACACGCTAAAGCGTGAACTCCGGCCCAGCCCCCTTCGACACCCCGCAAAGCGGGGTCGCTACTTTGTTTTGCATTTCGTGTCACGCACCTCATGACGATGGGTGTGGCCATTTTTTATGGCAAATCAGGGCGATCAGAGCCGCGACCGTAAGGGAGCGATCCGTGCGACAATGCGGAAATAACGCCTGTCGCTCCCTGACGGTCGCGGCTCTGATTTT
>WQYP01000136.1 GCA_009781185.1 Phycisphaerales bacterium | reverse complement strand
CCCCCCCCCCCCCCCCCCCCCGCCGGTGCCCCCCCCCCCCCCCCCCTGCCCCTCCCCACCAGACCATCAGCGATACGCCGCCCCAATCCGCCGGCGGTCTGGCGACCTGCCATCCCACCGTGCAAAACAGCCATGCCGAGAGAAGCATCGCCACGACGTAGCGTGTCCGCCGGATCACGACGCCCAGGAACGATTCGGCCGTCAGTTCCGCGGAGGTGGATTCATTACCTGGTTGTGCGGGTTGTGCGGGAACAGAAATGGGAGGGGGAGACTCGCTCAAGTTCAACTCCAGCGGACAAGATGCCAGAAGCTAGAAGCCAGTAGCCAGAAGTTTTCAAGTTTGAGGTTATTCAAAACTTCCGGCTTCTGGCTTCTAACTTCTGACTTCTTCTTTAGAGGCCGGAGCGGGATTCGAACCCGCGACAAACGGATTTGCAATCCGCCCCGGACCAAACGTAAATCCTATCAAAAACAGGAAGTTACGGCAAACGCCTCTGAAGGGCGCACCATTAGCGCACCAAATCACCCCCAAAACCACGAAGACCACGAATTAACCACAATCGCAAACGCATGGCCGGACCTCCCCCCGGCCATCCGCGCTGGCATCCTCGCGATGATCCAAGTCGCGAGCAAGGTGGAGGAGCCAAAAGCAGACCACGAGTGAGTCTGCCGGCGGGCGTTTTGCCGGAGATCCCGGCAATCCTCACGCCCGCCACATCGCACATCGCACGGATCACAAAACAATTTTTCATTCACGAAGGAGTAAATATGTCGTCCAAATCAGCACGGAAGTCACGAAAAGCCCAGAAGTCACCAGCCCAACCTGCGAAGAAGTCGCGAAAGAAACCGCAGGAACCTCGCGAAAGCGCACAGGCGGAGGCTGTCCCAGTGCAAGCTGCTCCGATCCCCCCGCAAGACGCGGAAATAACCCGTGTCGTCGTCGATTTTATGACGGCGGAAGGCGTCGAGATACTCCGAGAAAAAAACGGTGCTACCTTCGAGCCGCGCGAATGGGCTACATGGCCACGCGAACCGCGACGGTTGCTGTTCGAGGTGCTACGTGACACAGGCGGAAAGCTCCGTATCGGTGAGCAGACGTTCGATGATCCGTTTAAGGGTGTGTTGGTGGCGATAGTGGCATCGGACAGCGTAGCAGCCCGAGAGCGGATGGTTGAGCTGGCCGTCGATGCTGCCGCAGTCTTCCACGGCGGAATACCGGAACTTCCGGCACAAGCCATCGTGAGAAGGATGTCGGAGGTGGGTATCACGCCGCCGACCGCGAAGACGATAGCGAAGATGATCCGACAGGCTGCCGGATCGGCAGATAACACGGAGAAGCCCGAAATCGAAACGGTACAGGCTGCGGCGGAACGTTACGTTGCGTGGCTTATGGAGCGGGAGAATATCGCACCACCCTTCAAGCCGCTCATTCTTCACCGTGGGATATTTTTCGAACGCGAGAGCACGAAGTGGCGACGGCTAACCGACACTGAGATGGAAATTCGTGTGACGCGATTCTTACAACGAGGTGAAGGAGCGCCGTCGATCCCGTCTGTAGTTGCAGGAGTCATGTCGAACCTGCGGGGACTGGTGTATGCACCAGCGTTTGACGAACACGAGCTACCGTTCCATGTGGCAGATTGGACGAATTCAATCGTTGACGATACATCCTATATTGAATTTTCAAATGGACTTTTGCCAGTGGCGAACGTTGAGGCTGGAACGAACGACGCTTGGTCGTCGCTCCAAGACCACGATCCGAGTTGGGTAAGTGAATCTGTTCTGCCTTTCGCCTACGACAGTGAGGCTACGTGCCCGAGATGGTTACAGTACCTTGGCGAGGTGTTGCCGATGGCGGGCGAAGGTGACAATCGTCAACTCGTCCTACAGGAATTTTTCGGATACCTGCTATTATCGACGGTTATTTTTCATGTATGGCTCGCTTTGACGGGAAATGGGGAGACCGGGAAAAGTGTCGCCGCAAAGATTGCCGCGGAGTTAGTCGGCAGGCAGAATTGTTCCGCGTTACCGCTCGGTAGTATCTTCGACCGTTTCGCAATGAATGAACTCGTCGGAAAGCGAGCGAACATTTATCACGAATCGGAACGAGTTGATAAGATCGACGAAGGCAAGTTGAAGGCGTTGATCGCGGGCGACACGATGACTGCCGAGGCAAAGTATCAACGGCCATACTCATTCCGTTGGCGAGGGAAGTTGCTGATTGCTGCGAACAATTTGCCTACATTTTCGGATGCCAGCGATGGTATGTGGAGGCGGTTGATTCGTATCCCGTTCGAAAACGTCGTTCCTCCGGAACGGCGCAACAGGAGATTATCTGACGAGTTGAAGTCGGAACTCCCCGGCATCGTGAATTGGGCTTTGGCAGGGGCGAGGCGACTTATCATGCAAAACCGCTTCACTTACTGCGCGAAGTGCGAAGAATCGAAGTCGCAACACAGGGTCGAATCCGACACGGTGCGAGCATTCCACGACGAATACTGCTTTCGGCAGTCGTGTACTTTTTCGGCCACAAGCAAGCTATATGAGATATACAAATATGATACGCGAAAAAAAGGAAGAATGCCGGTATCGGAAACCGAGTTTGGTCGTCGCCTCACGAGCATGGGATACCGACAAAGTCGCATTCGCCAAAATGCCAGTGATAGGCCCGGAACGTACCGGATATATGGATATGCTGAAATTGCGGTCAATGCTGAAGGACAAGAGCTGGTAAAAGAATACTGCCAAAGAAACGAAATCCGACAGCATGAGTTCCAAGTGACGTTTATTAGGCGAAATAACCGCACGGAGGCAGGCGCAACGGAGCCTGAAAGTGATCCGGGTGGTCCGGGTACGGTCCGGGTGGAATCAGGTGGTCCTGGACCATCTGTAACTGAATGAAAATACAGGTAATTAAGGATGTTTTCAGTGTGTTAGGTCTAGGTGGTCTGGGTTGTTGTTAAACAATAACAATAAGAAAAATAAATAAAAAACAAAAAATGCAAGCAAAATTATAAAAAAGAAGTTTACTCACTTTACCTGGGCCACCCCGGACCATCTCAGAAAACACCATGAAAAGCAGTATGTTTCTATCCCAGTGTCTCGGACCACTACTTTGACCACTATTCGGACAAACGCTTGGTTATTTATAAAAGAAAGGAAATAAAAATCATGTCCATGCCCCTTAACCAACTTCTCTACGATCGGCTAAAAGCAGTCTTCGGCCACGTCAATATTGTCAACGCAGGCCAGACCAACATCGTTGAGAAAACAATTTATTACGATCGGCAGCGTAAACTCCGCCATGGTGTTGGCATACGGCCCGGGCTATCCGGCGAGGAATACGCGGTGAATTGCCCATTTTGCCCTGATACCGGCAAACACCTCTACCTCAATTATCGGTGGGGAACCTATCCGCAAGGGTCGCGTTTTCCCAACCTGCATCCTGCCCACTGTTTCCGCAACAACTGCATAGATTCTTTCGAAAAGTGTAAACAACTCTTCGCCATGGTGTTTCCCGATAGTGCCATCGCCCGCCAAGTGAAACTTCCCGCCATCCCACCAAAACAAGCCGACGCCCCGCCACCACCCAAACCCGAACTGCCTCCTGATTGTGTTCTCGTGGAGCAGCTACCTCTTGAGCATCCCGCCTGTCGATACCTTGCTTCACGCGGTTTTGATCCCCATGCCATCGCAAAGGGCCGGGAGTTGCGGTACTGCGAGTTCCGTGAGCACGGAATCATCGTGCCGAGAATCGTCATCCCCTGTTTCAAACTCGTCCCGCATCCCGAACACATGTACAGTCAGGCAACGAAGGAACTGGCTGGCTGGCAGGCTCGGCTGATCGGCCCTCCACCATATGAGGATGCACCGAAGTACCGTTTCCCGAAAGGTATGGAAAAATCCAGACTCCTCTATGGTGCCGAAAAAGCCATCCATACCACTGGTCCGGTCGTTCTGGTAGAGGGGACAGTGGATGTGTGGAAGGTCGGGGACCATGGCATGGCCCTCCTCGGAAAAACGCTTTCGTCTAACCAATACGACCGATTGCTTAGGGCATTTAGCTCTCGTCCTGTTCTCGTCATGCTCGACAACGATGCCGCCGACGCCGCAAAGAAGATCGTGAGCTCCATTATCGTCGGTCGCCATATATTGGACGACAGTGCGCCGGTTCTGTCGGTCAGTCCGCCGCCCGGTCGAAAAGACCCCGGCGAGGCATCATCCGCCGAATTACGAACCATCATCACCGAAGCCATGCGGAAGTACGAAGCTGGCGAATAACGGTCGTCAGCTTCGATGATGCCCCCGTAGGCCAACCTGCACCGTATATACATTGTATTAATACTAATAGGATGTACGGAAGAACGGTTACATCCCGGATTCTTTGTCGATTGCGTGGTCGCGGGTAAAATATGTGTAGATTGAAATGGCGGCAAGGATGCCGCTCGGAATCAATAGGCATGGAGGCCAAAATGATCGACACTACATCTCAACAATCGCAAACTGTCGTACAAGGTGAAGACTCTCCGCGTAGCAGCTCGCCGAAACGACGTGACAAAACCCTGCAAGAGCACGACGCTGAGGCTCGTAATGGCGTTGGGGCGGGTGCATCACCGCCAACGGCCAAGAAGGCAGTCCAACCCACGTCTGCGAGCGACTCGTCTGTCCCCAGAACTTTCTGCACGAAAGTTGAACGCGACGCGGCGATGGTCAGGGAGTTGCTGGTGCCGGGCTGTCTTTCCGCCATCATTGGTAAGCCGGATATCCTTTGCGATGCGGGTATCAAGAAAGCTTTCGATGAGGTTATTGCCGACGCAGGTGCTCCGACCGATCCGGTCGAAAGGATGATGGTTGAGCAATTGCAGCTTTGTCATCACAGGTTGGCGATCCTGCAAGCCGAAGCCTCGGCCACAAAAACGTTGGAAGGTGTCAAGATATACAACGCGGCGGCGACCAGACTGATGAGTGAATTTCGGAAGTCCGCTTTGGCTTTGCGTGACTATCGGTTGGGGCCGAGTCGGAAGAGTGTTGCGTTTATTCGTCAGCAGAATGTGGCTGCTGCTGGGGGGAGCCAGACGGTCGAATATCAGGATCAGAGTAATAAAGATTCTTTTTTAGGACAGAGCAAACTGAGTAAGCCGGAGGAGAGCCTGCATGAGCTTCGCGAACGAGTTGCCCGTGGCGAGCACGCCGCTGAACCGACGGCAGTTGCGGTGGACGCCTGAAGCACGGCGGATGCAGGCTGAACGTTGTCGTCAGGCACAACCGTGGAAACGTAGCACCGGCCCGACGAGTCCGGAGGGTAAGAAGCAAGTCGCGGCAAACGGGCAGCACAATCGGCGGAAGCCGGGGTCGGTTCGGGATTGTCGGGCTTCTGTGGCGGATGTGGGCGGCATGGTCGAGCAGTTGGCCGATTTGCGACGTCTGCTCATGCCCCAGTAAGTCGGACCCTCCAATAGCTAAAGCAAAGCGATCAGATAGGTTTCCTCGCCATCTCGCCCCCGCGCCCGCCCGACCTGCAACTGCGTGGTACAGTTGGGGCCGGACGAAGCGCGAGGGCGGGGAAGCTGCGTTTACGTTCTCAACCACACGAACACATGCTGGCTCAGTTTGTGCCGGCCAGTTCCAGCGCTTGTGCGTATGCCCGTTGTTTGATGGCGTTGGAACTGCCGAACCAGACGCTGGCGAGGCGGTTCTCGGCGCGGGAGATGTCGTCTTTGCCTCGGAAGGTTCGTTGGTGGTCGGCCCATTCGCTGACGGCGTTGTAGGCGGTCCAAGCGGTGCCGCGAATGCCGGGGAGGTTGTTGCGTGGGTTTTCGAAGTTGGCGTTGAAGAGCGTGAGGGTTTGCAGGCGGTTGGTTTTCTCCCGATCCGTGGTGGCGGGTGGGAGAAGGTTGTTGAAGTAGCGTTTGATTCGCCTGCCGGTCATTTGTGTGGCGAGCATGGCATGAAGCTCTTCGTCGAATTGATCGAAGCGGGCGGCGATGATGCCGAGCTTTTCGCGGGCTTCCTTGACACGTCCGGCGAGGTTGGGGCGGTGGCGGATCGCGATGCCTTCGGAGCCAGCATTGCGCAACGCGAGGTTCAGTGTGTTTTGGCAGACGACTCGCACCGTCGTCGGCAGCATACGCAGCGATGAGGTGCCGTCGTGCGAGTTGACCAGTAGGACGTATGGTTTGATGAGGTCGTCGGGGCCGGCGCGGTATTCCTTCGGGATGCGAGCGAGCATCCACACCTTCCGCCCGCCCTTGAGGGAGCCAGCGGTCTCGAACATCGCGAGTTTGTCGCCGACGAGCGAATCCATAAAGTCGAAGGCTTCGGCATTCTGGAAAATGCGGTAGTCTTTACTGACGATGCCGAGAATTGAGCGGGTGTCGGTGCGGACGTTGGCGACGTGGTCGGGGTCGGATGTGGTGAGCCAAGATGCCGGATCAGTGGCGTTGATGGGCCATTGGGCGACGTGCCAGTTGAGGCCGGCGAGATTGATGGCATCCGCGCTGGTGGCGGCTCGCTCGATGGTTTTGCCAAGATGGTGCCAAGCGGGAGTGCCGGTGACGAATATGGCGGCTTGGCCAGTTGAGGTATCGATTTCATGTGACATAAAAATAATCCTTTCTTTAGAAGTTGGTGGTTTGGAAAAACTACGTACAGAAACTACAGGAATGACGGTGTGGGAATTACGCGGGTGACAGTGATCCGTTCCGAGATGGTCATGGGCGTGTGAGACGAACCGGCTTGCGATGCCGCCGGGCGATTAACCGAGGATCACGTAACCAACGGCGTGCGGCACGACTTTTCCCGTCGGGCAGAATGTTATTACCAAGCTCGCGGCAATCGCCGATGCTGAGTTGTGACATGGGGACGATGGACATACAGAATCTCCTTCCACCGAAATGGTGGGTAAAAAGGGTGAACAAAAAAGGTCAAGATTTGGGATTGAAAACAACGGGTGTCTGGCTTGCGGCGAATTCGGTGACGTAGGCAGCGGTCAAAATGTAGGTCAACCCTTGGCTTTGGCGAGCGGCCAAAGAGCTGCGATTGCTCCCACGAGGAGGATGGTGGCGATGAACCAGACGACGGCCATGAACAGGCTGTGGCATGCACGTTCAAGATGCTGTGCGATGTTCGATAGGCTCTGGGACAGGCTCACCAGCCCCATGAACACCGGCACCAGGAGCCAAACCGCTCCGGTCAGAACGAGCATGGGGACTGCGATGAAGAGGAGGATTCGAAGCCATGTGAAAAGCCATGCACGAAACCAGCCGTTGGGACCGAGCCGATATTCCACAGCCCCTGCGAAGTATCCGAGCGACGCAATCGTTCTCCGCGTCGTGCCCAGTTCGTTGAAATCGTCGGGCATGGCCGGAGGCGGCAGGGGTTGCAGATCGCAGGTCACAACCGAGCGAACCATGAGGTGCGCTGTTTTCTTCGCCTGTGACCTGACAGCGAGGGCGGCGTCATTCTCGTCCGGGTTCATCACGAGCCCTCCTGTCCAACGTTGGGGGTGAGTTCGCTATTTGCTGCTTTACATGTGTTCTGCGAGCCATGCTTCCGATGGCCGTCCCGGCGAGGACGCCGACCAAAGCACACAAGGGGATGCCCCACAAAACGATGCCTTGCCACTTCGCGGAGGTCCGTTGTTCAGTTCGAAGTTCCTCTCGGGTACTGACGATTGCTTTCCGCTCGTCTTCGAGCACTTTTTGGATGTCGGGGTTGGATTGCTGAAGTGTTTCGAGTTGGGCGCGGGCGACGTCACGCTCACGCACGGCGGAGTAGTAGGTCGAATCGAATGTGAGAGCCTGCGCGGACGGCAGACATGCTGCCATGAAACAGAACGTCGCTACCATAAGTTGGAGTAATTTTGTTCGTAACATGATTTGGTCTCCTGAGTAGGTGTTGGTGTATCGGTGAAAGGGACACAGGTTTGGGACGATTGAGGGAGGGGAGTGGGAACGGTCTCAAACCTGTGCCCGGGGGAGAGGGATGCGATTGGTTTATTTGCCGCCGAACGCGGAGCATCGGCTGCGGTACGGACAGGTCGAGCAGTTCATGGGATGCGGTGCGGCGTAGAAGTTGCCAGCGACGATTGCCAACCATGTTTGCAACGCCGATTCGGTCATCGCGGCGATCCGGTCGGGGTCGGTGGGGACCGGCAATATCTGAACCTGCGGCGACTTCGCTTTGGTCAGCACCGCGAATGCCAGCTTCACCGGCAACGCCATCTGCTTCGCCATCTCCGTTGTGGCCGAGGCGTACATCTGAAGTTGGTCGCTCGATTCCTGAGCCTTCGCTGGCGTCCACTTACTCCGGCTTGTTTTGAAGTCGGTTACGTACAGCGCTGCTTCGGAACTCGTCACAAGGTCTACCCGTGCAAGCACGTCAGGCAGGTCGGGGTGTAGGACGATCCGAAGTTCCTCTTCGATTCCGAGCACAGTGCCCTTCGGCGTCGCCAAGGGACTTTCCAGAAACGCGGCAATGGTGCGGTCGGCGAGGGCATGTACGGCGGCTTCGTCTTCCTTCACCCCGTACTTCACCGGCACACCCTCGCCCGCTTGCGTCAGGTTTTCCTGCCATGCGAACTGATACGCGATTTTCATCTCGTCAGCCGAAAGGGTAAGCCCTTCCAGCCGGGCACGGTAGAACGACTCCAAACTGGCATGCAGGGAGCCGCCGTAGACGAGGCTGACGGGGAGGAAGTCCTTCGGAGCATTCAATACATACTGAAACTCGAACTTCTTCGGACACGACCGCATGAGGTTGAGCTGCGAATAGCTGACATACGGTCGTCCGGTGATTTGCATCGCCAACTGGTTCGGTTGACGCTGTTGGATCGGTGCGGGCGCAATCGCCCGCCGATCCACGGTCATCATGGTCATCATGGTTCCTTTCTTTTAGATATCAGGGAATAAACGAGAAACGAAACGGAGGTGAATCACCTCGCGGCAGAAAAGCGGCGAGTATGACCGTTTTGCGCCGGAGCCTGCGACTTGAGATGGTCGATCAACTCGCTGGCCTGTTTGATCGTCAATTCGTCCAGCGACACACCGAAGAGGTCGTGGGCTTCCTGCGTGGGATCGAGACCGGCACGGTCGGCAATGCTCTCGATGGCACGAGCCTGCGACTTGGTGACGCCGCCGCCGTTGTGATTGCTGGTGGCGCGGCCGTTACCGTTGACATAACCGTTACCATTGACGGGACTGCGGTAATGGCTTTCGCCGTTCACCGTCCCCGTTTCCGCAGCACGAGTCTTCACCTGCCGATTGATGGCATCCTCAGCCTGCGCATACAACCCGTCGATCTGCGCCTGCAACTCACCGGGCTTCGCGAGCAGCGATTGATCAAGCTCGGCGGTGACGTTGATGCTGTACCCGGTGCTCTGGTAATCCTTGCTGGCCTTCCGTGAAAGACCGACGTTGATAGAAAGAGGCATAGAGTCTCCTTTGCCCTCAAAGGGCGGTAAAAGTACGAAAAATGGGTAAAAACGGCTCCGGCGAACGCCGGGCCACCGAAGTGGAACCGCTAAGTTTCCACCACATATTCTGACGCATTCTGGTGGGTTATTTAGCCATCGCCCGGCGAGATGGGGGTGTTTCTACCGCCGAGGGCTGTCGCCGAAGGCTTGGCATTAGCGGGCGTCGATGTAAAATGAACCTATGTTCGTGCCGTGGAGCGGAGACGCCCCGGCTGATTCCGGCTGGCCTTTATGGAGGAAATCCCCGCCGTAGTAGACAAAATAAATACGCCACCTCATAGGCTGGCGTCATAACTTGGGAACCGGTAAAAATCTGAGAGGTTCAAATCGTTCCCCATGTAGATTCACCACTGCATCCTTCGGGATGCTTGTGTGTGTGTTTCTACATGGGCTTTCTCAGAGCCTTTACCGGGACGCATGGCAAGCGTCCCCTTTTATTGCCAAAGCGTCAAAAAGATACGGATCAGCCCGAATCCATGGTGGATTTGGGCTTTTTTTGTGTGCCGAGCATGTTCACTTGATCGGAGGTGCAAGTCCTCTATTCAACCTGATGGAGGTGAAGAATAAGCCAAAGGCAAGGGCAATGTCGTGAGGCGTTGTCTGAAAGAAGCCAGCGGCGTACACGCGGGCTGATGGACAAGAACCGGATATGAGGCGTGAGTGCCGGACGAGCTGGCAAATGACAGCGAAGTCCCTATCCATCAAGGGCACAAAGCGTAAATTCGGCGGTCGTGCGTGGAAGTCAATTGAACTTACCTCGGGAGCTCTGACGTGTTGTCCCGGTGTGTTGCCGGGACTGTGTGGGTCGTAAGACTCACGGACCGTGCGTCAGAAGTCAGCAGAGGGCGTAGTAGCAGTAGGGTAGGCCACTGGCCGTTGGACTGTGAAGGCCCGTACGGTATGGAGCGGCAAGTAGACGGTGTGTACGGATGACCCTCAAGCGACAGAATAAGCAAGTTGAGCATCAGCTCGAATTGCCCTTTGCGTCAGGAGCCAAGGGTGAAGCCCGAAGCGATATTGACGGAAGGGTCGAAGCGGCATTCTCGACGCACACGCATGAAAGCCCGACAGAATCTTTTGACCAAGTGATGCAGGAGGTGCTTAAGCCAGAGAATCTCAGCAAGGCATTGAATCAGGTACAGGCCAACAAGGGAGCACCGGGAATCGACGGGATGACTGTCGGACAACTGCCCGGTTATCTCAAGTCGCACTGGTCCGGAATCAAGGCGTTGCTTTTGCAGGGCAGATACAGGCCGCAGCCGGTGAAGCGGGTCGAGATACCCAAACCCAACGGAGGAATGCGTAAGCTTGGCATTCCGACGGTGCTGGATCGATTCATCCAGCAGGCTCTGTTACAGGTTCTGCAGAAGCGATGGGATCACACGTTCTCACAAAGCAGTTACGGGTTCCGTCCCGGCAGGAGTGCGCATCAGGCGGTGGAGGCGGCACAACGCCACATCGTCGGCGGGCGCACATGGGTGGTGGACATTGATCTGGAGAAGTTTTTCGATCGTGTCAATCACGACCGGCGGATGGGCCGCATCATGCAACGAGAGGATGACAAAGCTCTGCTCAAACTCATCCGAGCATACTTAAACGCCGGTGTGTTGGAGAATGGTGTTGTGGTCATGTCGGAGGAAGGTACGCCGCAAGGCGGACCGAGCACGCCGCCAACAATAGTGCAAACTTGCCGATAATTGAGACAGTTCTACCACGGGAGTTGCTGCGGTCGGTGTATGGACAGGGAGGTCCGTCCGGGCCGATTGCGGCGAACGAGGGTGGTG
>WQYP01000135.1 GCA_009781185.1 Phycisphaerales bacterium | reverse complement strand
TGGCCACACCCCCACTGACGATAATTGCGTGACATACCCAACTTCATCGGCTAAAGTCGAGAAACTTGTGTAGATGCCACTGCATCAATGGGTGGGCTATTATCAACGGTCCCTACGGGACCATTGCCGAGAATGAAAAACTCTCACCACTGTCGAGAGAAATGAGCGGATCAAATTGTTCTCGAACGAGTCACGCCATAGTGAGGGTTTATTGATGGAAACGATGAAAACGGTTGTAGAGCGGCTCAAGGCGGCGAAGCGGGTGGCGGTCTTTACGCATCAGCGGCCTGACCCCGATGCGCTCGGATCGCAGGCCGCGATGGGCTGGATATTGCGGGAATTGGGGGCAAGTGAAATTTTCCTGATGCAGTTCGCAGAGGTCCCGCGACAGTATCGATTTCTCGTTGAGCCGCCGACGGATAAGGACGGCAAACCACTGTGGGAGCTGACGCCGTGGAATGCCCAGTGGGCGGACGGGATTGGCGGGGCGGTGGATACGATCCTTGTCGTGGATACATGTACGTACAACCAACTAGAGCCGGCGGCAGTCTTCTTGAAGGCTCAGCGCGAAAAGGTCCTGGCAATCGACCATCACCTCTCGCGGGACGATCTCGCAGCGATCATCCTGGCGGATCCCAAAGCGGCGGCCTGCGTGGAAATTTTGTGGGAGCTTGCCAAGACGGCGGGAGTCATAATAAATCAGGGATTGGCCGGCGCACTGTTCGCCGGCCTGGTGTCGGATACCGGATGGTTCCGATTTGATTCAGTAACAGAGCGTTCCCATCGGATGGCCGCGGAACTCACGCCGCTGGTGAATAACGCGGCGATGTACGAAAAACTCCAGCAAAACGAAACACGCCCGAAGTTGGGACTCATGGAACGGGCGTTGGCGAGTCTGCGGTGGGGGGGGAACGATCGTGTGGCTTGTATGAGTTTGCGACAGCAGGATTTCACTCAGACCGGCGCCAATCAGAGTCAGACGGAGTATCTGGTGGACATGCCGATGATCGTTAGCGGCGTGGAAGTGGTGATTCTGCTGACGGAGATGACAGACAGCCGAGTGCGTGGGAGCCTTCGGAGCAAGCGTGATGTGGATGTGAACAAGGTCTGCCGGAAGTTTGATGGCGGAGGCCACGCCAAAGCCGCCGGCTGCCGTCTCAACGGCCCCCTCGAAACCGCCCGCGAACGGATCATGCAAGCCGTCGAAGACGAATTGACGAATTCTCTCATATAGCCCTCGTGTAGCGACCCCGCTTTGCGGGGTGAGGATGCATGTCCTATTTAGCCGGCATGCTTGCATGCCGTTCGGTTATCGCTCTGCCGAACATCACAGAATTGCAACTGGATTCTGGATGTACCCAGTGTCATGCATCCGAAGGGGTTGGGTTGGGGGAAATGCGCCATTGCGTTATAAATATGCCGGTGATCTATTGTTCTGGGATTAGGTGCCATGGCGATGAATCAGATGGATATCATTAGCGAAGAAGATCGATCTGTGTTGCGAAGTCTCGCGGGGAAGGTTGCGGAATTGGCGGCGAGGAAAACCGAAGAGGAAAAACGCGATCTCTGGACCCGGCACAATGAGCTGGAAGAAACGCGCCCGCTGATCTTCTGCGATCCGGAAGGCGGCTGGAAAGAGATCATCCAAGCAGACATGTTAGCGTGTCGGAATGACTTGGCCAGGGGCTGGGAGCTACGGCTGCGGAAGGAGATTTTCTGGGCCCAGGGCCTCAAGGACGATCGCGTGATCGAGCCGTACTTTGATGTGGCACACGTCTACCAGGAGACTGACTGGGGCATGCACGAGCAGCGTATCGGCGGCGAGCGCGGCGGATCGTTCATCTGGGACGCCCCGCTGAAAACCTACGACGACCTGGACAAACTGCACGCTCCGGTTATCACCGTGGACCACCAGGCGACGCAGCAGCGGCTGGAACTGGCCAAAAGCACACTGGGCGACCTGCTCGCCGTCCGCTTACGGACCGGATGGTGGTGGTCGCTGGGACTGACGCAAAGAGCCGCCTATCTCCGCGGTCTCGAACAACTCATGATGGATATATACGACCATCCCGACGGTCTCAAGCGATTCATGGCCTCCCTGCGGGACGCCACCCTGGCACGCGTGAATTTCCTGGAATCCCACGGCCTGCTGCGAAGCAACCGCGGCGACTCCTACGTCGGCTCCGGTGGTTTCGGCTACACCAGGTACCCCCACAACTCCGACGAACCCTCGCAAACCAAAGACATGTGGGGCTTCTGCGAGAGTCAGGAAACCACCGGCTGGGGCCCCGAGATATTCGCGGAGTTTGTCTATCCTTACCAACTGCCGCTGCTGGAAAAATTCGCCCTCAATTGTTACGGCTGTTGCGAGCCGCTGCATTCGCGCTGGAACATCATCGCCAAAACTCCGCGCTTACGCCGCGTCTCGGTCTCCGCGTGGGCGGACGTGGAGAAGATGGCCGAGCAGTTAGGCGACCGCGTCATCTATTCCTACAAACCGCCCCCCAGCGACCTGGCCAGGCCGGTGATGGACGAAGCTCACGCACGCGTGGTATTGCGACGGCTGAGAAACGCAACCCGCGGCTGCCGCCTCGAAGTGATCATGAAAGACAATCACACCCTCGGCGGCAACCCCCGCAACGCCATCCGCTGGATCGAAATCGCCCGCGAAGAACTCGGAAGTGAATGACGAAATTCGAATGATGAATCAAATCCGAAATTCGAAATTCAAATGATTGAAACTACTGGAGCCATAACTGTTCCGGTCATTTGAACGTTTGAACATTCGAATTTGATTCGTCATTCGAGTTTCGAATTTCGTTATTGCTTTCTTCAGGCTCTTCCGGAAATTCCAAATACGCCAGCAGCAGATCAAGCGTTTTTTGTCCGAGGCCCGAGACGTGCGTCAGATCGACAGGCTGGCGGAACACGATGCCGTCGCTGGTCAGCGGCAGACGAGCCGTGCGATAGTCGATGATCTTTTTCGCCAGTCCTTCCGCCAGATGCGGAATGCGGGTGAGTTCCTGCAGCGTAGCGGTATTGGGATCCACACGGCTCGGCAGCGTGAAGGGCGTTTGCATCATCACCCGCTCATCCAGCGGCACAGGCCGCCGAAGATACTGAACCAAAAGAAATACAAAAAGCAGGGATGTGAGAATGGCGAAAGCGATACGATGCGAGCGGGTGAATGTGTTGGTGGAAGTGGGGGGAGTAGGCAGTTGGGGAGTGCTGGTCATGGACGATCGGTTTTACCTTTTAACTTTTAACTTTTTATTACGTCTCCTGCGGCGGCCCGACCGCCGGCCTTGCCGACTGAGACTGCCGGAAATTCAGCACCGCACGCCTGAGCGAGATCCACGACTTCGCCGCCTGCTTGGGCACATAGTCCGGCGTCGCCAGCCCGCCGTGCGGAACGATCGATGGCGTATTTTGCGTCCCCTCCACCAGCGTATGCCAGCAGAGCGCTTCCACGTAAGGCTTGGACAACGCAATATCCGTCACCGCCTCCAGCCACCGAGCCTGCAGCACTTCGGACCACGGTTTTCGCCACAGACCGGCGGAATGCTTCTCGCCATCGCTTTCATCCGGAGCACTGGGCGCCTGCAACGAAGTAACCATCACCGGCTTACCCAAGGCGGCAAACCGATCCAGCAGCGACGAAATCTGAAACAGATCCCGCTGCCAGCACCCTTCTCGCGGAATCCCAAATCGCAAATCAACGCCAAAAACATCAAACTGAATCCCCGACTGCACGATCATTTCCGCATACAGCAGCGGCGGAATGGACCTCTGATTAGTCGCATAATACTCCCCCCACGGCTGCGTCAGAGAAATCATCGTTCGCGTCGTAGGACTGTTCTTCTTCACCAGCCCGACGGTCATGCGGGTCAGATCCATCAGTTGATCGAATGTAAATGAAAAATGTGCGTTGACATGTAAACCTGCCAAAACGCTCCAGAGCGCAACGTGCGGCGCATATCGCGCCGACACGCGATCGACATGTTCATAGAGCAGATCGCGAACCGTCTCGTAATCGTGCTCCCAGATATAGAGCCACTCCGGAATATGCTGATTCACAAAGTAAACCAACGGCCCCGCCACGATCGGTATCCGCGCCCGCCGCAAGAACTCCACCCACTCATCCGTCATATGCCAACTGAGTTGCTGCTCCTGCGGCTCAATGACCTTCCATCGAATCGGCAGCCGGGCGAAATCCACAGCCGAAAGCAGCAACCGCCGATACGTCTCCGTCGCATTTTCCGGATCCACTCGTACCCCAAAAGCACCGCGCGGAAAATTCCTGGTCGCAATCCGCCGCTGCAACAACAGATCCGCATGCGTCAGCGCCGCCTGTTCCGACAGCGGCATCGCCAACTGCAAACACCGATCCGCATACGCGCTGGCCTTCGCCGGATCCCCCTGATGAATAATCGCTTCCAGCAGCAGATCTCTCGCCTCATTTGACTTATCATTAACCGCCACCGCTTCCGCGACATCAAAAATCCCCCATTCCTCCCGTTTCTGCAGCAGCCGCATCACCCGCCCCCTCGCCAACTCCAAATTCAGAATATAAGGCTCATCCCGTTCCGGCAGACGCGTGGTCTCCAGAATCACCGCCCCAAAATTTTTCACTTCCCACATCAAGCAGAGCGCCGCCGGCCCGGCCGCCCGTTTGCGGCAGACGATCTCCCCATTCTCGTAAGAAAACTCGCTACGAATAGCAACACCGTCAGACCCGACCAGGTAAGCGGTCGAGAGATCGAGTTCGGAAGGTGTAACGCCGTCTTTGAAGACGCGAAAGCGAAGCATGAGGGGATTATAAGTTAAAAGGTAAAAGTTAAAAGGTAAAAGGGCACGTAACACGAAATGCAGGTAGCGACCCCGCTTGGCGGGATCGCGGAGGAGCCCCGCATGGCAATGCGGGGCCTTGCTGCCAGAATAAAAACTGACATTGATCTTGATGATGTAGCAGATCCCCAAAAACGCTTGCAGCGTCGCGACTCCGCCATTGTCTGATTTCTCCTTTTAACTTCCCCCTTCACTCCGGCCGATTCTCCATATCGCTCAGATACGCCAGCGTCCGATCCAGCGCCGACTTCAAATGCCGCACCCGCAGTAGCGACTTCACACGCGTCACCAATTCCAGCTTATTGATCGGCTTGGTCAGAAAATCATCCGTCCCACACTCCACCCCGCGCTCAATATCTCCCAGCTCATTCAAAGCCGTGACCATCAGAATCGGTATCTCTCGCGTTTTCGCATCCCCCTTCAGACGCCGACACACCTCAAACCCCGACATCCGAGGCATCATAATGTCCAGCAAAATCAAATCCGGATTCACCTTCGGCACCTTCTCCAACGCCTCCATCCCATCCACCGCCACATGTACCGTACAGTTCAACGACTCCAGATACGCCTGCATCAGCTCCACATTCTGCGCATTATCATCCACGACGAGAATCGTCGACGAAGGCAGATGCGTATCATAGCTCGACGGCGGCGTCGGAATGGAAGTGGACATAAAAAATCTCCTGCCGTGCACGATCGCACGCCGGAAACTATACCACTTCGTGGCATCGGCGTCCCGCCGATGGGGCGATCACTCCGCCCGTTCACCGAGGCGGAAGAAATCCATCAGGACCTTGCGCTCGAGCAAACGCGATTGTTTTCCTTTCGCGAAACGTGATTTGCCGATGCCGATTTTGTGGGAACGAACTTTAGCGCCGGAAGTGCGACGATGGGGCATGGTATCTCTCCAAGTAAAACGACATGGAAAAGCGACCGATCCTCGTCTGATGCTTTCCTTGTACATTTTATTCCGCGTCAATGCAAGAAAATTCCGCACAAAATTTCAACAAAAGGGGCCCACCCCACACAATGTCGCCCAAAGTAGCGACCCCGCTTTGCGGGGTGGCGGTGGGGACTGAGGCAAAAGTTTAGCCGTTGATCGAAGATCAACGCTCGCTCACCTGAGACGCGATATGGCGGGGGGAGAGCTTGACGCCGCCCCAAAAGCGGGGAAGATATCCAATACCGGCGGCAATTCCTGCCGCCACGAACTCATCCGTCCCAAGCGTCACACATCCCAGTGTCACATTTACATAAAGGAACCATCATGACCATCCACATCCGGCGAAACGCACGGGCAATCCTGGCAGCAGCAATCCTAACCCTGGCAACGGCAACCGCCGCCCGCGCCGCCGCTCCAGCAGTCCTCGACCAAATCCCCAGCGACGCCAAAGTCGCCATCGTCGTCAACAATCTCAAGACCCTGAGCACCAAGCTCTCCAACGCCGCAACACAACTCAACCTCCCTCTTCCCCCCGACCCCGACCCCATCGGCTCCGCCCTGCAACGCACCGGTTTCACCAAAGGTATCGACGCCAACAGCTCCGCCGCCTTCGTACTCGTCCAAACTGCAGCAGAACCCAAAGAAAACGAAATCGCTCCCCCGCCGATGGTCATCCTCATGCCCACCACTGACCCCAAAGCCATGCTCGAAAACTTCCAGCCCGGCGAACCCGACAAGGACGGCATCTTCGAAGTCACCCCCCCAGGCAGTTCCAAAGGCTACGCTCTCACCGTCGACAAATGGGTCGCCCTATCCCCCGACCACGAAGCGCTCACCGCCTACTTAAAACGCAAAGGCAGCCTCACCAAAAGCCTCCCCGAAGACAGCCTGAAAGTCTTCGAAGCCAACGACCTGGTCGTCTGGGCGAACATCCCGGCCGTTGAACCAAGCTGGACCAAACAGTTGGAAGACATCCAGACGATGGTCGTCAGCCGCATGGACCTGCTGAGCATGAACAAGGCGACTCCCGAGCTCTCCATGGCGCTTGCCAAAGGAATGCTGAAAGAATCCTTCCTCGCCGCCGGCCAATACATCAAGGACGCCCAGTCCGCCATGTTCACCCTCCGCCTCTCCGACGCCGGCCTCACACTCGGCACCGTCGGCTCCTTCAAGCACAACACCCCCATGGGCAACTTCCTCGCCGCCCAAAAAAACGCCAAACCACTGACACTCCAGGGCCTCCCCGCCGGCGATTTCCTCGTCGCTGGCTTCGTCGCATGGGACGGCAAAACCAACAGCATCGTCTTGGCAGACGCCATCAAACGCGTCACTTCCGATGAAGCCTTCACCAAGGCCGCCAAGCCCGACGACATCGCCAAGTTCACCGAACTCAACCACCAACTCGTGTCCATGACCAGCGGCATGAGCATCGTCCTGCTCGACAAAGGCCTCACCAATGGCATCATGCACGGCGCCACCATCATCGAAACCTCCGACCCCGCCAAGTACATCGCGATCGTGACCGAGCTTTACAATAATAATTCGGTGCTCAAAGCGATCGGCAGCGGAAATCCCGATATTATCCAGGAGACCACCGTCTCTCCCACTCCAACCACCATCAAAAATATCAAATTCACACGCGTCAATATCAAGTGGAAGCTGCGCGAAGCGACTGCCGACAAACCGCTGACGCCCGGCTCGCAGGAAGCCTACGCCATGATCACCAAACTCTACGGCGAAAGTATCTCCATGTACATGGGCGAAGTCGGAAAACGCGTGCTTGGCATTTACGGCTCCGATCCCGCCGAGCTTGAAGCCGCCGTCGTCGCCGCTCAAACCAACTCCTCCAACCTCGCCAACCACGCCTCCATTATCGCCTCCAAAAATCAAGTCGTTCCCAACCCCATTGGCGTCTTCTACCTGTCGGTCTCCCGTTTAGTGGACTTGGCCCAGACGATAAAGACGGATGCCCCCGCAGCCGGAGGCGGTGGGGGAGCCGGAGGCAACGCCACACCTCCGCTCGTCGGCAGCGCCGGCATCACCGCCAACACCCTCACCCTCGAACTACATCTCCCCCTCGCCGCAATCAACCAAATCAAAAACGCCCTCATCCCCCAGCGAATGCCCCCCGGCGGCATCAATCCCTAACCGACAACGCCGGAATGTATAACACGAAATATACGTGGCGACCCCGCTTCGCGGGGCGGAGCCCCGCATGGTAATGCGGGGCTTTTTGGGGAAGGGGCAGTTTAGCCGTTGATCGAAAATCAACGCTCGCCCGCCCTGAACGCTCACATAGCCCCGGCTTTAGCCGGGATAACCCCTCATTTTCAAACTGTTTCCCACATCGTGCCGTCGTGTCTTCGTGGTTCATTAAGGTTTTTCGAAGGTCTCATTTCCCGCCCTCCGCCCGTTCCACCCCCGTATCGCTGACATACTTAAACCCCAGCCTCTCCGCCAACTGCGACGCCTGATACATCGCCTCATGATACCGTTTCAGTGTCATCTGATCCGTCGTGAACTTCATCGCCAGAAACGTATTCCCCCGTTCCGGCACCGCCTCCAGCACCTTTCCCAACGCCTCCCACGTCACCACTTTCCCCTGATACGACACCTCCGTCGGCGACACCAGAATCTGCACCTCCGCCAATGGCTTCACTGAGCAAAAATAAACCCCTCCAAAACTGCTTCCGCGGTTGCTGGGATAAAAACTCACATGAGGACGCCCCTTCGACATAAATGGCAGCAACACCGTGAAAGTTCCTCTCCCTTTGTCGATCCATATCGTCTGCCGAGAGTCGTATGGGTCGTGATGGTTCGGAATCAGCGATGTCGCATCGGAAGTAACGTACACCTCAAGCGTCGCGCGATCTTGCGACTCCAGCCTGTAGGTGCCGGAGATCAGATACGTATTGCCTGGCCCAAGCTTCTCGGATGTTCCGCGAATGGCGGTAATCCGAATCTCATCCCCCGCGGAAAACTGCGAGTCCTCCGCCTTGAATGAAACATCTCGCAAGTGCTCGTCAATCGGAGCCTGGCTTTCAGCAAAATTGGCCCACTGCGATAGTTCGCCACGCATCAGTATGGATTCTATTTGCAATGCATCAATCGCATCCGCGGGAAGCTTCTTCGCCTTGGCGGCTGCCAATTCCTCCTTCGCGGCAGTCAACGCGTTCTCCAGCGTGATAAGTTGCGTCTTGTAATCGATCTGAATTTTCCCGACCTGCGGCTCAGGCTTGACGCCAGGCTTGGTTGCCGCCGCGGCGGACGCCATGTTTTCCAGCCTCGGCCAGATCCCGCCAGACGCTCCGAATCGGCCGGTGCTCGAATCGATTTCGATACGATCGCCGATGGACAGCCACCGGCCGCCCGCTTCGCACAACCGCGGTCTTCCTCCCTGTTCAATGTCGCAGATGAACGACTTGTCTTGATGAGGCGGCGATAATTGAAAGCTCAAGGTCTTGGCTTTGATCGTTTGATCGCCATACTGCATGCAAAGCTCGCCGGCGTTGACGAACAGAACGATTCTGCCCGAGTCAGGCGGAATGACCATGACCGATGGTTGCGATGATGGCTGCGACGTCGCCGCCGGTTCCGCGATTGTCGCATTGCGACGTTGCTGGGCGCACGCCAGCGGCAGAAGCACGGAGATCAATGTCACGATAAGAGCGGCAGCCAAGGCAGATCGCGTTCTGAGCGAAGACCGATTGCCCGGCACATTGAGCAACCGCCTCACCCGTTCCACCACCGGCGAACCCGTCGCCCCCACCGCCAACACCGGAGTGGAGGCCCACGGCCGCAATTCCTCCAGCGACGCGAGCGCCTGCACATACACCACCCGATCCCCGCACACCGCCGCCGCCACGTCATCGCAGCAATGTTCCCGTTCACGCCGAATCTGACGCGACACCCACCACACCGCCGGATGATAGAACAGCACCGTCTCCACCATCGCCTGCACCAGATTCACCACATAATCATGCCGTCGAATATGCGCCAATTCATGTGCAAGGATCGCCTCCAATTCCTGCATTGACAGCCCCGACAAAACACTCACCGGCACCAGCACCACCGGCCGAAAATACCCTGCCACCATCGGCACCCCCACCACCGCCGACCCCAACAATCTCACCCCCTTCCCCACCCCCATCCGCCTCGCCAACTCCTTCACCATCGCCTCCGCCGCAGCCGTCGGCAAACTCGTCCGAATCCTCTTCAACCGCTCCACCGCCACAAACCCACCAAAATGATAAACCGCCAACACCACCACTCCCAGCAGCCACCCGCCCACAAACACCGGCAACACCGGCCGCAATCGCTCCGCAAACGAAACCGCATCCGAGCCGCGACCGTCAGGGAGCGACCCGATTGGCAAATCCGCTGAATGAGGAGTGGGGGCGATCTGCCGATCCGGCGATGGCGCGACAAAAAATGCAGGTAGCGACCCCGCTTCGCGGGGTGGCGAAACCGAAACAACACGCCCCCCCTGCTCCGCCCCCGTCATCACAAAAAACGTAACCACCGCCCCCCCTATCATCACAACCATCGCCCCCACCGCCATCCCATATCGCGCCGTCGCCCTACCTCGCCCACACTGCCACAACCCCACCCCCAGCAAAAACGCCACCGCCGCCCCTTGCCACACAAAATGCACCAACACCCATCCCAACCGATAAATCACAGGCGAAACCGTTTCAGAAAAATCGATCATGACTTATTCTCCTCAGACACAATTCCAAACCAACTTCCCGTTATCGCCCAAAGCCCGCCGACTCCGTCGGCGGGGCCGTTGTGCTCTCAATTCCCCCCCCTCTCTCCGATCCCTGCTTGCAGCGTCGCGACATCCTCCTGTAGCCTCAACCGCAAAACGATTTCAATCTCGTTCCTTGGCCTGCGCAATCAATTTCCGAATCTCCAACAACTCCGCCCCGCTGACACGTTTCGCCGCCACCGCTCGCAACACCAGCTTCGCTGCCGACCCCCCAAACCCTCGCTGAATCAAATCATCCAGTAACTGCAATTGCGTCTTCTCCTTCGCCCTCGCCGGCCGATACACCTGTGGCCGACGCGACTCGTCCTTCAACACCAACCCCTTCTCCGTCATCACCTGCACCATCTTCAGCGTCGTGGAATACCCCGTCTCCTTCTGCCGACTCATCGCACAATGAATCTCCCGCACCGTGGACGGCCCGCGCTCCCAGAGCACATTCAAAATACTCAATTCCACCTCCGTAGGCACCGAACCAGGCAATCGCGGCATCCATCATCCTCCAAAAAAAGTACCAAACTGCGTTATTACCTCACGCAATAAAAAGTGGCGTACCGATCTCGCAGCAGAGCACCGCAAACGCTTGCGGCGTCGCGAACCCCGCATACTCAACTCTACAACGTGATGAGTACAGTGACGAATATATTCGTCAATCGCCCCACTGTCAACGAAAAAATTCGTCAAACTTGTTTTTTTTTGGGGGGGGGGGGGGAATTCCTTCCCATTTTTAGAGCATTTTTCCCTCCCCCGTAGCGTTTTGGCCCCCCCCAGGGAAATGGGGGGCTTTGGCTCCCTCTTCCGCC
>WQYP01000134.1 GCA_009781185.1 Phycisphaerales bacterium | reverse complement strand
TCGACCCCCGTATCGCCGACACCCAACGGCCTCACCTCGAACGTCGTCCCCTTCACCAAAAATACGATTGGTAAACGCTGACTTATCCCCCCCCCCCCTCCTTTGTCCGTCACCAGTCGCACCTGTGTCGGCGTGATCCGGAACATGCTGTCGCTTGTGTCGCACGAAATGTGCGGCGAGTCACTGCCCTTGTCAATCACCAGCCGCAACACCGCAGCCTGCGAGCCCGCCTCAATGCTGGCCTTTTTCATCAAGACAGGATCGCTCGACATGTACGGACCTTCCACCTTCAGCAAATCCGCCGGTAGCGCAGGATTCGAACCGTACTGCGTCACATTGCGATACCCGTAAGATTCCATCGGCAAATCCGGATGCACCGCCGCAAACGCCCCGTCTCCGCCCAACCCGCGACCCGATGCTCCGTTCCACATCGCCAGCGTGAATCGCTGCGGCCACATCGATATCCCATCGCTCGAGACCACTTCCCCCTGTCTTGAGCCCTGCATCCTCGCCTCCGTGGGATACTCCTGATCTCCGCCAACGCCAAGGATTGTCGTATGCACCGGCAGCATCCCAACGCCCAACTGACACGTTCCGACAATCACCAGCGACGCGAAAAATCCCAGCACGCCGCCGCTCGCCGAATCGATCAACTTCGGCAGCTTAATGTTCTTGGGAATAAAATAGTCCGCACAAAACCGAGTCACTCCAAACGCAACAGTGAACACCGCCAGGAACGCCACGCCGCGAGCCAGGTGCGGCCAATACCCCGCCACCGTCCCCTGCAACGCTTCAAACATCCCCATCGCCAGGATCGACGAAAACGTTGCCGTCACAAACGCCAGCAGCGACGAGAGCAGTCCCTGCGTCGCGAAATACGCCGTCGCCACCAAAATCACCAGCAGCACGATGAAATTCAATAACATCAATCACTCCATTTGGATTTGGTGATTTGGCAATCTGGTAATCTGGGGAGTTGCGATGTCGCGTATGCGGGAATGCCATTCAATTGCCAAATTCAAAATCACCAGATCACCAGATTACCAAATCACCAGATTAAAACTTATCGTCCAGCCTTCGCCGGTTTGTCAGCGCTCATCACGCGTGTTACTTCGTTGATCGCCGTGATGCCGGTGGCGAACTTCCGGATGCCGTGCTCCGTCATCAGGATCATGTGATTCTTCCGCGCAATCGCCTTGATCTGCGATTCGTTGGCGTTGTTTTTCATCGCCTTTCGCATCTCGTCATTGATCACCATGACTTCAAAAATGCCTGTGCGCCCGTGGAAGCCAGTGCCGCCGCAGTCGGGACAAATGATCCGGTTGCCTTTTTTGTCCACGATCGGAGCGGTGTTCGCCTTGAACGATTGCAGATTCCGACCCAGCGGCAAATTCAGCTTCTTGAGCGTCGACTCGTCGGGCTGATAGGGAATCTTGCACGTCGGGCAGAGGATTCGCACCAGACGGCCTGCCACGACCATCCGGAGCGAATCGATCGACGCGGCCTTGTCGGTGTTCAGCGAGACCCACTGTTGCAGGGCGTTCATGGCGTCTTTGGCGGTCAGGGCGACGTAAACGCGCCGGCCGTGGGCGCTTTCTTCGCCGACGAAACGCGAGATCGTGTCGGCCGTCTGCGAATCGCCCACCTGTGACACCAGCACCACGTTCGGGTCCTTCAAAAAAAGCGACTGGAGCGCCTTGGCATAAGTCTGGTCGCTCCCACGCCCTTCGAATTTCACCGTCGTGGCCCCTTCGATCTCCGCCTTCGGATCCGTTTCAAAGAGCGAAAGCGAGTTCATGAACGCATCATGCTGCCGCATGAACGCGTAGAGGATGCTGGTCTGTCCATGTCCTTTGGGCGAAGCGACCAGCACGATTCCCTGCGTATCCGCCGTCACGGTCTTCACATCTTTGAGCTGATCGGAAGTCAGTCCAAGCGCATCCATTTTCATGTTCCACCGCCCCTGTTCGTTTGCCGCGATCGTAAGCCGTTCACCGGCCGTCGAACCGGAACTGCGGACCGTCCACGTCGTGATCACTCCGCTGGCATCCCTGGTTTTGAGTTTCCCCGTCTGCGGCCGCCGCCGCTCCTCCACCGATAAACCCGACATCACCTTGAACGCCTGGATCGCCGACTCGGCAACCGTCCTCGCCAACGGCGGCTGATTGTACGCCACTCCATCGACCAACATTCCCAACGAATAATTCCCTCCCCCGCCACCCGGGATCATCTCGATCTGCTCCGCTCGCCGGACCAGCGCCTGAATCAATATCTCATCCGCCGTCGCCAGTCCCGCCGCCAGTGGATCGTCACGATGCGGCAGTGGCAGCGGCTGATCGTCGCCCCGAAGATACACCAACTGCACCTGATTGGCGTTCCTGCGGTTCTCCAGCGTACCCGTCGCCCGCGTAAACGTGTCCAACGCGCCTCGGAACAAATGACCCGACGGCCCCAGCGTCTTCACCCGCAAAAACCAATACGTCCCGAGCACCACGCCCGCAATCACCACATTCACCGGCAACGCAACCCAAAACGACGGCATCACCACCCACACCATCATCATCGCCAACAATGCCCCCAGCGTCCCCAACTTCCACCCCAGCTCCGGCTGATCCACCAGCACCGTCTCCACATCACCCGCCACAAACGTGCTGAACCGCGCCCACGCCAGCAGCGACGCCAACGCGATCAACCAATACACCAAGTTCAAATAATCAAACATGCGCCATCCATTTTCGAACAACCAGAACGTCTCCGCATGATCGTCACAAACCCGCCTTTATTCAAGCCCACAGAACTTGGTGATCTGGTGATTTGGTGATTGGCGCTGTCGCGTATGCGGAAGTGCCATCCAATTGCCAAATTAAAAATCACCAGATCACCAAATCAAAACGTCTTGATCCCTTTCATTCGCATCCGCAGCTCATCGGCATTCGGCGACGACGCCAACGCCTCTTTCGACGAAATAATTTCGCCAGTCACCAGGTCTGCCAGCATATCGTTGAAGTCGATCATGCCGGTCCCTCGTTCGTTTCGGATCACCGATGTCAATTCCGATTCGCGTTCCTCCAGGATGTACTTCCGCACCGACGGCGAATTGAGCATCACCTCCACCGCGGGCACGCGCTTGATCTTCGGATCCAGCGCCGGCACCAGTTTCTGATAGATGATCGCCACGATATTCGCCGCCAGAACCTGCCGGATGTTCGAGTGCTGGTCCTTGGGAAACAGTTCCAGAATGCGAGTGATGGCGCCCGATGCGCTCGAGGCGTGGATCGTTGAGAAGACCAGGTGCCCCGTCTCCGCCGCCTGCATCGCGGCCTGAAACGTCAGGCGGTCCCGCATTTCGCCGATCAGCAGCACGTCCGGATCCTCACGCAACATCGACCGAATGCCCGACTCGAAATCGATCACATCCAAACCGATCTCCCGCTGATTGATGTGCGCCTTCTTATCCACGTAAGTATATTCGATCGGATCTTCGATCGTGACGACGTGCACGCTCTTGGTCTGGTTGATCTGCTCGATCATGGCCGCGATCGTTGTCGACTTGCCTGAGCCGGTAATCCCGCAGAGCAGAATCATCCCCTGCTCTCGATCCGCGATTTTTCCCAGCACCTCCGGCAACCGCAACTCCTGGTAGTTCGGAATCTTCGGATTGATACGCCTTGCCACGATCGACGTCGTTCCGCGCTGACGAAACACGTTCACGCGGAAGCGTTCCGTCTTGTTCATCGCATACGCCAGGTCCAGCGTCCCATTATCGTGGAACTTCTGCCGCTGCTCCTCATTCATCATTTCGAACGCCATCGCATCGACTTCTTCCCCCGACAGCGGCTCCATCTTCAGCGTTTTAAGCATCCCCCCAATCCGCACCCGCGGCACCGCGTCCGACTTCACATGCAAATCCGACGCCGCCAGCGCCGCCACCGTCTTGAAAAAAATATTGATCCGCGGCAGCTTCGCCTCCGCCCCCCCGACCGCCTGTGCCTGCTGCGTCGCTTCCACCGATGAAACGTTTTGTTCCGTCATATTCCTCACCTCGATTTGAAAAACGCAGTATCCACCAATCCGCCTTCCACTACAAGTTTAGCCGTTGATCGAAGATCAACGCTCGCTCGCCCCCACCTTTTTCCGTGTATAATGCCCTCATGACCGAAAACGAAATCGACGAAAAAAGCAAACAAAAAGCCTACGCCTTCTTCGACAGCGGCGCCATCCACGCAATCGAAGTCGGCACGGTACGTGGCCTATGCGACATCCACCGCCACCTCTTCGGCGGTCTGTACGACTTCGCGGGCCAAATCCGCACCGTCAACATCTCCAAAGGCTACTTCCGTTTTGCCGCCGCAATGTATCTCCACGAAGCCCTGCAAAAAATCGAAAACATGCCCGAGGACACCTTCGAACACATCATCGCCAAATACGTCGAAATGAACATCGCCCACCCCTTCCGCGAAGGCAACGGCCGAGCCACCCGAATCTGGCTCGACTTCATCCTCAAAAAATCCCTAAAAAAATGCGTCGATTGGCGGCAAGTGGATAAATCAGATTACCTCAGCGCCATGGAACGAAGCCCCGTCAAATCCCTCGAAATCCAGGAACTCCTACGCTCCGCCTTGACCGATCAAATCAATGACCGAGAAGTCTATATGAAAGGCATCGACCAATCCTATTTTTATGAAAAATAAATTGCACCGAGGAGCACTGCATGGTAATGCGATGGTTTGGCACAATTCTCTCCCAAATCACCGCATTACCACGCGGTGCGCCGCTCCCCTCCTCACACCACCAGACCGTCCAGCGATTGCAATCCTATCATCTCCTCTGCATAAAACGGCTCGGCATATCCGCGGTTGATCGTTCCGCCGAAATATTGGCCGATCGTCGTGACGTATCGCACGACTGAGCCGTGATCCGAGCCGCTGCGACCCGTGTAAAACTGCGATTGATAGCAATTGATCGCTTCGATTTTCTTCTGCCAGTGACCTGTCACGTCCACGCAGAAGCTTGCCGGGAAATGAATCCGCAGGTGCGTGCAAAAATAATAAATGATCCGCTTGCAGTACCACGGTGCCCCCGAAATCGCCGACTTCGTCAACTTTGCATCGAACCTTGCATCCTCCGCAATTCGCGTCACCGCGACGTGATCCGGATGCGCATCGTCTCCGTACGGCGCGAACAGCACGTTCGGCCGCAGTTCACGGTACACCGCCGCCACACGATGCCTCGCCTCAATCGAATGCACCACCTCACGATTCTTCAGTCCCACCGCCACACGCTGCACCCCCAGCACCTTCGCCGCCGCAGCAGCCTCTTTCGCACGCATCTCCTCCGACCCGAACGGCGTCGGCTCCCCCGTCGTCATGTCCACCAGTGTCACCCGATGCCCGCCCCCCACCAGCATCGCAATCGTCCCCCCCATCGCCAATTCCTGGTCATCCGGATGCGGACCAATCACAGCAATATTCATCTTGTCATCCTTACGTACCAAGTTAAAAGTTACAAAGTTAAAAGTTAAAAGTTTAGCCGCGAGCCGATAGGCGAACGTTCGACTTTTAACTTTTAACTTTATAACTTTTAACTTTTCACTGATGTTGCTTCCGAATGATCATGTCGAAGTTTTTCACCATTGACCGATACATTCCCCAGATTGCCAGGCAGTAGACCGTCGACGCCACCAGGATCGACACCGCCACCGTAACGTGTCCGCCCAGTTCCGCACTCGTGCCAATCTCGAAGACTTTGCCCGATCCGAACGCCGTCTGCATGAACTCTCCGGGATAAATGAGCATGCAGATCGTCGTGAAGGGCGAAATCGCTCCCACCACCGGCCCCACCGGCCCGAAACTGCCCGCCGCCGCAAAACCGCAAACGCCCAGCACCGCGCAGATTCCCGCCAGCGCCCCCACCGACGCCATCACCGCCACGATCGTCCGCGACCACTTCAGCGACAACTGCAATCCCAGCATGCACGCCCACGCCATGATCGCCGTCAAATACAGCGGCATCGTCAGCACCGTCTCCGGCCACACCACCCACTCTCCCCCACACCCACTCCCTCCCATCATCGTCCGCACCGCATCGTACACCACGACGATCAGCATCGTGATCGTCGGCACCGCCGCGAATGGCAGCATGAAACTCACCAACCCACGCAACTTCCCCCAGATGTAATACCGCGACGTGATCGGCGTCACCAGCAGCAGGTCCAACGTCTGGCTCTCCCGCTCCTTGGTCACCGCCGACGCCGACGTATTCGTCGCCACCAGCAGCGACACCGAAAACTCCACGATCACTAGCCCCATCAATATCATCCGCGCCCAATGAAGGTCCAGCTTCTTCGTGTGATACATGTACATGACCGCCAGCGCCGCCGCCAGGCCCACCAGAATCGTCAGCCAGCGCATCAGTCCTCGTCCCGAGAATCCTGCCCGCGTCGCCGCTTCTCGCCATGCCACCGGATTCTGCCACACGCTTCGCGCTCGGCGAGTCCGCCCTTCCTTACCACGCCGCAAAACCGTCCACAGAAACGCCCACAACCCCGCATCCGACACCTGCGCGATCCGCCGCAGCACGATCGCCGACGGCACCACCATCGCCAGGCTCGCCACCGTCGTGATCGCTACGTACATCCGTGCCGGGTAGAGCAGGTACCATTTCGCCAGCAGCATGTGATCCGCCACGGCTCCCGGCTCCGGCGTCGGATAGGCCGTCGCACTTACCACGGACTTGAGTGCCAAAAACGGATGGATACCCGTCAATACCGTCGTTCCCCCACCTCCTTTCACCCCGCTCAGCCAAAACTGATCCGCCAGATACACCGCCACCAGATAGATCGCATTGAACACATAGAACCAGAACACCGTTTTCCCCGACCCCAGTCGGAACACCGCGATGGCAATCGCCAGCGACCCGGTAAACAACGCCGTCGACATCGCAATTGCAAACGACAACATGATCGACTGCCCCGTCACCCCGCCGTACAACAACGTGATCGCGAACACCGGCAACCCCGACAGCAGCAACGCCACCACGTAATACAACCGCGAAAACAACGACCCCAACACGATCTGCAAATTCGTCAACGGCGTCGCCAGCAGAATGTTGTACGTCTGCGAATCGCGTTCCTGCGTGATCGCCGCCGCGCAAAACACCGGCGCCAGCAAACAAATCATCGCCAATTGTACATAAGAAATCGCCGAAAACACCTGCGACGCCGCCTTGGCCAGGTCCGACAGCGCCCTCTCCCCAGCCGCGCTGGAAAGCTGCACCACCAGCAGCACCATGATCAAAAGCCCCAGATACCCCCACCGCACAAACGCATGCCGCAGCCGCCGCCCGCCCGCCATGACCACACGCAGCAGAATCGGATTAAATATCGCCAGACGTAATAAACTACTTGTCACCGTAATGCCTCAAATAAAATTCGAAATTCGAATTTCACTGCACCACTCCTTTGGTCAGCCGCATGAACGCCGTCTCCAAATTCACTTCTTCCTCGCGCAACAATATCACGCGATAATTTTCTCCGACCAACCGTGACGCAATGAAGCTCGTATCCGTCACATCCGTGTTCAGCGTGACGTGCATCACGTTGTCGTCTACCGCGACGCCTGCGATTCCCGGCGTTGCTCGCAGCAGATTCGCCGCATCCGCCGTCCGCTCCGACACCGCCACGTGCAGCACCTGTCCCATCGACGCCTTCCGCACCGCCGCCTCCACCGTCCCCGCGAAGACCAGTTCGCCTCGCTCGATGATCCCCACCTTGTTACACAAATCCGCCAACTCCGGCAAAATGTGCGAACTGATCAAAATCGTCTTGCCCATCTTCTTCAATTCCTTGAGCAACTCCCGAATCTCAATCCGTGCCCGCGGATCCAGACCGCTCGCAGGCTCATCCAGCAGCAAAACCTTCGGATCGTGCAGCAGCACCCGCGCCAAACTCAATCGCTGCTGCATCCCCTTCGAGAGAGAATCCACCATCGCGTTCCGCTTGTACGCCAGGTCCGTCAGGCTCAGCACATCTTCCACCATCTGTTTGCGTTTCGCCCCATTGATGTCGTAGGCGGCGGCAAAAAACTCCAGATACTCCTGCACCACCATATCCTCATAAGCCCCGAACGAATCCGGCACATACCCAATCAACGGCCGAATCCGCCGCGATTCATAACCCACCACATGATTACATATTCTCGCCTCTCCCCACGTCGGCTGCAAAAGCGTCGCCAATATCTTGATCGTCGTCGACTTCCCCGCACCGTTGGGCCCAATAAACCCAAAACAATCCCCCTCCTCGATCGTCAGGTTCAAATTATTGAGCGCCAGCAGCACCGTCCCCCCGGTGTTATACCGCTTCGTCAAATTAATCGTCTCTATCGTCACGCTCATACCATCACCTCGAAGTTAAAAGTTGCAAAGTTAAAAGGTAAAAGGTAAAAGGCACGCCACTTCATTTTGTACGAAGCCTCGAAACTCCTTTTAACTTTTAACTTTCTCACTTTTAGCTTCCTTTTAACTTTTAACTTTACAACTTTTACTCTTCCCCCAACATCCCGCCACCTTTCGCACTGCCCTCCAACGGCAACGCCCACGTAAACAAAATCTCCCCCTTCCCCTCCACCACATGATCGTTCACCGTGATCGGCACCGGGCTCTTGACATATTCCGATTTGTCAATATCCCCCGCCTTCGCCACGATCAGTGCACCGGCCGCATAAAGCGACTTCGTGGAATCCATCGTCCGCGTGAGCCCCCGCGACGGCTCGATGCGCCCCGGAACGCTCAGCGGATCCAGCCGCCACGCATCCAGCAACACATCCAGCATCTCCGGCAAAATCCCGTCCTTGCTCTTCCTGTCCATCTCGCTCAGTTCGCCGCCGCCACTCATGACGCCTTTGATCACATGCCCCGTCGCCTGCGTATACGCCAGCGCTCGCAGAATGTTCTCCAACGGCGCCACCATACGGTCCACCATTTGAATCTTCGCGTCCGTCGCCAGATCAATCGTCCCGCCCTTCGGCCATTGCCCAACCTTGAACACAAACCCCGTCCCCTGCCCGGCCCTCCCGGAAAACGCATGCACCACGATCAATACCTGCTTCAGATCGTAGCCCGTCCGATTCTCCAGCTTCCCCACCAGCGTCGGCGGATACCCGCCCGTCACCGCCGCCTGCCCGACAATTCCCTCCCGCTCTCCCGTCCAGCGGCCTTCGAGCTTCTTGAGCGTATTGCGAAACACCACCTTCGCCTCACCCGGCTTCTCATTGAGCAATTCATAACTCTGTGGATCCGCATACGAATTGATCTCATCGGCATCACCCGTGCACAGCGGCGCCAAATAACTCAACCTCCCTCTCGCCGATTCCGGCCAGGCCACCGTCAACTGCCCGCTCCGTGGCGCAAAGATTCCGTAAAAGCCTGTCACGGTCACATCCTTGCTGCCAACCGTTCCCCTGACCACCGTTTTGTGCCGCAGGTCATAATTCGTCAACTGTAAATAGGTCACCACGCCGCCGGCCACTCCCGCCGCCACCAGCACGGTTCCGCCGAACACCCACCAGCTCCAGTGCACCACCTTGTATCGCCGCAGCACCAGATGCCCGATCGGCCCAGCCGCCAGCCAATACAATCCCAAAAACAACAGCGCCACCAGCGTGCGAGTGGCCGTCACTTCGTGGACGTCCACATCCCACGAGATGCGTTCTCCCATCCGCAAATCCGCCGGCGTCGCCACCGGGTCCGGACGATTTTCTTCCGATGCTTTTTTCGCTGCACGTTCGTACGTCGCTCGGCTGATCAGGTACGTCGGCGACTGGCCCGACCAGCCGCAAACCTGCGTCCAAAAATTCAACCAGTCCTCCGCCGACAACATCTGTCCCAACGTCGGATTCCCCATGTCCACCGTGATCAATGTCACCGCGCCCTGACCATACAATCCCGTCACCGCAAACGGATGCTCCGCGAAAACCCCTGTCATTCCTCCCGACACCGGCCTCACCCCGGACTTCTGTTTCCCCACCGCCTGCAAAAGACGCTCACCTCGCAACGGCGTCCCAGCGGGTATCCTCAGCCCCGGATACCACGACAAATCGCCAACCGCCAATTCTCGCGTCTCCGTCAATTCCATCGGCAACGCCGCCCTCAACTTCTCGACGCCACGCAACTCCGCCCCTTGCCGACTCACCGAAATCACCAAATGCCCGCCCGCCCGCACCCAATCCAGAATCGCTTTCAACTGAAATTCGCTCGCCCCGAAATCCGAAACTCTCACCTCATCCGCCTGCCAGACCAGAACATCCACACCGTCATATCCCAGCACGTTGTCCGGCAACTGCCGCGGCGAGGGCACCCACGAAAACGCCACCGGCTGCGTTCCGCCGATCGCCTGAAAAAAGCTCCCGAATCCCATCGATTGCCCGCCCAGCACCACCACCCACCGCTGACGATTCAAACCCCGCTCACGACGAATAGTCTCCCCATCCTCCGGCTGCGTGATCCGCCCCACTACCGACCCACCACCACCGCCCACCGCCTTCCCTTCCATCACCACCACCGACAGCGGCGATTCCAACCTCTCATCCGGCCGCGGCCAGTAATACAGCCACACATCACGACCCTCCACATCCCCCGCCGGCAAAATCACCTCCCCACCGATCGACATCACCTTATCCCCATCCAGGTCCGGCTGCTCGACGCCCAGACGCCCCACAAACTGCCGACCCGTACGATTCTCCACATGCACCCGCACCGGCACCCACGTCCCCGCCCGATACAACCCCTGTTTCTCCCCCGCCCCTCCAATCCCCAGCGACACAATCCGCCCCTCCACATCCGCCCCCCGTGCCGCCACGCCCATCATCCCAATAACCAATAACACCAACACCACCAGAAAATCTGTCCGAGGCTGTCTGTGTCTGTCTGTGGCGAATTTCATCATTCACTTCGTCTTTGTCTCAACCTTCGGCCAAATGTTATCCGACCCGGGACGTTTCAACACCCATCCCCCTTCATCCACGATCACCTGCACCGGCCGAAACGCGCAAACCACCTCCACCACCTGCTCCCTCTTATCCAGCATCACGTTCGCCACCACCTGCCGTTCCCCCGCAACACCAATCAACGTCACATCCGCCGGCATCTTCACCAAATCATCCGGCTGCGTAATCGTCACCTTCACCCTAAACCCCGACGCCCCTTCCGGCTTCTCCCCCACTTCCACATCCACTTTATAGTGCGCAAAAACCGTCCGATCGATCCATTGCGAGAAGAACCACGACAGATCTTCTCCATTGACCTTTCCCGCCAGTTTTTCAAAGTCATCCACCGTCGTCGGCTTGTTTTTATACGTCTCTACATACTCCCGCATCAAC
>WQYP01000133.1 GCA_009781185.1 Phycisphaerales bacterium | reverse complement strand
GGCGCCGTGTTCCTGTCCCCGGTCGCCGCCGCCCCCCCTCTTGGAAAAATCCCCCCCGGAGCGCCCCCCCCGGCCCCCCCCCCCCCCCGCTTGAATCTGAGCCAGCGTTCGATCCATTCCGTCCGGATCGGTATTGTCAAAGAAGAAGACCCGCATTTTGTCAGCCGTGCTGGTGAGGCTGTCGGCCACGAATTGCGGGCCAAGAGCGGAGCCACCGATTCCGATGACCAGGAGGTTTTCGAATTTTTGGCCGTTTTCCGCCGCCACTTTCCCCTCATGCACCTGCGACGCGAAGTTTTTCACCTCCGCCACCATGGACTCGATCTCCTGTCGCAGTTCCGCAGTGGGAGCCAGCGACGCATCTCGCAGCCAATAGTGCCCCACCATCCGCTTCTCATCCTGATTGACTTCCGCTCCTTTCTCCAGTTCCCTCATCGCGGCGAAGGCATTCTGCATCGCCGGCGACTTCTGCTGCCAAAAATCGTCCGGAAAGCACATCCTCGAAATGTCCAGCGTCAGACCCACCGACGGACATTCACAGAGATATTCCTGGTACCGCTGCCAAATCAGACTCATCGCATACTCCTTGATGATAAGCCGCCAAACTTACACACTTGGGCGGAAGTTGCAAATCAAATTGTCTTGCATTATTGAAGAAGCCAGAAGCTAGAA
Source organism: Phycisphaerales bacterium (assembly GCA_009781185.1). Lineage (GTDB taxonomy): Bacteria > Planctomycetota > Phycisphaerae > WQYP01 > WQYP01 > WQYP01. The sequence continues at coordinate 10,790 of WQYP01000133.1, read as the reverse complement.
GCCAGTAGCCAGAAGATGGAGTCAGCTATTATGTCGCATACGGAAGAGGAATGGAAAAAGATTCTTACGCCGGAGCAGTATGCCGTGCTCCGTGAGAAGGGGACTGAGCGTCCCTTCAGCGGCAAGTATGACGAATTTTTTCAGCCCGGCATTTACTCCTGCGCTGCCTGCGGAGCGGAACTCTTTAGCGCTGAGACCAAGTTCAACAGCGGCTGCGGCTGGCCTGCTTTCTACGCCGCCAAGGCCGGCGATCGCGTCAAACTCCTGCCAGACCACTCGCTGGGCAGGAGCCGCACTGAAGTTCTCTGTTCCGCCTGCGGCTCCCACCTCGGCCATGTTTTCAACGACGCGCCCCAAACCCCCACCGGACAACGCTACTGCATTAACTCTGTCTCGCTGAAGTTCACACCGGCCTGAGCGCCTCCATGATTTTGGGTTTAGTGATCTGGTGATTGTGACTTTGGCAATCGAAGAGCATTTCCGTATACGCGACAGCGCAAATCACCAGATCACCAGATTGCCAGATCACCAAATCCAATGGTAAATAGTCTCGCATTGCCATGCGAAGCTTCGCCGGGTATGCTAGTGACTTCCTGCCTCACTTCGGGGCGGGAGCCTTGTCGCGAGATACCGGTTCCACCAGGCGTTGGTCGCGACGAGCGCATTCGGCCAAACTGCTCCTCATACGGGGACACAAGGCACCAGACGCCTGGCGGTTCGGCCGATTGCGTTTTTGCTTCCGCCCCCTTTTAACTTTTAACTTTAAAGTTTTTAACTTTTGATGGAGCGTTCTCATGACCGAAGTTGAAGAAGACAAACTGCCCAAGTCGACGGTGACGATTGAGGAGGCCGGTGCGGCTCGCAAGAAGGTGAACGTCGTGATTCCGGAGGAACGGATCAAGGGCAAGTTGGAAGAGGCGTATAACGAGTTGCAGCGCGATGCGGTGCTGCCGGGGTTTAGGCGCGGACGCGCGCCGAAGCGGCTGATTGAAAAGCGGTTCGGGACGGATTTGAAGAATACCGTGAAGCAGCAGCTTGTGGCGGAGGCTTATACGGCGGCGGTCGAGGATAATAAGCTCAATGCGTTGGGTGATCCGGAGATCGATCTGGCGAAGATCGAGTTGCCGGAGTCGGGGGCGTTGACGTTGTCGTTTGAGATCGAGGTGACGCCGGAGTTTGCGCTGCCGTCGATTGAGAAGATTCAGGTGAAGCGGCCGACGCTCGAGGCGAACGAGGAACGGCTGAATCTGGCGATGGAAAACCTGCGGAAATATTTTGGGAACTGGCATGATTCGACCGATCCGGTGAAGGAAACCGACACGGTGACGGCCGATGTGAAAGTGGCATCGGAAGAGGGCACGGTCATCGCGGAGCAGGCGGCGGTGAGTCTGCAGCCTCGTGCGGGAACGATCGCCGGCGTCAAGTTCGACGATATGGGCGACAAGCTCATGGGGGCGACGATCGGGTCGGTGGTGACGCTGGAAGGGACCGCACCGCAGGATCATCCGGAAGAGAAACTCCGTGAGAAGAAGATCAAGGTGGATTTGACGATTAAGGGCGTGAAGTATCAGCATTTGCCGGAGGTGAATAAGGAATTCGCGGAGATGCTGGGGTTCGATACAGTGGACTCGCTCAAGACGGATTTGAAGGAACGCCTGGTGACGCAGTTGGAGCAGGAGACCAAGGGGGCAATGGCACAGCAGGTGTATCGTTATCTGCTGGGTAATACGACGCTGGATTTGCCGGCGAAGCTTTCGCAGCGGCAGATGGGGAATGTGTTGCGTCGTCGTGCGACGGAGCTGATGGAACGCGGCGTGCCGGAGTCGGAGATTGTGCAGCAGATCGATGCGTTGCGAATTTCGTCGGCGCAGCAGGCGGCGGTGGATCTGCGGCTGTTCTTCATCCTCGGCAAACTGGCGGAACAGTTCAACATCGACGTGAAGGAAGAGGAAGTCAATGCCCGTATCGCGGCGATTGCGGTGCAGTACGGCCGCCGCCCGGAAAAACTCAAAGGCCAGATGTCCGCTTCCGGGCAGTTGGAACAATTGTTCCTGCAGATCCGCGACGGCAAGGTTGTCGATAAACTGCTGGAGACGGCGGAGATTACGCAGGTTGATGAGAAGACGTTGGCGGAGGAGTTCAAGAATCTGCCGCCGCTGACGAATATCGGGCCGAACGTCACCGGCGTGTCGCATACGACGCCGGCACCGTGAGTCAGACAATCCGAAACGTGAAAAAGGAGCCCCGCATGGTAATGCGGGGCTTTTGTACAATTCGCTCCCCAAAGCCCCGCATTGCCATGCGGGGCTCCTGGTAGTTGTGGGGGGTGATTGTGTTTTTTGAGGATGCGGCGGGATGGATACGGTTCTTGCACCTGAGCTTCAGCATCGCCAGGCAATTAAAACGTTTGGCGAAGCGAACTATGCGCGGCTGCGAAGTTCGCGGGCGCGGAATGGGTATTTTCATCGCTACCTGGCACGCATTCTGCAAAACCACGTTCTGCCGAACTCGCGGGTGCTGGATATCGGCTGCGCAGGCGGGGACATGCTCGCGGCACTCAAGCCGGCGCATGGCGTGGGAATCGATTTCAATGCGGTGGCGATCCGCGATGCGCGACAGTCGCATCCGGAATACGTGTTTCATGAAATGGCGGCGGAGGAGGTGGGGAAACTGCGGGAGACATTTGATTATGTCATTATGTCCGGAGTGTTGCCGCAGCTGTATGATTTGTACACGGCGCTCGAGGCGCTGCGGAGCGTGTGTCACGATCGAACGCGGATTATTGTGGTGACGTTCAGTCGGTTGTGGCAGCCGATGATTCGGTTCGGGGAATTGGTGAGATGGAAAGCACGGGTTCCGGACGAAAGCTGGCTTCCGCCGGCGGAGGTAAAGAGCCTGCTGCGACAATGCGATTTTGATATTGTTTCGCAGAAGGATGCGATTTTGTGGCCGGTGGGGATTCCGGTGCTAAGCAATTTGGTGAATCGGTGGGTGTCGCCGTTGCCGATGGTTCGGACGATGAATTTGTGTACGGTCACGGTCGGGCGAATGCTGCCACGGGAGAGGCGGATGGAGGTTCCGAAAAAAATAAGCGTGGTGGTGGCGGCGAGGAACGAAGCGGGGAACATCAAGCCGCTGCTGGATCGGATTCCGGTCATGGGCGAGAAAACGGAAGTGGTGTTCGTGGAAGGCAACTCGACGGACGACACATGGAAGATGATCCAGGAAGTGACGGCGGATTACCGTGCCAGCGGCAGCCCCTTGGAGGTGACGTGTTTTCAACAAACGGGCAAGGGGAAGGGGGACGCTGTGCGATTGGGATTTGAGAAGGCGACGGGGGAAATATTGATGATTTTGGATGCGGACATTTCGGTGCCGCCGGAGGAGTTGCCGCGGTTTGTGAATCTGATCGCGAAGCACGAATGCGAGTTCGCCAACGGATCGCGGCTGGTCTACCCGATGGAAAAACAGGCGATGCAGATTTTGAATATGATCGCCAACAAGGGATTCGGGTGGATGTTTACATATCTGCTGGGCCAGCGGCTGCGAGATACGCTCTGCGGAACGAAAGTCCTGCGAAAGAGCGATTACGAGAAGATCGTGGCGAACCGGGCGTACTTCGGGGATTTTGATCCGTTCGGGGATTTTGATTTGTTGTTCGGGGCGGCACGTTTGAATTTGAAGATTGTGGATGTGCCGGTGCATTATAAGCAGCGGACGTATGGCTCGACGAATATATCGCGGTTTCGACATGGGTGGTTGTTGCTGCGGATGTGTGGGTTTGCGGCGAGGAAGATTAAGTTTATTTAGGCGAAGTTCACGCTTTAGCGTGTTTGGGGTAACGAACACGCTAAAGCGTGAACTCCGGGGAAATCACGCTGAAGCGTGAACTCCGAGCGGGAGGAATTATGTCGAAAGGCAATCTGGTTCTGGACTACGCGTCGCAACCGATTGCAGCGCCGGTGAAATTTCCGACGGTCGTTCGCTTGATCGTGCTGCTGTTCATTTTGCCTGCGTTGGTGCTTCCATTTGTGGGACATCCCAACTGGCCGTCGCCCCTGCAGGCCTTGGCGGTGGCTTTTCAGAGGGAGTGGATGGGGGATCACAAACAAATGATCTGTTTTTACACGATGGTTCTGAGTGGTTTCGTCGGAATTCCGCTGGTGCTCTGCCATTTGCGTGTGTTGATCTTTGGCGAGCTTTCCAGAATTGAGGTTTGGGCCGGATACGTCGTAGCGTTTTTGGGAATGGCTTCTGTCGCAACGTGCCTGAGCTTATTCGCAAACCACCTCTTGAGTAGCCTCGATCAGAGGGTACGAAGCTTGTGGCCTATCGTGCATCTCAGTATGCCCACCGTCGCGATCGCCTTCGGTACTTTCGTCGTTTGGTCCCTGGGCAAGCGCATCTCACATAGCACACGAATATGTGCGGGTTTGAGCATCACGTATGCGGCGAGCCTGCTCTTGTGGGTGATGGCTTGTAGTGGCTTCCAGCAGAACTTGATGGCGTTCATCCATGTGCGTACGTTCAGCCATGCGCTCACATTGCTGGTGATCGTGGGAACCTTGGTTGAGATTACGACGTTGGCGGTGGTGGCGTTTCGGTGGCGGGGAAAATAAAACCGGAGTTCACGCTTTAGCGTGTTTGGACGGACGAGCACGCTAAAGCGTGAACTCCGGGGCTAGGTCGTCGAATTCGTTGATGGGGTACTGAGTCCAAATTTCCTTGGCGCGTTCTCGGCCGAACTGCTCCAGAAAACGATCGGCGCTGCTCCATGGCCAATCTTGCCATCGTTCGACATAGCCGTGCTGGACTGGATTGTTATGCACGTAGTTCATTGTTGCCCAGAAGTGCCGGTCGGATCGCATTTCGCGGTCGATGTAGTTGCACCAGACGCGTCGGCCTCGTTGATTCTCTTCGTCGTTCCAAGCGTGGCTGCTTCGACCATGTAGCCGGCCAAGCGAACTCAAGACTCGTTTGAGATCGTCTGCCATGAACATCAGATGATAGTGATTGGGCAGAATACACCATGCATGAATCTGTACTGACTCTCGCTCCATGATCTGCAGCAATTCGTGTGTGAATTGGTCCAGTCGCTCTGCGGAATAGGCGATGATAGGTTCGTGCTCGTAACAGGCGGCGGAGACGCTGTAGCGGCGTTTGCCGGGGAGATAACGGTGTGGTGGTGAGTGCCAGGGGCGGCGTCGGGATTGTCTGTTCTTGAGCGTTTCTTCGCGTTCTTGGAGTGACATGCGACGCCATTCGTACATGTTGGCTGCTCCTGATTTCCGGAGTTCACGCTTTAGCGTGTTTTGGCGGACGAACACGCTAAAGCGTGAACTCCGCGCGTACACTTCGGTTAATGCGCGAAATGTCGCTCGCCTGTCGTGACGAGGGCGATGTTGTGGCGATTGCACAGGTCGATGGTGTCCTGATCCTTTTTTGAGCCGCCGGGATGGATGATGGCGGTGATGCCGGCGTTGATGAGAAGTTCGGGGGCGTCGGGGAAGGGGAAGAAGGCGTCGGAACCGGCGACGGCGGTTGAGAGTTTTTCGGCGTGGCTGTTTTTGTTGGCGAGTTCGATCGCGATTTTGGCGGACATGGTGCGTGACATCTGGCCGGCGCCGGCGGCGAGGAGTTGGCCGTTTCTGGCGATGGCGATGGCGTTGGACTTGACGTGCTTGGTGACGAGCCAGACGAAGGCGAGGTCGGACCATTCGGAGGCGGTGGGGTGGCGGGTGCTGGTGACGGTGCATTTAGACTTATCGAAACCAGCGAGGTCGGGCTGTTGAACGAGAATGCCGCCGGTGACGGAACGGTAGTGTAAGGCAGCGGAATGACGCGGGCCGAGTTGGCCGGTGGCGAGGATGCGGCAGTCTTTCCAGCGGGTTTGGAGGGTGGTCAGGGCGGCGGGGGTGTAGGCGGGGGCGATGATGACTTCGAGGAATCGTTTGCCGGCGACGATGGCGTCGGCGGTTTTTTCGTCGACTTCGCGGTTGAGGGCGACGATGCCGCCGAAGGCGGCGGTGGGGTCGCCGGCGTAGGCGAGGTCGAAAGCAGCTTCGAGCGATTCGGCCTGGGCGCAACCGCAGGGGTTGGTGTGCTTGATGACGGCGGCGGCGGGGAGTTGGAATTCGCGGACGAGGTCGATGGCGGCGTCGGCGTCGAGGAGGTTGATGTAGGAGAGGGCTTTGCCGTGGAGTTGTTTTGCGGTGGCGATGCCAGGTTCGGTGGGAGTGGTGGAATAGAAGGCGGCGAGTTGGTGGGGGTTTTCGCCGTAACGGAGGTCTTGGATTTTCGTCAAATGCGGTGTGAGCGCCGGGAGGAGGCCGTGGCACGCTAAAGCGTGAACTCCGGTGTGAACTTCGGTGGCGTTTGCGAGGTAGGGGGCGATGGTGGCATCGTATTGGGCGGTGCGGGTGTAGGCAGCGGTGGCGAGTTCGAGGCGGAAGGTGTAGGGGGTTTGGCCGTGGTGGGTCCGCATCTGATCGAGGACTTTGTCGTATTGGGCGGGGTCTGTGACGACGACGATGGAGCGGTGGTTTTTGGCGGCGGAGCGGATCATGGCGGGACCGCCGATGTCGATGTTTTCGATCGCTTCGGCGAAGGAGCAATTTGGCTTGGCAATGGTGGATTCGAAAGGGTAAAGGTTGACGCAGACAAGGTCGATGGGCTGGATGTTGTGCTCTTTCATGGCGGCGAGGTGGGCGGGGTTGTCGCGGAGGGCGAGGAAACCGCCGTGGATGAGGGGGTGGAGGGTTTTGACGCGGCCGTCCATCATTTCGGGGAAGCCGGTGAGATCGGAGATGTCTTCACGGTGAGACCAGCATCACGGAGGGTTTTGGCGGTGCCGCCGGTGGAGATGAGTTCGATGTTGAATTCGGTTTGGAGGGCCTTGGCGAATGCGACGATGCCGGTCTTGTCGGAGACGCTGAGGAGGGCTCGCTTGATGCCGACGAGATCGGGGGTGGAGGATTGATGGGGGGGAGAGATTTGCATGGCGTTCCTTTGGGATTCGAAACCTTCGAAAAACTCATATAGCCCCGGCTTTAGCCGGGATGGACCTTCATTTTCCGCTTGCTTTTCACGTTCTGTTTTCGTGCCGTCAGGGTTATTCGAAGGCCTCATTCATACAATTCGTAAAATTCGTAAAATCCGTGGAGAGAGATAGAATAGCAGTTTTGAGCGTGGGTGACGAGGCAGGGCAAACGCACCTGGAGTTCAGAGCGCGACCGTAAGGGAGCGACCCGCGTCATTCACGCATTGCCGCGAGGTCGCTCCCTTACGGTCGCGGCTCTGATGGTCAAATGCGTTTGCCCTGGGGGGGGACTGGCGTGCGAACCCCCGGCAGAGCCGGGGGGCTGACGATCAGGGGCGTTTGCTCCTGGTCGGGTCGCCGAAGCGTTTGATGGCGCCCTGTCGAATGCGTTCAACGGTCAGGTCTTTGCTTTCGATGTACTCGCCGCGGTCGAGTTGGTCGAGGCCGATCTGGACGTCGCGTTTGAGTGCTTCGAGTTTGGCCTGTCGGTCCTGCTCCTGCCGGGCCATGAGGCGGAGCGCTTCGCGGGCCACTTCGCCGGCGGTTTGATACATCCGGGAATCAACCTTGGACTGAATAAATTCTTCGAGTTCCGGGGTGAGCGAAATGTTCCTGGACAAGCTCCTTAACGTTGATACCGGATTATAACCTACTTCTGGCTACTGGCTTCTGACTTCTCCTGCTCTTCGGCGAAGAGGGCTTCGACGAATGCTTCGGGATGGAAGGGTTCGATGTCTTCGGGCTTTTCGCCCAGGCCGACGAATTTGACGGGGAGGTTGAGTTGATGTCGGATGGCCACGACGATGCCGCCCTTGGCGGTGCCGTCTAGCTTAGCGAGGAAGATGCCGGTGACTTGGACGGCTTTCATGAATTCCTCGGCTTGGCGGATGGCGTTCTGGCCGGTGGTGGCGTCGAGGACAAGCAGGACTTCGTGGGGGGCGGTGGGGATGCGTTTTTCGATCACGCGGCGAATCTTGGAAAGTTCACGCATGAGGTTGTCCTGCGTGTGAAGGCGGCCGGCGGTGTCGATGATCAGCACGTCCATGTTTCTCGCAACGGCGGCGTCGCAGGCATCAAACGCAACCGCAGCAGGATCAGAATTCTGCTGATGCTTGATGATCGGCACATCGATCCGCTCGGCCCAGATGGTGAGCTGCTGAACGGCGGCGGCGCGGAAGGTGTCGCAGGCGGCGACCATGACCGATTTGCCTTGGGATTTGAGGTATTGGCCGAGCTTGGCGATGGAGGTGGTTTTGCCGGCGCCGTTGATGCCGGAGACGAGGATGACGGTTGGGCCGTTGGCGGCGAATTTAAGTTCGCGCGATTCCGGCGGCCAGTATTGTTTCATTTCGGCTTTGAGGAAATCGAGGGCCTGATCGCCGGAGTCGATTTTGCCTTCTTTCCAGGCGGTGTTGAGGTCAGCGGCGATTTTGGCGGAGGCGGTCACGCCCAGGTCCGAGGTGATCAGACGGTGTTCGAGTTCGTCGAGGAGTGCCTGGTCGAGTTTTCGGCCGCGGAGGAGGGAACGCAGTCCGCCGACGAAGACGTCGCGGGTCTTGGTCAGACCGGCCTTGAGCTTGTCGACGGAAGCCTTCGCGGCTTCGGTCGTCTTGGAAAGAGCTTTTTTCAGGAAGTCGAAGGCCATGTGGGCTCCGGCGTTAGGTCGTTAAATCGTTAAATCGTCAAGTCGTCAAGCCGTTCAATCGAAAGATGGACCTTGCCAATTCGACTTAACGACTTGACGATTTAACGACTTGACGACTCACCCACCTTGGCGACAGAAAAATTGGCAGACCCAGGGGGCGATGGAGGATTGTATCCGGGACAGCGTGGGGGAGCTATGGTAGGATTCTCGGCAGTTATTGTCATGCAATGACAGGAGATTAACCATGGCGACAGTACCGGCGGCTGGGGTTCTGGGATTGAAGGCGAGTTTTGGGTTTGGAGATCGCACGGGGTTGGCGACGCCGGGACATGTGGCGGCGATGAAGGAGGCGGGTGGGGGAGTGTTGCCGATGTTTGCGCAGCAGAGCATTCGGGAGATGACGCGAACGGGGCGGACGGCGGTCGATGTGATGGGGGATGCGATGCGGGGGATGGAGCATGCGAAGGGGGGGGGGTATTTGGGGCAGCATGGGGCGGATGCGGACCATTTGAAGCTGCCGGAGGATGTGGACCGGACGGCGGCGGCGGGATTCACGTTCTTCACGATCGATCCGTCGGAAGATGTGGACACGAAAGCGGATGGATATGCGAAAGAGGAATTGGCGGGGACATTTGCGGCGGTGAGGGCGGAGATTCCTTGGGTGGAAAAGTGTGTGGGGAAAAAAGTGAAACTGGCGACGGGGACGGTCATTGATCTGAATGAAGAAGCGGTGATGCGGGCGGCGGTGAAGTATGGGCGGGCGATTAATCGAACCGTGAAGCTGGCTGAATATATTGATGCGGTGAATAAGAAGATCGGGCGGGATTATGAAATTGAGTTGTCGGTGGACGAGACGCCGCAGCCGACGACGCTCGCGGAGCACTGGATTATCGCCAAGCAGGTGCTGTCGCGGGGAGTCAAGCTGGTGAGTCTGGCGCCGCGATACGTGGGAGATTTTGAAAAAGGCGTGGATTATAAGGGCGACTTAAAGGCGTTCGAGAAAAGCTTGGCGGATCATGTCGCGATTATGGAGGCGGTTGGTCCGTATAAGCTCAGCTTGCATTCCGGATCGGACAAACTTTCGATTTACGGAATCTTTGCTCGGGTCACAAAGGGAAAGTGGCACGTGAAGACGGCGGGGACGAGTTACTTGGAAATGCTACGAGTGGTAGCAAGGCACGATGAAAACCTGTTCCGCGAACTGATCGATTTTGCGAGAGAACGCTATGACGTGGACAAGGCGACTTATCACGTGAGCGCAGAAGTGAAAAAAGTTCCGGCGCCGGCAGTGGTAAGCGATGTGAAAAAACTGGAACAGCTTTATCTGGAGCGGTGGGAAGATGTGGTTGCGGGGAAGGGGTTTACGGAGCCGGGCCGACAGATTTTGCATTGCACATTTGGGAGTGTGCTGACGAATCCGCGGTATAAGGCGGCGATTTGGGCAGTGGTGACAGCTCATCCGGAAACGTATGAAGACGTGCTGCGAGATCATTTCATACGGCATTTGAAGGCGCTGAAAGGCGAATAATTCTGGTACAAGCGAAAGCCCAGGGACTGCAGTCCCTGGGCTTTTTTGGTTTTTGCGAGGAACTTTTTTCATTGAGAGAGCGGTCATTAAGTGTGTGGGGCGATGTGCCGATAACAAACAGTTGGGGGAAGGTCTGTTTGCGATGTGCGTTTGGTGAATGATGTCGATGACGACGAATATTCCGCAGCCACCTCCCTCCCCTCAACCGGATTTGGCGACGATGTTGCAGCGGGCGGTGACACATTTGGCGGCGTTGGTGGCGGCGAAGCCGGAAAGTGAGAAACTGCTGGCGGAAATGGTGCGGCTTTGTGGCGGGGCGCTACGGGCGGGCGGAGCTGGGGTTTGGGTGACGGAGAATGCGGATCGGCCGGAGTTGATTCTGGAGTTTCATCTGGCGGCGGTGCAGCTTTTGGCCAATGGGAAAGGAAATGGGGGGGGGGGGGGGGCGATAACGGGGGGGTTGGTGGGGGTGGGGCGGGGGGGGGGAGGGGGAAAGCGGGGGATTGTGCCGGGGGCTTTGTGGGGGCGGGGGGGGGGGGGGGGGGGGGGGGGGCGGGGGGATCCGGAACGGTTGGGGG
>WQYP01000132.1 GCA_009781185.1 Phycisphaerales bacterium | reverse complement strand
TGGCTTTGCTTGTTCTCGCGGGCAGTTGACCGCCGTGGGGGGTACGGCGAATTCGAGCCCCCCCCCCCCCCCCCTCCTCCCCCATCGCCGCTGTCGTGCTCGTCGGGGTCGTGGAGGATGACGAAGGAGGCGAAGGGATTGCGGTCGCGGGGCTGGCCGACGGAGCCGACGTTGATCATCGCCCGTTCGCCGGAGATCGTGAATCGGTTGGAAAGTTCTTCCGGGGAGTAAAAGTCCGGGTCGGGCACGAAAACGCCGGGGACGTGCGTGTGACCGACGAAACAGAGGTGTTGGAATCGTTCGAAAATAGCGGCCATCTTCTGCGGCGCCGTGTAAATGTCGTCAGGGAAAACATACTCGTTAATGGGGCGTCGCGGCGAACCGTGGAAACAGACGAAACGTTCGTTGTTCATCCGCGTTGGCATCGAGCCGAGGTAACGCCAGCGATTGTTTCGCCGCTCGATGTCGGGATCGTTCTCGAACTGCGAGCGAGTCCAAAAGGCGGCGTTCTCAGCGGCGGTGTTGAAATTGTACGGCTCGAAGAAAATGGCAAAATCGTGGTTGCCCATGAGCGAAAATTCGCAGCGTTCGATGATGGTGTCGATGCATTCGAGCGGATTGGGTCCATAGCCGACGACGTCGCCGAGGCAGATGATGCGTTTGATGCCGCGGCGGTTGATGTCGGAGAGAACGGCAGTGAGCGCCTCCAGATTGGCGTGAACGTCCGAGATGATGGCGAGGGGACCAGGTCGCGTGGGAGGAGCAGGAGGGACGGGCGCTGCGAGATGAGCAGGGGGGGTGGCGGGGCGTTCCTCGGGCTTGAAAACGTGCGGGCGAACGTCTTCCAGAGAGGCGTCGGGCGAGGTGAGATCGTTGTTCATATCGGGGATGGTAGACGACCAGGCGCGGCAGCGTCAACGGTGTGGGTATTTTCAATTTTCAATTTTCAATTTGAGATCAATTCCTGGCGGGCTCATGATTTGGGGTTGTCGCACCAAAATCGGAAATCAACAATCGAAAATCACTTCGCCATCTGGCTCATCTTGAAGATCGGCAGGATGATGGACATGGCGATGAAGCCGACGATGCCGCCCATGAAGATGATCATGAGCGGTTCCATCATGCTGGTGACGGTCTTGATGGTGGCCTTGAGTTCCTTGTTGTAGTACTTCGAGATGCTGTCGAGCGTTTCGCCGAGTTTACCGGATTCTTCGCCGGCGGCGATCATCTGCACCACTGACCGCGGCAGATGCGGGCTGCGCTGCAGCGAATAGTTGATTTTTTTGCCCTGCTTTACGCTGGCGTAGACGGTTCGCCACATCTGGCGGTAGAGCTGGTTGCCGGAGATGTCGGCGGTAATCGCCAGCGTATCAAGCATCGGCACACCGGCGTTGACCAGTTCGCCCATCGTGTGGAGGGAACGGGTGATGTACAGGGCTCGGAACATTTTCTTGAGCAGTGGGAGCGTGAGCTTGGTTTTATCCCACCAGAGCTTGCCCTGGGGCGTGCGGATTATGCTCCAGAAGCCCCAGAGCGCCCCGAGCATCGCCGCCAAGACGAGGTACCAGTAGGTCTTCAACCCGAACGAGAGGAAGAGCAGGAACTTGGTAGGTGCCGGCAGAATGTTTTCGTGGCCCTTGAAAATGAGGCTGAACTGCGGCACAACGAACAGGAGCAGGAAGAAAGTGGTGCTGACAGCCATGATGCCGATGATGGCGGGATAAACCGCGGCGCCCACGACCATCTGCTTGGTTTCCATTTGGGAGTTGAGGTATTCGACGATGCGGTCGAGCATGTGGCCGAAGGAGCCGGAGAGTTCCGATGCCTTGACCATGTTGACATAGAGCGGCGAGAAGACCTTCGGATGTTTGAGCAGGGCGTCGGAGAAGGACCTGCCCGACTCGACGTCCTTCTTGATTTGCATCAGGATGATTTTGAACTTGGGGTTGTCCGTTTGGTCTGCGATGCCGTCGATGGCGGAACGGATGGAGATACCTGCCTTGATCATGACGGCAAGCTGGGTGGTGAAGGTGGAGACCTCTTTGAGCCCTGGTCCCGGCGAGAGGGAGAAGTTCAAGGAGTTGCCGAAGGAGGACTTGGCCATGTGAGCGTCGGCGGGCGCCAGCGACAGGATGTAACTTTTCTGCGCACGGAGCAGTTCCGAGGCGGCGGCCATGTTGGCGGCGGAAAGAACGCCGGTCTGGACCTGGCCGGCGGATGTCTTGACTTCGTAACGATAGCTAGGCATACGTTAGTCTTTCGGTATTATCGCGGTGGGAGTTAAGAAAGAAGCCAGAAGCCAGAAGATTGGAGTAAACCATAAGAGTGAAAACTTCTGGCTTCTAGCTTCTGGCTTCTTCATCACGCGACCAGTTGGCGTTCCAGTTTTTCCGGGTGGTGAGCCGTGGCGATCGCGTCGTCCCGGCTGATCTTGCCGTTGAGAAACAGCTGCTTGATGGAGGTATCCATGGTCTGCATGCCGGCGGCACGCGAGGTTTCGATCACGTTGGGAATTTCGTAAATCCGGGCTTCACGGATCAGGTTCCGTACCGCGGGCGTGCAGATGAGTATTTCGATGCCGGGGACCATGCCGGGCTGATCGATCCGCTTGAAGAGCACCTGGCAGATCACCGCCTGCAGCGAGTTGGAAAGCATCGAACGAATCTGGTTCTGTTGGCCACTTGGATAGATGTCGATGATACGTTCAATCGTCTGGGTGGCGCTGTTGGTGTGCAGGGTGGAAAGCACGAAGTGCCCTGTTTCCGCGGCGGTGATGGCGGAGGAGGTGGTCTCCAGGTCCCGCATCTCGCCGACCATGATGATGTCCGGGTCCTGCCTGAGCACGTGTTTGAGGCCCGAGCCGAACGAAGGAACATCAAAGCCGACTTCTCGCTGCTCGATGACGCACTTGTTGGATCGCAGAATGTATTCAATGGGGTCTTCCAGCGTGATCACGTGCTTGTGATAGCGTTTGTTCATTGCGTCGATCATGCCGGCGAGGGTGGTGGACTTGCCCGAGCCGGTGTCGCCGGTGACCAGCACCAGGCCGCGAGGAAGGTATGTGAGGCGATTGATGATATCAGGCAGGTTGAGCTCGCTGAGCGGGCGAACCTGGTCCGTGATGGCCCGGAATGCTATGGCGACCGTGCCGTGCTGGAAATGGGCGTTGACGCGGAAACGCGAAACCTCGGGAATTTCGTGCGAAAAATCGGCATCCAGCTTCTTGAGAAAATCCTCGAACCGCTTCTCGTCGATCATGCTCTTGACCATCTTCAAGGCATCCTCGGCGGTCACCGCGGGAAATTCCGTCGGAGTCATCTGCGTATGCAGGCGGATCAGCGGCGGATGCCCGACAACGATGTGAATGTCGGATGCGCCCTTGTCGACAGCAAATTTGAGAAAGTCATTCAGTCTGGGCATACAGTGCCTTCTTCTTTCGTTACACGGTGTTTTCAGTGGCGGAGAGGACTTCTTCAATCGTGGTGAGTCCCGCGGCAACTTTTTGCAGCCCGTCTTCGCGGAGACTGACCATCCCGCGTTCCTTGCAGATGCGGCGCAATTCCGTGACGTTCGGGTTGCGGACCACCAGATCGCGGGCCACGTCGTCGAGCACCAGCAGTTCATACACGCCGATGCGGCCCTTGTAGCCGGTGTTGCGGCATCGCTGGCAGCCCTTGCCTTTGTATATCTTGTCGGGATCAAAACCGTGCGTGATGAGAAACTCGTTCATCCCTTCATCGTCGGTCTTGAAGAGTTCTTTGCAGTCCTGGCAGATGCGGCGTACCAGCCGCTGTGCAAGCACGGCGTTGACGGCGGCGCTGATCAGGTACGGCTCGACGCCGATGTTGATCAGACGCGTAATGGAGCTGGGCGCATCGTTGGTGTGCAGCGTGGAAAGCACAAGGTGGCCGGTGAGAGACGCCTGTACTGCGATGTGAGCGGTCTCTCCGTCTCGGATTTCGCCGAGCATGATGACGTCCGGGTCCTGCCGCATCAGGGCGCGAAGAGCCGCCGCGAAGGTCATGCCGATCTTTTCGCGTATCTGTATCTGTGTGGCAAATTCGAGTTTGTATTCGATCGGGTCCTCGACGGTGCTGATGTTCATTTTGGAGCCGTCGAGGCAACGCAGCGCGGAGTAGAGCGTCGTGGTTTTGCCTGAGCCTGTGGGGCCGGTGACGAGGATGACGCCGTTGGGCCGGTCGATCTGGTTGCGGATGATGGTGAACATATCCTCGGAAAATCCGAGTTTTTCGAGGCCGACCATGGTCGAGCGGTTGTCGAGGATACGGATAACGGTTTTTTCACCGAATTGCGTGGGGACGGTGGAGACGCGGAGGTCGACCTGTCGTCCGCTGATCATGGTTTTGATGCGCCCGTCCTGCGGGAGCCGTCGTTCGGCAATGTCGAGGTTCGCCATGATCTTCAGACGGCTCGTACATGCGGCCTGCATCTGGTACGGCGGATTCATCGCTTCGTACAACACGCCGTCGATGCGGTAGCGGACGACCAGTCGCTTATCTCGCGGCTCAATATGTATATCCGAAGCCCCCTGTTTGACCGCTTCGAAAATAATGTAATTGACGAGGCGAATGACCGGCGATTCGCCGGACGCCTTGGCGAGATCGGCGGTGTCGTCCTTGTCCTCGTGGACGACCTCGAGTTCCTCTTCGCCCACGTCCTGGATGATATCGTTGAGATCTTCCCCTTCACCGGCGCCGTTGTTCAGGTTGGTGAACGCTTCAATGGCCGCGTTGATATGCGACTGGCAGACGACCACGATGATCGGCATTTTGATGTTGATTTTGCGTTTGATTTCATCGATGAGGAACACGTCCGCGGGGTCGACCATGCCCAGAACAAAATTGTGATTCTCGTCCCGTCGGATGCCGCAGCAGCCGCGGGTTTTCATGAATTCAAGCCCGAGCAATTCAAACGTGCGGTGATCGATGGACTTGATGTCGATCTGCTCGAAGGGTAACTGCATGACTTCCGCCAGGCAGCGTTGAACGTCCTCTTCCTTGACGGCCCCCATTTCCAGGAGGATGTGAGTAATTTGCCTGCCGCGACTGTTCGCCTGGACGGACTTCGCCTGCAGGAGTTTTTCCGTTTCGACGAGTCCGCGAGAGAGCAGCAAATCCTCGACGGTTTTCCTCTCCGCCGTCGTGTTGGCAGACGGGCTCCAGAGCGCCGCAAGAGCGTCGCCGTTTTCGCAAGGCGCTACCGGCGCACCACGGCCCACGAGAGCGGAGAGTGAAGAAGAGGAGGGAGAAGTGGAGGGCGTGAGCACTTTCGCGGCGGCGGCGGGAACATGGGACGGGCTGAGTTCCTTGGCTTCGGCCTTGGCCTCGATTGCGTTGAGCAGTTGATCGACTTTACTCTTGGCCATGTTGTTCCAGGCAGAAGGCCATGAAGCAGGCGCGACGCACGCCGGCGGTCACAACGTCAGTGCTTGTCGTGCTTGAGTTTGAGTTCAAAATTGTTCTCGCCGTAGCTCAGCAGCACGCGTGTTGGTTCGATAGCGGTAACGGTCAGTTCGCCGAATTTGCCACCGATGCCGATGATGCGGTTGTTGATCATGGCCACGGAGTGGGAGCCCGAGATCATCACACTTTGGAGTTTCAGGCCGTTGAAGGTTTCGTTGACCTGGTGGAGTTGTTCCGCCTCGAGAGTGTCGTTATTGCGGGCGGCGGCGATTGGATCCTTGGGAGCAGAGGCCGAAACGTAGGCTTCTTCGCCGAACGGATTGCTCTGGAGTTCAGAGGAATGCTTCACTTTCGACTCGAAGATGTTTTGGCATATATCGAGGAGCTTGTCGGTATCTTTGAGGATGCCTTGGGCCCGCTTGGGGTCGTCTTTCTGTTGCATCAGCGCGGTGATGGCCCCATGGACCTGCGATTCGATGGCGACTTGCTCGGCGCTGGCCGTCCGCGGCTTGTTGTGAAGCCCGAGCAGGTAAATCACCGCGAGTGCCGCCGCGAAGGCGCCCACCAGCGCCAGCGTGCTGCCGTTGACCTTGGACTTGGGCGTTTCGGGATAAGCTTCAGCACCCTCATCGCCGCCGCTTGTCCCCAGGGGCATCTGCACGTCTTCGCTGGTCTCTTCATTTTTCCAGGATTGTTCGCTCATTGGGCCACCGCCACTTTCTGTGCCGCTTCGAAATAGATGGTCACGATAATTTCCGCCGATACCTGGCCTGGAACTTTCTCATCCGCAGATATTTTCATATCGCTGATCCGTGTCAGGCGGGGAAGCTGTTCGACATCGCGGAGGAAGTTAAACACGCCTGGCGAGAAGGTCCCGACGATGTTGATCTTGATGGGCTGTTCGCTGTAGCTGGCGTTTGGGATGACCTTGAGAGTGCGGATGCTCCTGGTATTCAGGCCGTTTTTTCCCGCGATCTGCCAGAACTCCTTAATCACGCCGTCCATGTCCTTGTCCTGCGGGAGTTTGGCTTCCAGGAAGCTGATGACCTTTTTGAGCTTCGCGATGTCGCTGGGCAGGTCTTTGCTTCTGGCCAACGCCGTCGAGAGGTCGTTGAGCTGTTGCTGTTTCTGCTGCGTTTCCTGGACCTTGTTGTCGATCTCCACGGCCAGTTTCTTAAACACCAGCATGTACGCGGCGAACGGCAGAGCCAGCAGCAGTACGATCAAGAGCAGGGTTTTGGCACCAGGTTGCATCATTCTCACCTTCCGGTAGGCGTGGCCGGCGGTTTTCGGACGCCGGCTTCACGGTTACTTCTTCGTGATCGGTTCCTCTACATGGGGACCTGCAGCCACGCTGCGCAGATCCGCTGTGGGGTTGATCTTCATCGTCACGTAAAACTTGCGGAGCACTTCCTTACGGGCATTCTCCTTGCCGGCTTTTTCTTTGCCGGTATCGTCGGACGTCTTCTTGTATTCCTGGGAAAATTCCAGGTTCACGTCCGTCAGGATCGGATCTTTATTCAGGGCCGCGATGTACTGAGCCACCTCGCCGTCGGTCGGGGCGGTGGCGATGAGATCCACGGTCACGTCGTAGTGCTGGACCGACTGCGAGTCGGCGGGCAGGCCACTCTGAACGAGCTTGGCCTTTTCGATCTCGGTCAAGCACGGGGCGCTAACGGGCGAACTCTTGAGCGTGATTTCAACGAAGTTCACCCCTTTCGGGCGCAACCGAGTCAGTTCTTCCAGCAGCGTGAATCGACGGACGCGCTCCATGAGCGTCGTGGTGATTTCCGCCTTGGCGACCATCTTGGCTCGCTCTCTGTCCATGGCCTGGAACTCGGCGATCTTCTTCGACGCATCTTCGTACTGCGCGTTGACACGCGTGTTCTCATCAAAGATCGGCTTATTCTTCCAGAGCGTGTAAAGCCACGCGCCGACGATGCCGCCGACCACCACCAACAGCAATCCAATGAAAATGATCGCGGTCTTGGTGGCCTGACGTTTCTCGACGTAGTCCTCCGGGAGGAAGTTCATGTTGCCGGGATTACTCATGAGTGCCTCAACAAAAGTTACTCGGACGCCGGTGTTGCCAGGCCGATGCCCAGGCCTACCGCGATGGCCCAGCCTGGCTGCGGATGACGAAGATCGACGGTATTTTGCGCCACGTTTTCTTTGGAGAGCCGGGCCAGGGGGTCGCCCAGGGTTGCCGGTACGCCGAGACGTTGCGCGATGGATTGACATAGAGCAACGTGTCGGCTCTCGCCACCGACGAAAATTGCGCGATCGACATTGCGGCCCGGGAAAATACTCGCGTAGTAACGCATGCAGCCTTGGAGCTCGAAAACCAGCGAGTCCAGCGGCTGCGTCAGCGAGCTCTGAACTTTCTCAACAGTCGCCGGCTCCACCGCCTGCGACTGCTGATGGGCGACCTTGACTCGGAGTTCCTTCGCGGCTGGCAGTCGGCATTTGACGGCCTCAGCGACGCGCTTGTTAAACAAATCGCCGCCGATGGCGATGTGTTTGGCGAACGCCAGCGACGTGCCGTAGGCGATCACCACGTGTGTCGCGCTGGCGCCCATGTCGATGATGATCGTGGAGACCGTTTCGCCCTCTTTCCGCCGGAAAACGTGCCCGAAGCATTCGATCAGCGCGTTGGGCTCAACGTGAACGCCTACGACTTCCGCCTTGGCCTGGGCGAGCAGCTTGAGATGGCGATCGACCGCTTCGCGCGGAGCCGCCATCAGAATGACTTCCTGTTTCGCTTCCTGATTCTGGTACACTTCGCCGGCGATGGTGTGACGCAGCACCGCGCGATTGGCGTCAAACGGAAGTTTCCCGGCGGCTTCGAACGGAAGTGCCTTGTTAAATTCCTCCGTAGGCATCTTGGCCATTTTCAAGTGTTGCACGGCCATGCGGTTCGAGGGCAAACAAGTAACAACTTGCTTGCCCCGGAAACCTTCCGTCAGCATTTTTCGAATAGCCTCAGCGACAAAATCGTCGCGCTCGGCAGCATTGGCACGAATATCATCCGGAATCATCTGACAATCGGCGGCGATCAACCGAAATTGAGGATCGTTTCCGGACGACGCCTTGGTGGGCTCTGCCTGGAGCAGCTTAATGGTGTCAGTGCCGACATCCACCGCGATGGGATTGACACGGTTGGCAAACCACGAGAGCACCATAAGCCTCACCACAATTGCCCTGACATCAATGCGCACAAAGTGCACGTGAAGAATGCAGGTAAACATTCTCCGCTTACCGGTCTATCGACGGGCTCAGATGGGTGGTTTAGATGGCACAGAAGAAGTACGCAAGAATTCGCATTGCGGTGACGCCAAGGGGCGATAACTCTGTTAGTCCCCGGCTCTGCCGGGGGTTTGTTCCGTGGGGCCGGTGTCGATGTTCGCAGGGCCACCCCCGGCAGAGCCGGGGGCTAACACAGTGATCATGGTGCCGCATTCGGGGCAGCGGGCGGAGGTCAGGTTGTGGAGGTTATAGCCGCACGTGGGACAGAGCGGCTCTTCGATCTCGATTTTGAATTTAAGCTTGCAGGATCGGCAAACGGATTCGCCCTCGGGCAGATCCTGAAAAGTCTGACAGCGTGGGCACTGGAGGTGGAGAGTGGTGGCAGAGTAAGTGACGGGTTTTTTGATTTTGATGCCGAAAAATTTATTGAGGAGGGAGACGGCGATGGTGCCGGCGACGGCGAAGAAGATGGCGGCGATCAGGGGCGTTTCGAATTCGCGGCCAGGATTGGCGCCCCACATGACGCTGAGCATGAAGATAAAGAGAAGGAGATACGCGCAAACGACCAGGAGTTGGAGGATGCGACCGAGGGATTTGATGTTGGGGGTCAATATAAAGGCGGAGAGGCAGAGGAGTCCTGCGACGGCGAAGCCGGTGCCGTTGATGCGTTCGATGGCTTCTCGGAGGGTGTTGTCATAGCTGGGAGCGGTGGAAGAATAGGAATAGAAACGCATGCTTTCGAGGAAAGCCATGAAGGGGTGGATGAGCATGGTAAGGCCGGCGACGAGCATGCCAGGGATGGCGAGGAATTTATAGATGGGATGATCGAGCGCGGTGAAGGCGGCGAAGGCGATGGCGACGAGGAATCCGATGCCCATGCCGGAGAGGATGGCAAATTGCCCACCGTGATAGCTGGAACTGCCGGTGAGGAGAAAGATGGCGAGGATGCCCAGCGTGGCCAGGCCTGTGGCACAGAGGAGGGCGATGAGGATGTGGCGTTTGGATTGTGGGGACATGAGGTGGACTCCAATTATGTGTGGTAGTCGGCGTTGATGGTGATGTAGTCGCGGGAGAGGTCGCAGGTGTAGACGTGATGGGAGTTGGCGGGATTTTTGGACATGCCGAGGTCGAGGGTGATGTGGATGTGTTTGGAGTGCATTTGTTTTTCGACGAGGGCGAGGTCGGTGGAGGTGGGTTCGCCGTTTTTGAAGACGGGGATGTTGTTGATGGAGCAGGCGGTTTTGGCGAGGTTCATGGCGGCGGAGGAGTAGCCGGCGGCGGAGACGAAGCGGCCCCAGTTGGGATCGCCGCCGTGGATGGCGGTTTTGCAGAGGGGTGAGTTGGCGATAGCGAAGGCGGCGCGTTTGGCGTCGGGCTTGGATTTGGCGCCGGTGACGAGGACGGTGACTAACTTGGTGGCGCCTTCGCCATCTTTGGCGATCTGCTGGGCGAGGGAGTCGGCGACTTCGAGGAGGGCGGCGGAGAATTTTTTAATCGCGGGGGCGGTAGTAATGATGCGATTATTGGCGAGGCCGTTGGCCATGACGACGAAGGTGTCGCTGGTGCTGGTGTGCTGATCGACGGAGACGCAGTTGAAGGATTCCGCGGCGATGTGTGGGAGGATTTTGGCGAGGAGCTTTGGGGAGATGGCGGCGTCGGTGGCGATGTAGGCGAGCATGGTGGCCATGTTGGGTGCGATCATGCCGGAGCCTTTGCAGTTTCCGGCGATGGTAATCCTGACGCCGTTGAGGGTCACGGTAGCGTGGGCGGTCTTCGTGACAAGGTCCGTGGTGAGAATGCCGGTGGCATACGCTTCGCCGGCTTGCTGGGAATCGGAGAGTTGGGCGGCGAGTTGCGGGATGCCATGACGGATTTTGTCCATGGGAACAAAATGGCCGATGACGCCGGTGGAGAAGGGCAGAACCTGCCGGATGGGGATTTCGTCACCGGTGAGTTGAGCGAGTGTGTCTGCGGTGAGGCCGCACATTTCGAGGGCGTCGTCAATGCCGCGTTGTCCGGTGCAGACGTTGGCACAGCCGGAGTTGGTGATGCAGGCGCGGAGCACGCCGCCGTTTTTGGGGTGCAGGTGGCGACGCCCGACGATGATGGGCGCTCCGACAATTTTGTTCTGCGTGAAAACGGCGGCGGCGGCGGCAGGAATGTCGGAGACGAGCAGCGCGAGATCAGGTTTGCCGGAGGCTTTGATACCGCAGTGCATCGCGGCGGCACGGAAACCCTTGACGGACGTAATAGTGTGGTTGGGCATGATGTTCTCGTGAAATTCGTGAAAGTCGTAAAATTCGTTTGGCGTTATTGTGCGGGAATGGGGGGCGGCGTCAAGTCGTTCAATCGTCAAGTCGTCAAGTCGATTTAACGACTTGACGACTTGACGCTCCTTAATGGCCGGGCACAAACTCAAGTAAGATTATGCGGTTGGATTTCATGGTTCGGTATATTTACCGTGCTTGTTGCGGGAGGATGAACAATGGAGTGATGGCGGTGGCGCCACGGCATTTTTCAAAATTTCGGTTCGTTTTCATTGGCATGGAAATCTAGCGATTTAACTGTGTGATCAATTGAATTCGGGCCGCTCTGAAAGGAGCGGCCCATCGTTCGTGTATGCCGTGCATGTTCGAGTTCTAGCGGGTGCGAGTCCCGCTCTAACCTGATGGAGGTGAAGGATAGCTGAACCCAAGGGCGTTCGTCGCGAGGCGAAGTCTGAAAGAAGGGGTAGGCGAAGACGTGGGCTGATGAACAAAAACCGGATATGAGGCGTGAGTGTCGGACGAGCGAGCACGACATCGCAAAGTCCATTTCCATCAAGGGCACAAAACGTAAATCCGGCAGTCGTGCGTCGAAAGCTCTCGAACTTATCACGGGAGGTCTGACGTGTTGTTCCGGTGCGTTGCCGGGACTGCGTGATTCGCAAGGGTC
>WQYP01000131.1 GCA_009781185.1 Phycisphaerales bacterium | reverse complement strand
CCAGTCCCGTTGAAAAATGGGACATTTAGAGCCAAAGGATGATGGGAGCCGGATGAATCGAGAGATTCCCGTCCGGTTCTGCGAGAGCGCTGGGGTGAAACTCCCCGGCGCGACTCACCTCGCCATAACGTTCAACAAAAATTCGAGATCTCTGATTAACCACGACGGCACGACGACGCAACGTTGGAAATGGTTGTTTGCATTCTATTTTCCACGTCGTGCCGTCGTGGTTCATTTGGGTTCATCAGAGGTCCCATTCGTCATTCTGCTTGCTATACCTTGCTTATCAAGGTATACTATACCTCGTTGTTCAAGGTACAGAGAAAAAACATGACCTCCGAAAAAGAACTCATGGCAGCCTCCACGTCACTGCTCGTCCTCGCAACGCTCAATGCGGAGCCTTCTTACGGATACGAGATCGTCAAACGCCTCGCTCAAAATGCGAAGGACCTCTTTCAGTGGCAGGAAGGCACGATTTACCCCGTTCTGCATCGGCTGGAGCACGATGGCCTCGTCCGCGCCCAGTGGCAGGATGCGGAGGTAACACGTGGTCTTAAAGGGCCGCGCCGCCGGAAGTATTACTACATCACCGCCAAGGGCCGCCGTGCTCTGGCAGACAAGACCGCTCAATGGAATCTTTTTCATTCGCTCGTTGAGAAAATGACAGGAGTTCGTCATGGACAACCCGCAGGAAAGCCCGCTCTCCGTTGAAACTGCCCGCCGGATCGACGCTCTCGCCTGGCAGATTTCCTCCGCTAATCACCTCGACGCCGACCTTCACGCCGAACTCCGCGCCCACATCGAAGACAAATTCACCGCCTATCTCACCGGCGAAATCAAACCCTCCGAACAGGATGCCTTTCTCCTGGCCGAAGCTCATTTCGGCGACCCCGCCGTCATCCAATCTCTCTTCGTCCGCATGCAGCCCGCCGCGGCGTCGGCGCCGTCTCTTTTCGCACGACTCTTCACTCTTTCCATTGTCACCCTTCTGGTGCCACCTATCGTTTCGATACCCATGTTTTTTTTGGGTATCCGGCTCCTCTTCGCCATCTATCCGGCCATCTTTCAAATCGATACCGATACAAATGTTCAGTTTTTGTCCCTCATAGGGCTGAGCCTCGCGGTAGTTGTCGCCGAGTGCCTCGCGCTTATCGCCGTCCTTATTTTCCTGCGGCGGCGTGAATACTCGGCCCAGCACTTATCCAATACGCGCCTCATCAGCCGCCCCGTAGCTGCTTTCGCGGCGATTGGCGTGGCGATGCTCCTTCCCTTCCTCGAGGATTTTCTGAGGGACTTCCTGATGTCCACGCTCCTCGACGCACAACACGACGCACAACTATTCGAGAAATTCTGCATGTCTAAATCTATCTTATTCCTGGCCTGGCGGATTCTGGCAAGTCTATTGCCCTCCACAATCTGCATTCTTGCAATATGGTTCTGGTGGATCGGACCGACTCGCAATCGCATCGGCACCTTGCTTGCCACCGCTCTGGCATGGTCGCTCATCCATTGCCTCGTCACCACATTCTCCCTTTTCCGGATTTTCTTGTTTGGTGACCGCCCACGCCACACGAGTAACCACATCAACTACTTCGCTTCTTTGCTGTGGGCGTTCGCTTACCACGTGCTCATCTTCGCCGCTTTCATCGTGATCGTGATGCTGTTTCGAATCATCCGCCGACGTGTTCAAAACCGCTGCCGCCTCGCGGATTGAAGAACACTCACGTCAGCCCCCGGCTCCGCCGGGGGTTCGCACGCCAGCTCCCCCTCACGCTCATTTCGCCATCACATCACCGGCATAACCCCCGGCAGAGCCGAGGGCTAACATGGGATGGACATCCCGGAAAAACGAGCGTGCCCCAAAACGCCGTAGAGTGTCAATAGGATGACGTGGTATACTACCGGGGAAGGGACCGGAGCGTGCCGCATGGCGAAAAAGCGAGTCTATGTCGAAACCTCGATACTGAGTTATCTCACCGCTCGACCAGCCAAAGACGAGCTTAAAAGAGTGTGCCAACGGCTAACGGCCATGTGGTGGGAACGCCGTTCGAATTGGGAATGTTTTCTGACATCAACCGTATTGGAAGAAATTGGACATGGCGATCCGGAAGCGGCCGCGCGGAGACTGGAGAAAGCCAAGTTTCTTGAGGAGTCCAGCTCCGTCCGAAGCGAGTTTCTTAGCAGATTTGTTGAGAGCTCATCAACTGGTGCCGGGAAAAGCAACAACGGATGCTGTACATTTGGCAACGGCGGCAATTCATGGAGCAGACTATTTGTTGACATGGAATCAGAAACATTTGGACAATCTTGAACTTCGTTCCCGTATTGAGGAATTTATCCGAGGGAAGAGTCTGACACCCGCAAAGGTCATCACGCCCGAACGTTTATTATTATTGGAGGAATCGACATGAAGAAGAAGAATTATGCTGACATGGACCCGTTGGAGGAAGTTCGTGCCATTCGCGCGGAGATCAATCGTGAATTCGCCACGGCCCATGATTACTTCGAATACTTGTGGAAGAAGTATCCGAATTCCAAACCGTCACCGGGATTTCAGCCCAAAGGTTGCCGGGCGACGAAAACGATGAAACGTCCCGCCATGCGCCGCCGTAAAGCGTCGTCCCACGTGTAACCGGGATAGCCAGGCAGAACGTGAAACGCGAATTACAAATGGAGATTCCTATGCGTACCGGCATCTTCGCACCCCCCCCCCTTATCGGATTCCTCGTTCTGACACTGCTGGCCGCCTCGCTTCCCGCTGCCGAGAATCCGCTCTTGAGCGCCGACGAAGTCAAGAAACTGGCCGCCGCCGGACAATATCAGGACGCGCTCAAGGCGCTCGGCCGCATTCTCGAACTGCGGGGCCCCGCCGCCGCCGGTTACGATCACTACGAGATGCTCATGCTCCGCGCCGAATGCCTGCTTCAGACCAAGCAGAGCGCTGTCGCCCTGGACGCGATCGAAGTCGCTCGCAAGGAAGCCTTTGCCGTCGCCAACGACGATCAGGTGATGGCCTCCACCGCGTTTGCCGCACTCATCAAGGCCTCCCCGGGCGGCACCTACACCCCCACCACCGGCAGCATCCGCAAACCCATCCCCATCACCGACCTGATCCTCCGCAAAGCCGCCTACAACTCCCTGCTTGCCGACCAGCTTGTGCAGATCAACGTGAAGGTTCGCAATGCCAAGGTCGCCAATCAGCTCAAGCCCATCGCCGAGGCCGCCCAGCAGACCGTCAACCTCCGTGCCGTTGAAAAAGCCTCCACCGGCGGAACGAAACAGACGGACCAGATTCTCTCCGACCTCGCCACGATCTCCCAGAAAATGCTCTCCACCGCGACGGACGATCTCGCCACCGACGCGAAAAAGATCAACGATGCCGCCAATCGTCTCGTCACGGAAAACGTGATGCTGACCGACGCCTTGGGCCGCATGTACAACTCCACGCTCACCCACCGCGCCGGCCCCACCGCCGCCGACATCAAAACCCTCAAACACATCATCACCGAATCCGGCAAAATCGCCTCCGCCGCCAACGACTGCGCTGCCTTCTTCGTCAGCGGCGACCCTGTCCCCTTCAAAACCATCGCCTCCAAAGCCCAAACCACCGCCAAAGACGCCCAGAGAACCCTCGACGACGACTACACCAGTGGAATCAGATAAAGAATAAAAGGTATAAAGTTAAAAGGTAAAAGGAAGTTAAAAGGTAAAAAGATAAAACGGTAAAAAGGTAAAAGATAAAATCGCTTGTTTTAGCCGCGAAGGCGAAAGTTTTGAGCTGCTCATCCCTTTTTGATCTTTTAACTTTTACCTTTTAACTTTCTTTTAACTTTTAACTTTATACCTTTTACTCTTTATTGGATGGAGGCGGTTCCATATGCGTTTGCCCTGCACGCCCCCCCCCTCATTTGTCTGTGTCTGTCTGTATCTGTCTGTGGCTCATTTTATCGCAGCTCGCCCTGCACTCGCCGCCAACTCTCCCCTGCTCACGATGGACGAGATCAAGAAACTCGTCGAGAGCGGTCGCTACAAGGACGCTCTGAACCCCATTTACCGTGCCTTGGCGTTGCAGGGCCCGTCCGCCGCCGCGTACGATCGCAGTGAACTTTTCATGCTCCGCGCCGAATGTCAGCTTCAGAACAAGGATCAAAGCGGTCTCCTCGCTTCGCTCGAGCAGGCGAAAAAAGAAGCCATCGCTTCCCGCCAGTTCGCCAAGCTCGTCGCCCCTACGGCTCTGGCCGCCCTCGTTCAACAATCGACGGGTTACAAATACACACCCAAAAACGCAAAGGAAGGTTTTTCCATTCTCGATCCCGCCCAGCGTCCCGCCGCCTACGCCGCCCTCTTCGCCGAGGATTTCCCTCTCGTCAAGGCCAAGGTCGCCGCCTTGAACAATGCCAAAACCATGGCCCCGATCCTCGAATTCGCCAAACGCGTCGGCACCCTCCGCGCCCTGGAAATCGCCTCGCAACCCGACACCCAGCCCAAGACTCTCCAGGTCGCCCCTCTCATATCCGCCGTCACCACCAACGCCGATCTCCTGATGACCAACGCCCTCAACGACCTTGCCAAACAATCCGCCGCGATCAGCGATCTTGCCCAGCAGATCATTCACGACACCGTTCCGATGTACGATGCGAATACCAGGCAATCCTGGTTCCAGCCCCGCACCCGCCGTCGCGGCATCACGAACCAGGAAGCCGCCACACTCCGGAACGTCATGTCGGATTGCGACAAGATCCATCTTTCCGCCGCCGAGATCGCCGCCGCTCTCGCCTCCGATTTCGACACGTATCAAGCCCTTGCCACCAAGGCCGACACGACCAAAGCCAAGTCCGCCGCCACCCTCAACGACAACTACTCCGTGGTTCCATGAGTCCCCCCTTCCCGGAAATTCAAAAATGGCCAACTTGTCTGCCGGGGCGGCTGGTTCAATATGCGCTGAGTTGCCGTCCAGAATAGCTTGCGCAAAATCCAGAGTCGCTTTGCACACTACACAAAAAGAATTTCGAATTTCCTTGCATCCGCCCCGCCCAGCCCCCATAATACCCCAAACTTAAATTTTTAGGAGATACCACATGAAACGCACCACACTATCCCTCTCTGGCCTGGCTTTCCTGGCCTTCGTCGTCGCCGGTGCCGCCCCATCGTCCGCCGCCACGCCGCGGCCCCAGACCGCCACCGAGAAAAAAGCCCTCGATTTCCTCCTGACACAGCAGGACAAGGACGGCGCCTGGGTCCCCACCCCTGGCCCTGCCGTCACAGCCCTCGTCCTCAAATCCCTCGTCCAGGCCGGCCATTCCCCCGACGAGCCCGCCCTCCAAAAAGCCCTCGCCATCATCGACAAAGCCCACCAGAAAGACGGCGGCTGGTACATCGACGGCCACGCCACCTACAACACCTCCATCACCCTTAGCGCCCTCGCCGCCCTCACGCCCGCCACCCGCGACAAATACAAAGACCAAATCACCCAGGCCCAGAACTTCCTCAAGTCCATCCAGAGCGGCTCCGCCACCGCCGCCACCGACGACAAAGGCGCCACCGTCGACAAGAAACACCCCTGGTACGGCGGCTGGGGCTACGGCGAAGGCTCCACCCTCAAACCCGGACGACGACCCGACCTCTCCAACACCCACTTCGTCATCGAAGCCCTCCGCGACTCCGGCCTCCCCGCAAACGACGAATCCATCCAACGCGCCGTCACTTTCCTCACTCGCTCCCAGGCTTCCGAAGCCAACGATCTCCCCTGGTCCAAAGGACGCGACGAAGGCGGTTTCATCTACTCCACCGCCTGGAACCCCGCCACCAACAGCTTCGGCCAATCCCCGCTCACCAAAGACCGCGACGGCAAAGACATCATCGCCGCCTACGGCTCCATGACCTACGCCGGCCTCAAAAGCATGATCTACGCCGACCTCAAGCCCGACGACGCCCGCGTCAAAGCCGCCCTCCGCTGGATCTCCAACAATTATTCCCTCCAGATCAACCCCGGCCTCAAAACCGACGAAGGCCTCTACTACTACTACTTCGTCTTCGCCTCCACCCTCACCGCTCTCAACCAGGACACAATCACCGACGCCAAGGGCGTCAAGCACGACTGGCGTACCGAGTTCGAAACCGAAATGGCCAAGCGTCAGCATCCCGACGGCTCATTCGTCAACACCGCCGACAAATGGATGGAATCCAACCCCGTCCTCGCCACCACCTACGTCGTCCTAGGCCTTCAGGAACTCCGCCATACCAAGTAACGAAGAAAAAAGATCGAAACTTTGTAACTTTTATTCTTATCCCCACAACCGCCCCGGATTCACCTCCGTCAACTGCCGTGACTGCTCCGCCCCCACGATCTCCTCTATCGCTTTCAACCCCATCAACCGCATCGCCAGATGCGACGCATGATGCCCATCCGACCCCACCATGAAGTATCGTCCTTCATACAGAAATCGCCGCGACAACGCCACGATCGGCCCCGCATCGTTCCCCCCGATCGGCCCAAGATTCCCCTGAAACAAAACCCCCAGCTTCGCAATCTCCTCAATCGTCGTCTTCCCCGAAATCAACGCCGGCATCCGTTCCGGATGCGCCAAAATCACCGTCAACCCTCGCCCTTGCAGCCATTCCACCCCCCGCACCGCCCACTCCGGCCAATCCTCCTCCCACAAATCCACCAACACATACTTCCCCGCATGCCCATACGTCGGAATCCCCTGCCTCGATAACTGCTCCACCATCTGCGGATTCAACCGCACCTCTCCCCCCGCCCGTACCTGCACCCCAATCTTTGCCTTCTCCGCCGCCGCCGCCACCAGCGCCACCCGCCGTTCCACCTCCTCCGCCGGAGGATCCGAAAACATGCTCGCACAGCAATGCGGCGTACAGAACACCCGCGAATACCCCGCCTCCCTCATCATCCGCAAACATTCCACACTCTCCACCACACTGACGCACCCATCATCCAACCGCGGCAAAAAATGACAATGAACTTCTATCCGATTCATCTCCGCTATATAAAACACCCGCCCCCTCATTGCAACCCCCCAAAGCCCGCCGTGCTCTCAATTTGGTAACTTGTCACGAAAAACAAAAAAGCCCAGGAACCGCAATCCCCGGGCTTCGCTTCACCTTTTAACTTTTACTCTTTTAACTTTTACTCTTTCGCCATCACCTCTCACCCGCCGTCCTCGCCGGCAGCTTCTGCAGATCCACGCCATACAACGCCGCCGTCACCGCCTGCGACACCGTACGATATCCCTCATTCACATCCGTCGGCAGTATTTCCCGGTGCGAATCAATATAGGTCAAATTACTCACCAGATTATCATAGAGCATTTGTGCCGTGATCGTGCTGGGAATATCGAAGTGCCATCCCGTGACATGCTCATAGAGCAGCGACGCCGTCACGCCCGGCAATCCATGGTTCGCAGGCATACTCACAATCGCCACTTGACGCCCCTTCTCCAGCTTACTTTCCCCGCCAAAAACCTTCGTCTTCGCCGCCTCCGCCTCCGCCGCCGTCAAACGCCCGCCCTCCGGCGCCAACATCGCCGCATGCATCGGCCACCTCCCCACCAGCAGCGATGGATCGCTCACCTCACCCGTCTTGATCGTCAAAAACTCCGGCGTAAACACCTTGGAATAATCAATGCTGAAGTTCGTGTTGTATTTACTCTTCCACGCACCGTCCAGACTCGCAATCACATCCGTCAATTGCTTATTGTGGTTCCCGTCCAGGTCCGCCAGGCTCTTCTCAGTCGATTTCTTAATCCGATCCTTATCGACCAGCCGCCCGACCAGATTATCAAACCCGGTCTTGCTCATCGCATCTTCCGTGATTCCCTTGAAGGCCTTCTCAATCCCGCTCTCCGCATTCAGATCCTTGGCGATAATCCCCTCCGGCAGCGACAGCTTCGTCGCCTCCTCAACCACGTTTTTCACCGTCACATCCGCCGACGCCGGCACCGACATCAGCAGAGCACTTGCTCCCAGGCAAGCCGCACTCACAACATATAAATACGTACGCATACGCACCACCTTTCAACAGAGTAAAGAAACACGTTACTCCTGAAAGATGCAGCAAATCCGAAGCCAAACAAATTGAGTGATCTGGTAAGTTGGTGATCTGGTGACTTGGAAGTTCGCGATCGAAAGGCACTCTCGCACATGCGACAGCACAAATCACCAGATCACCCACTTGCCAGATCGCCAGATCCCTTTTACTCTTCCGCCGCCGCCATCGCCCGCCCATACCGCTTCCGCTCATTCTCCTTCAAATGCCGTTTCCGCAGACGGATTGTCTTGGGCGTCACCTCCACCAGCTCATCATCTTCGATATACTCAAGCGCAATTTCCAGCGACATATCCCGCGGCGGCTTCAAAATAATATTCTCATCACTCGCCGTCGTTCGCATATTCGACAGCTTCTTCTCCCGGCACACATTCACCGTGATATCATTATCCTTATTATATTCACCCACCACCATCCCCTCATACACCGCATCCCCCGGCTTAATAAACATCATCCCCCGATCCGCCAGCTTATCCAACGCATACGCATTCGCCGACCCCGTCTCCATCGACACCATCACGCCATTCTGACGCCCCGGCAAACTGCCGCGAAGCAACTCGTAATCATGAAACGTATGATGCATGATCGCCTCCCCCTGCGTCGCATTGAGCAACCTCGTCCGCAACCCGATCAGCCCTCTCGCCGGTATCGTGAACTCCATATGCGTGAAGTTCCCCTTCACATCCATCTTCACCAGCTCACCCCGGCGATTCCCCACCGACTGCATCACCGCACCCTCAAACTGCTTCGGCACATCCACCACCAGCATCTCGATCGGCTCACACTTATGCCCATTCAACTCCTTGTAAATAACTTTAGGCTTCGATACCTGCAACTCGTACCCCTCCCGCCGCATATTCTCAATCAACACCCCCAGATGCAAAAGCCCTCGCCCCGACACCCGCAGCGAATCCGGCGACTGCGTATCCTCCACACGCAACGCCACGTTCGACTGCAACTCCCGATACAACCGCTCCCTCACATTCCGGCTCGTGATATACCGACCATCCTGCCCCGCAAACGGCGAATCATTCACCGAAAATATCATGTTCAGCGTCGGCTCATCCACGTCAATCAACGGCAACGCCTCAGGCCTCTCCATGTCCGCGATCGTGTCCCCAATATCCACATCCTCGATCCCCACCACCGCGCAGATATCCCCCGCCTCCGCCTGCTCCGTCCTGTCCCGCCCCAACCCCTTAAATAAATACAAATCCACAATCTTATGCTTCTCCACTTTCCCATTCCGCTTCAATAACGCAATCTGCTGATCGCTTTTCACCACCCCGTTGAACACCCGTCCGATCCCGATTCGCCCCACATATTCATTGTAATCAATATTCGTAATCTGCATCTGCAGCGGCTTATCCAGATCCGCCACCGGACCCTTGATCTTCGTAACAATCGTCTCCAATAGCGGCCGCATATCGTTATCCCCATCCCCCGGCTCCAACCTCGCAAAACCCGCACGACCCGACGCATAAATCACCGGAAAATCCAACGCATCATCATGTGCATCCAGCTCCACGAACAAATCGAAAATCTCGTTGAGCACTTCCGTCGGACGCGAATCCGCGCGATCGATCTTGTTAATCACCACGATCGGCTTCAGGTGATACTGCAACGCTTTCTTCAACACAAACCGCGTCTGCGGCATCGGCCCCTCAAACGCATCCACCAACAACAATATCCCATCCGCCATCTTCAACACACGCTCCACCTCCCCCCCAAAATCCGCGTGCCCCGGCGTATCAATAATGTTAATCTTCCGCGACACACCCTTCGCATCGATATACGTCATCGCCACGTTCTTCGCCAATATCGTAATCCCCCGTTCCCGTTCCAGCGGATTATTATCCAATATCAAATCACTGCCGATCTGCTGTGCCCGGAACATCCCCGACTGCCGCAGCATCGCATCCACCAGCGTCGTCTTCCCATGATCGACATGTGCAATAATAGCAATATTCCGAAGTTCATCGCGTCTTTTCAATTTAGGCATAACTCACTCTTTTTTATCATCATTCAATTCCCCCGCTCAAGGGAGCCCCGTATCATACCAAAACCCGTAAAATTCGTAAAATGAGTTGAATTCGTAAAATTCGTGGTAGCGACCCCGCTCCGCGGGGTGGCGGAGCACCGCATCTCCACGAATTTTACGACTTTCACCCATTTTATGAACTTTACGAAAGGGGCGGCTCACAGCGTCAAATTCAAAAAACTCCCCCGCCCATCATACGCCGAAATCCCAATCTGATCCCCCGCAAGCGACTCATCCGGACTGATCGTTATGCGCTTCCCACTTTTCTCTTCCAGGTCCACCAGCGCCTTACGCTTGCGATTCAGCAAAAAATTCGCCACCGTCGGATACGCCCTGACCTCCAGCCTCGCCACATCCAGCCGCGTCGCCCCCGCCGCCAACCGCCGCATCGCATCCAGACCCACCGACTCCGGCGTCTTAATCAACGCACTACCATGACAATGCGGACAATCCATATAAATACTTCGCTTCAGCGACGGCCGAACCCGTTGCCGCGTCAACTCGATCAAACAAAACTGCGACATCCGCAAAACCTTCGTCCTCGCCCGATCCTTCTCCAGCTCTTCCCGCAACAGCCGTTCAATCTCCCGCTTATGCCGTTCCTCACGCATATCAATAAAATCAATCACAATCACCCCGCCCAAATCGCGCAAACGAAGCTGTCGCACAACTTCTTTCAACGCCTCCTTATTCATATTAAACGCCGTAAGCTCCGCATCACGCTGTTCGCGATACCGCCCGGAGTTCACATCAATCGCAACCAGCGCTTCCGTCGAATCAATCACCAGCGACCCGCCATTGGGCAATTCCACTCGCCTCGCATTAATCTTCTCGATCTCCCGCTCCACCCCAAATTTCTGATACAACGGCATCGTCCCGGTATACAACTCCACAATCCCCGCAGACCTCGGGTCGACAATCGAAAGAAAATCCCGAATCCGCGAAGCCACCTGCTCATTATCCACAATGATGCGATCTATTTCATCTCTAAACACATCACGAATCGTACGAATAACCAGATCCGATTCCTGGTAGAGCTCAACGGGCGCCTTATGCGTACGGATGCGATTCGCGATCACCTTCCACATCCGCACCAGGTAATTCAAATCCCCCTGCAGTTCTTTCTTGGAGACCTCCGTCCCCGCCGTCCGGATAATGAACCCCAGATTCCTCGGCGGATTCAGCTCCTGCAACGTCCGCTTCAACTCCCGCCTCTGCTCCAAATCCTCAATCTTCCGCGAAACCCCCAGCTGCGCCATCCCCGGCATCATCACCAGGTACCGCCCCGGGCACGAAATATAAGAAGTCAGCGTCGGCCCCTTATTCCCGATCCCCTCCTTAATCACCTGCACAATCACTTCCTGCCCACGCCGCAAACACTGCTGAATCGGCGGCCTCTCCCGACGCGGCGTCTTCCGCCCCTCCTTCTTCATCGACTTCATATGTCCATCTTACAAACGCTCCTCTTCCGTCTCAGCCCACTCCTCCCCGACACGCTCACCGGTCCGCCGTCATTCCCGTCTCTCCCCCCT
>WQYP01000130.1 GCA_009781185.1 Phycisphaerales bacterium | reverse complement strand
GCGCCCGCGAGCCGCGCCCCCCCCCCCCCCCCCGAGCGGAGAAAAAGGGGGGGTTTTTTTTTTATACACGCCCCGGGGCGGGGGAAGGGGGGGGAAGCGCGGACAGGGTAGGGGGGGGGGGGGGGGGGGGCTCGGGCGGACGCTTTCGGTGGTCATTTCCAAAAGCGGCGGGACCGTCGAGACGCGAAACGGAATGCGTGTCGCGAAGGCCGCGTATCAGAATGAAGGATTGGACTTCGCCAAACACGCGGTCGCAGTTACCGGCGAAGGATCCGAACTGGACAAGACCGCCCAACAGTGGCTCAAGTGCTTCCCGATGTGGGAGTGGGTCGGTGGCCGAACCAGCGAACTTTCCGCCGTCGGCCTTCTCCCCGCGGCTCTGCAAGGCATCGACATCAATGCCATGCTCGACGGTGCCAGAGCAATGGATTGCATCACGCGAGAGCCCGACATGCAGAAAAATCCCGCGGCTCTCCTGGCGCTGATGTGGTATTACGCCGGCGGCGGCAGCGGCGCCAAAGACATGGTGATTCTGCCCTACAAGGATCGCCTGCTTTTGTTCAGCCGCTATCTCCAGCAACTGGTCATGGAGTCGTTGGGAAAGGGCAAAAACCTCGCCGGCAAAGCGGTCCAGCAGGGTATCACCGTGTATGGCAACAAAGGATCGACGGACCAACATGCGTACGTGCAGCAATTGCGGGAGGGCGCAAACAATTTCTTCGTCACGTTTATCGAAGTGCTCAAGGATCGTAGCGATGTCACTGCGTCAAGCCCAGGGAAGGGGGGGGGGGCAGTCCCTGGGTTTGCGGCTGGCCTGATGGTGGACCCGGACGTCACCAGCGGCGATTACCTCCAAGGCTTCTTCCAGGGAACGCGTGAGGCTCTAGCGGAGAACGAACGGGAAAGCATGACGATCACGGTCGACGAAGTGAACCCGCGGACGGTCGGCGTCTTGATCGCTCTGTTTGAACGAGCGGTCGGATTGTATGCGTCTTTGGTCGGGATCAATGCCTATAACCAGCCCGCCGTGGAGGCGGGCAAAACCGCGGCGGCGGCGGTGATCGCAAGACAACGGAAAATACTCGAACACCTGCGACACGGCGGCGGAAAAGGCACCGCGATGCAGATCGCTCAAGCCATCGGCAATGCCGATGAGGTGGAAAGCGTCTTCCTGACATTACGGCACCTCGCCGCGAATCCAGAACACGGCGTAACCGCACAAACCGCCGCGGCAGAACAGAAGGGAACCGAAACCGTCTTCTCCACAAATTGCTGACAATTTTATCGCGTAAAAAAAGCCCAGGGATTGCAGTCCCCGGGCTTGAATCTCCAAGGGATAGGGCCTACCGCTGCATGGACGATTCCATATTCCGGTGCATAGACGATTCCATATTTGCCAATTTCCCGGAGTACCCCACCAAACCGCCGATGGCGGCGGAGATCAGCCCGAAAAACAGACAAAGAAACGCCGTCCACGCAGCCCCGGCAATCTGCCCATAGCTCACTTCGCTGCCGGGGGTTATCGTCGAGCGGAGCGGATTGAATCCGATGCCGCTACGGATGGCCCACACGGCGCCGACGCTCATGAGTATGACAGCGAGTACCCAGGCCATCATGCCGTGCACCATGCCGGAACGTTGTTCCGAATGCGGCGCGAGGTACGACACAAGGCATCCGCCGACGAAAAACGAGATGATGGAAGAGACGATCGCCCAGATAGCGGCGCCTGCTCCGAAAACGCCTCCGCGATAGGCATCGATGCCCACCGCGCTCCCCAGCGAGCCCAGCAAAATGAGCCCCGACAAGGTCGTCAGTGCTCCACTAATGACGGCGCTCCACGCAATATACGAGCGTCCCAGCAATACACGCTGATCGCCTGGGAAACTAACCTCGTGATCATGAACGAGGCCTCTGTCGGTGCCCGCGACATTTTGGGTCGTCAGACCTGACATGGAACCTGGTGCAAAGCTAACCATATAAAACCTCCTGGCCGTAAAGGCCTGATTCGACGGTCACAAAACCTCCTGAGCTGGCATTGTGCCCGCTCAGGTCCGAGGAACTTGAGTGCATCAGACAGAAGGTGCAAGGAGCGTTCCATCGTAACATTCGTAAAATGGGTGAAAGTTGCTCTGTCTCAACTGTGAATGCGAAACGCATGCAGCCCCGTGGTCTCCGTGGCAACGAAGAGCACATCCCCGAAAACCACCGGTGTCGACATCGAAAGATTCTGCGGAGCCTTGGATGGCTCAGCAAGCTTCATACGCTCAAGCATTCGCCCATCGCTCAGGGAAAGAATGGCAAGCGTACCATCCGCGGCAAGAGCAAAGGCATGCCTGGAGTCCGCCGCGAGTCCAGCGAGCACCGGAACATTCGGCGACGCGGAAACACGAGCCCGCCAAAGAATTTTTCCACTGACCAATTCAATCGCATAAGCCTGTCCATCGCGGCAACCGGCAAGAACAACAGCATTGTCAGCCGTGACGACAAGTCGTCCGAGGACCGAATCAGGCATCGGCGTCTGCCAGAGGATTTTGCCAGTGGCACGATCAAGCGCAATCACCAGTCCAGCCGGTTTAGGATCGGAGAAAACATAATCGCCGTTGCCCACACCGGTAAGGAGAATTTTTCCCAGCTTCGGATGCGAAGCGAGTGTCATATCGCCGACCGCAGGATAGAGCGTAGGCGTATTCCAAAGTAAGCCCAGGGACTGCTGTCCCTGAGCTTCTTCTGGCTTCTGGCTTCTGGCTTCTGGCTTCTCGGTGATCGCAACGACGGCATTCCCATTGAACCCCGAGCCGATGTAGACAGTCCCTTCCTCATCGACAGCCGGTGAGGATTCCGGATCGTTCAGCGGATATTGCCACAGTTGCTTCCCGGTTGCCAGATCGACGCAGAAGACATATCCAGGGTTGCCTTGTGCCTTGCGATCGGGTCCGCCTTCGATGGCACCGGCACCGACGACCACGCGTTCCCGACCGTCTTTCACGAAAATGGCCGGCGAAGACTCCACATGCAGCGGCGTTTTGACGGACCAGACAATCCGTGACGCAACGCCCTCCGCAGCCAAAATATCAAAGCAGAGCAGCGGACAGTTGGCATCATTGTGAAGTCCCTGTCCAACGGCAAGTCGCGAACCGTCCGCGGAAACGGCAGGCGAAGAAAAAAAAGGCTTGAGAAATTCGCCGCCGTTTTCGATGTCGCCGGTGGTAGACGCGGACCAGAGCGTTTTGCCGCTGTCGACGTCGATGGCAAACAGAACGCCGAATGCATCGCCCAGATCGAGAAGCGTAGTGGGAAGGTAGAGCGTGGTGCGGCCGGCCTTGTCAGTGAAAAACGCCGGAGTGGACAGAGCGATGTGCCCGTCGAGGGTATGATGCCAGAGCGGCGTAAGAACGGCGTTATCGCTCTGCGAATTCTGTTGGCGAAGAATTTCCCTCGCAATAGCAGGCCAGTCGATGACGCTGTTCGCCCCTGCCCTCCCCCCATCTGCCGGGGGTTTAGGTACGGCGCCAGAAAACAACCGCGGCGAATAATACAATCCCACCGCAATCGCCACGACCACCGCCGGCAACCACGGCTTCCTGCGGCACAGCCTCCACATCGCCCGCGGCGACAGCAGCAACGCCACCAGCGACGTCATCGCCGCCACAATCGCCGGCAACATCGCCGCCCCGGCATTCACAAAAATCGGCACTACCGCAATCTGATAAATCACCAAAGTTCTTGTTTCTTTCTTGTCAGGGAGTTGCAATGCGGACTCGGAAAGAACGTTGAAACATGGGTGATTATTGCGGGCTTGAGGTCTGTCAATTCCGGGTGCTCTGGAGCCCCGCATGGCAATGCGGGGCTTGGGGCGGATGCATCCTTGAGGCGAGGTCGCGGAATGGTGCCAAAGCGTTGGATAAACAGTTTAGCGGCAGCGGTCGTGGCCGCGGGGATGGGCGGCGCGTTGTATGGCGCTCAGGCAACCGAGCGTATCGACTCGTTGCTTCGCCAGGAAAAATGGGATGAAGTTTTACAATCGCCCGAGTTAAGCGCAGCTCTGAAAAGCGAAGATGCGTCGCAGGCCGCGATGGCACGCTATCAACTGGGCGTCGCGAAGTTCATGCGGCGGGATCTGCTCGGAGCGGGACGCGAGTTGGCAAAATTGTCGCCGTTCGATCAGCCGTACGGGGGACACGCACAGTATTTGTTAGCCCGTGTGCACGATCTGATGAACGAGCGTCCGGAGGCGGCGGCGGACTATCGCGGTGTGGCTGCATGGTGGGAAAAGCACGGTAGCGGAGGTGGGGGTAGCGACCCCGCTTTGCGGGGTGGTGAGATGCCGGAATACGTCATTCGTGCCATTTTCTACAACGGCGTCATTTTAGGGGAGCAGGAAGCAGAAAAAATTCCTGAAGCAATCGAACAACTCCGCAAGTTTACCGGTCTTGCCAAATCCGGCAGTTCGCAAGTAGTGGAAGCAACGTTGCGGATCGGTCTCTTGCAGCTCAAGGCCAAGCAGTTTAACGAGGCGATCGAGACCTTGCGTCCGATTCGCGAGGATGCCCGTTTTGGCGATCAGGCATTGTGGTTCACAGCCCGCGCCGTGCTCGCCGCCGCCCCACCGTCAGCCCCCAGCTCCCCCCCATCTGCCGGGGGTTCGCCAGCCCCACCGTCAGCCCCCGGCTCTGCCGGAGGTTCGCCCGAAGCTGGGCTGCGAGAATCGCAGATCAAACGCGCCATCGGCAAATTGGAGCAGGCCGCGGAGAAAGCCGGTGCATTGGCGTTAAATTCGAAATTCGAAATTCGAAATTCGAATCAAATTCCAAATTCAAATGATCAAATGGACGCTCGCCTGCGACGCGCCGACGAACTCCTGGAACTCGGCGACGCTCAGATGATGCTCAAACAGTTCGCCGAAGCCTCCGCAACCTACGGCAAAGTCTTCCGTGAAGCCACGGAAGCAACCATCGGCGGCGAAGAGATTTCACAGCGAGCGCAGCAAGCGATGGCCCGTCAGGCGGGCGCGATGGAATTAGCCGGCCGTTACGACGAATGCGAGAAGCTTGCCACGGAGTTCGAGAAACGCTGGCCACGGTCAGTGCTGCTGGGCGGTGTGCTGTTCCGCGGGGCGGAGAGTGTGTATCTGCAAGCGATGGCGTTGTCGCAGGAAGAAGCCAGAAGCCAGAAGCCTGAAGCCAGAAGAGAGGCGGACCTTGAGAAGGCGATCCAGCAGCTCAAGCGAGTGGTCCACGACTATCCGCAGCTCGAGCAGGTCAGCGCCGCGCGGCACGCATGGGGATGCATTCTTTATCATCTTGAGCGTTACACCGATGCCGCGGACGTGCTCCGGGGCATACCGGAAGCGGAGCGTACGGGGCCCTTGGCGACGGCCTCACTGATGCTTGGCGATTGCCTGCTGCGAACAGTCTCGCGGGACGATGACGATGCTCTTTCGACTGGCCGAATGCTCATGCAGGTCGAACGAGCCCTGGCTCAATTCTCCGCCTTCATCGCCGCCAATCCCCACCATCCCGAAGCGCCACAAGCCTATTTCAAACTGGGATACTGCTACCAGGTTCTCGTTGCCAGCAAGTTGGAGGGATCGCGTTGGGACTCGCTCAACAAGGCTCAGGATTGCTACAACAAATTGCTGGAGATGGTGAAGCCGGAGGACCCGCTGGCGGCCGCGGCGGTGCTGGAGCGGGCGAAAGTCCTGCAACTCCGCTACGACACAGGCGGTGCCGAGCGGGAACTCAAACGCTTCCAAACCGATCCGCTGGCCAAGTCGGACTGCCACGCCCTGGCGATCTACAAGCTCGGCAGTCTCTGGCGAATGATGGGCCGCCCGGCGGAAGGCGCCGACCTGATGGGCAAGTTGTTGACGCAGTTAGCCCCCGGCTCTGCCGGGGGTTCGGGTGGGACGAGCGGTCGTACGCAAATGAAACCCCCGGCAGAGCCGGGGGCTGATGATTCGCCCCTCTCTCGGCTGGTGGAATACGAATACGGTCTGAGTCTCAAAGATGCCGGCAAACGAGAAGAGGCCAAAAAAGTCTTCGCACACTTAGCCGAGAACCCCAGACTCACGCAGGGTATCAACAGCCTCTGGCGTCTCGCCCAGATCGACCGCGAACCGCTGACCTCCGCAATTGACGCCGCGAAGCTGAAAATACACCGAGCCCGTCGCCCCGCCGACGCCGACGCAGCTCGAAAAGAGTTAATCGCCGCTGCCGATGTCATGCGAAAATGGCTCGATGGCATGCAGGAGACACTGATCAATCTCGATCGCATGGGCGGACGGGCATACGTCGATCTCGGTGAAGAGGGCCGCCCGCGGCTCTGGTATGAAGTTGCCTGGGGCATCCGAGCCCTCGAAGATGCAACTGTAGAACTGAATGAACCCTTCCGGCCCGTCCATGTGGGATCAATCGAAGTCAATTCCGTCCGTGCTTTCACCCGGGCCGCGGAAGTCGGAGCCCACGGCAACGCCGCCGCAAGGGATGCAGCCAACATCGCGAACATGGACCTCGGCGAAACACTGGCTCAACGCGGAAAATACGACGACGCAATGGACGCCTTCGCCGGCATTCTGTACAACGGCGGCAATAATGGGTGGGGGGGGATAGGCCCGCAACAGGTCGGCCGCGCGAAGCTGCGGATCGCTCAATGCCTCCTGAGCAAAGGCGATCCGCAAAACGCCATTCGCCAGGCGGAGAACATTTCCCGCAGTGCCGGCAGCTATGTCGGACAGGGCCGCTACGTCATCGGCGAAGCATACCTGCAAATGAATGATTTCAAGCGAGCGACCGATACGCTGCGGGCATTCCAGGACGACCGCAATTACCTCGCCTCGCGAGAGGTAGCGGACAAAGCGTTGCTGCGTCTCGGCGAAGCGCTGGAGCAGCGACGCTACCGCGACGAAGCCGTCCTGGTCTACGAAATGTTGCTGAAAAAGTTCCCAAGGTCGCCGGTAGCCGACGAAGCAAGAGCCCGGCTGATCGCAACGAAATACGCCTGGGCCGGCATCATGTCGCGCCCCCGCTCAGCCATGTGACCCCATATAGCCCCGGCTTTAGCCGGGATTGACCCCCGGCTATGTGAGGCTTGGAGACAGAATGCAGATGAAGAAGTCAGAAGCCAGAAGCCAGAAGCCAGAAGGAATTCCGGATCGCCCAAGGGCAAAACGTCGGAGTTCACGCTTTAGTGTGTTTCGCCTGATGAACACGCTAAAGCGTGAACTCCGTCAATTGAGTGCTATGAGGCACTGCCACTCGCCACTCTTCTGGCTTCTGGCTTCTAGCTTCTGGCTTCTTCTCTTGCAACGGCCAAGCTCCGCCTACATCGAAGCCGCCTATTCGCTCGGTCAGGTCGTCAACGAGTCCTCGAACATCGTGCTGATGAAGGTCGTGAGCGTCGATCGCGACAAGAACACCATCATTTTCACCAAGGTCGAGGACATCAAGGGCAAGCATCCGCGTGACGAAATCAAGCACAACATCGCCCGGGCCGGTTTCGATCCCCGCGAATGGCAGAACATCATGGCCTGGGCCGCAGAAGGCAAAATCGCCGTCATGTGC
Organism: Phycisphaerales bacterium; assembly: GCA_009781185.1. Classification (GTDB taxonomy): domain Bacteria; phylum Planctomycetota; class Phycisphaerae; order WQYP01; family WQYP01; genus WQYP01. The sequence goes on along the minus strand of WQYP01000130.1, from coordinate 4,150 downwards.
CACAACGGTTCCGCTTCGGAGACCTGTATCGATAACTACTGGTACCAGACATATCCCGGCAAGGACGGCGCAAACTCCGAGTGGTGGAACATGTACCACGGCGAGCCGTACCTGCTGCGGAGTTTCGCAGGCAAGCCCGAAAAATTCGCGGCAGCCGCCAAGGCAATGCTCGCAGGCGAAGAGGTCATCGTCTCCTGCATGGTCGACGGCGACAAAAACGCCCTGGCCCTGCGAATGGCGAGAGTCCAGAAAATGCGTGCAAGTTTGAATCTCCATGATTATAACCCCGCGCGCGATTTCGCCGGCTGGGGCGGCGACGAAATCCGCCCCATCCTGGACATGCCCGCCTTCGGTCAGATGAGCATGCTACCGACGCTGCCGTCAGGAGGGGGCGTAGGCGGCGGCAGCAGCGGCTGGGGCATCGCCACCGGACACATGGAATCCGCCAATCGCACCGACATCGTGCTCTTCAACGAGGACCGAGTCGCGGTCCTCAAAAACGAAGGCGAAGGCAGCTTCGACACCGTGGAATTAAAACCTCCCATCTCCGGCGCCCGCGACGCTGCATGGAGCGATTACAATGGCATGAAACGCGATTCACTGCTACTAGCAACGCCGCAAGGCCCAAAGCTCCTGACCAACATGGGCGCCGGCGTGTTACGCGACGATTCCGCCGCACTTCCGACCTGGGGCTACACCAGCCTCACCGCCGCGGCATGGCTGAACGTACCACGAAGTAGCGACCCCGCTTTGCGGGGTGGCCGTGGGAACGCTCCCGCGATCCTGCTCGCCGATCAATTCGCCGGCCTCCGCCTGCTCGCCAACGAAACCCCGCCCCCCAACGACAAAGGCGAACTCCCCGCCGCAAAATTCAAAGACATCTCCGATGCCGCAGGCGTCGGCGCAGCAGGCATCGCATCAAACGCCAAAATCTCCGACCTCATCGCCTGCGACCTGCTCGCCACCGGCGAACCGCAGGTCCTCGTCAACACCGCCAACGGTCGCCTTTTCCTCCTCGCTTTCCGAAACGGCAAACTGGAAGAAATCAAACTCACCGGCCTGTCACTCCAGTCCCCGGCACAACTTGCCGTAGCCGATCTGACTGGCGACGGCAAACCCGACGTCATCGCCGTCAGTTCCAGCGGCACACGCTTTTTCAAAAACCTCGGCAACGGCAAATTCGAAAACATCACCCAAAACAGCGGCTTAACCGGCACCGACGGCACCAGCATCGCCCTCGTCCCCTCCGCGCCTTCCCCGCATCAAAAAATCGCCCCGCCCGACCTGATCATCGGCAGCACTCGCTCCACCAACCGCTACTTCCGCAACGACGGCCGCGGCCATTTCAAAGAAACTTCCACCGACATCGGCATGACCCGTCGCATCTTCAACACCCGCGCCCTGGCCGTCTTGCCTACCACAAGCACCGGCAACGCCGATATCGTTCTGGTCAACGAAGGCCAGCCCAGTTGTGTCCTACTCTGGAAAAAATGAAATGAAACATGACAAAAAAAATGACGAATCTCGAATGACGAATGTTCAAAACATTCGTAGCGACCCCGCTTCGCGGGGTGTTTTCCGTCATTCGTCATTCGTCATTCGTCATTTTAAGTTTGTCTGTGGCTCTCTGTGGCTCTCTGTGGCTCTTTTAATGATGGCTTCGCCTGTGTCCGCCGACTGGCTCATGGGCCGTGGCAACCCCTCGCGTACCGGCACCGACGAACTCCGCGCACCAACAATCCAAACCCCCAAAGTCCGCTGGGCCTTCAAAGCCAAAGAGCACTTCCTTGGAGCCCCGGCCCTCGACGGCAACATGCTCTTCCTGACCGCCCTGGGCGAATTCAACACCGGCCAGATCCACGCCGTCGCCATCGACGATGTAAATCCCACTGACGGCTCAACCGCCAAAATCCGCCCCGGCGTTCCTGTCTGGAACAAAAGTGCTCCCTTCATCAAACTGCCGGTCGCCTCGTCGCCCGCCATTTACGGCGGCACCGTCATCATCGGCGACGGCATGCACCAGACCGACGGCGCCGTGCTCTACTGCTTCGACGAACTCACCGGCCGAGCTCTCTGGCGCTACGACATGGAAGGCAAACTCCTGCACATGGAAGGAGCTCCGGTCGTCGATCCAACCTACCCCGGCGGAACTGCCGTCCTGATCGGTGCCGGCGACGGCGGCGTCCTGGCCATCGCCGCCAACCGCGCTACGCTCGAAGGCAAAGAAGTCGACATGGCCGAGCTTCGCAAGGTCATGGACCGCAACTGGGCGGAGCTGATGAAGCAATATGACACAGCCAAGCGGAAGGATCCCGATTTCGCCGTTCCTCCCACGGATGACGCCCTGCCGCACGCCACGCCCATCAAATTATGGCAAAAAGGCGAAAAGCAGTGGCACGTCGACGCCCCGCTCCTGCTCACGCAAAATAAAATCATCGTCTGCTCCGCATACCTCGATGACGAAAAACTCGGACGACGAGCCGTCTTTTGCCTGGACCGCAAGAGCGGCGAAACGCTCTGGGAACGCGAAGTCGAAATGAACCCTTGGGGCGGTGCAAGCGTCGACGGCGACATGGTCATCATCGCCGGCTCCACCATTCGCCAGGACCAGAACCTCGTCGACAAAGCCAGGGGCATGGTCGGCGGAATCGACATCCTCACCGGCCGCTTGAACTGGGTCCGTCGCTACAACGGCGGCGTTCTCGCCGCACCCGCGATTGTCGATGGCATGGCCATCTTCGCCGCAACCGACGGCACCGTCCGCGCTGTGAGTACCCTGCGTGGCGCCGATATCTGGTCGTACACCGCCACTACGCCGGAAGCAAAACAGCCATTCTTTGCGGGCGTCGCCGTCGCCGGAAATACGAACAATCGCGGAGTCGTTTACGCCGCCGACCTCGGCGGCGTGCTGCACGCCATCTCCGTCACCGACGGCCGTGGCCTGTGGACCTTCGACGTCGGACGCGACCCCCTGATGCAGGCCCCGGGCATGATCTTCAGCGCTCCGGTAGTGAAGGGCCAGGAAATTTTCCTCGCCACCTGCAACGTGCAGGACAAGTATGCCGATCAGCCCTGTGCGGTCGTTTCGATTTGCGACAAGGATTTTCGTCCGGGCGTCGATGTCGGGCCGAAAGTGGTGATCAACAAGGAACAACGCCGCCTTGAAATCCCCGCCCGCGTCGCTCCGCGGAAGCTCGCAAGCTTAAAGGACATTTACCCGCTCGAAGTCGTCTGCACCTGGCCGACCCCGGCCGGGCAGAAAGCCCACGAAACAGTCGTCATCACCGAAGTAAAGCCCAGCGAAGTGCAAGCCGGTCTCGAAGCCCTTGGTCTCAAACCCGGCCAGCCCTCCTTCGGCGCCGAAGACCCCACAGGCCCCGAAGTCACAATGTCGCTGGTACTCCCACTCCCCAGCGGCAAACAACGCGTCGTTCCGCTCGAAAAAACCATCATCGACAAAGTCACCGGCAAAACCCTGCCGCCACTGACCTGGCACTTCACCGGCTCCGCCATGCGACAACTCGATCCATCCAATCCGACCAAAGTCTACGGCGCCGATCTCAGCGGCACCTTCGCCACCATTTACCCCGTCACCGCCGAAACCGTCATCCAAGGCAACTTGCGCATGACCGATCAATCCATGTTAAAACTTGAACACAACCGCGACATTCTCCCTGAAGAAAACGCCGAGGTGAAATTGCTGATCGAAGTGAAACCGTAACGCGGCCCGTGTAGCGACCCCGCTTTGCGGGGTGGTAACGCCAGAGAAAATAGATCAGGAAAAAAATGATGCGAACCCGTAATACCCCAAAAAAACGCCCCCACTGGCCACTGCCCGCACTAGCCCTGTTGACCGCCCTGCTCGGCTGGCAGATAGCCCGCGGCGAACTCCCCCAACTCTGGATGATCTGGAGCGATCCTCGCCCCGACCCCGGCCGCGTCAGCCAACCCTCCGACCCCATCGCCGATTGGAGCGCCAAACGCGCCATTACCGACCGAATTGCACTGCGAACAACGCCCACGCCCACAACCGCCGAGTCCATCCCCATGCCCCTCGCCCCCGGCTCCCACGTCACCAGCTTCGAAATCCCCCCCGAAGACATCTCCCAACTCATCAAGCCCTCCACCCCCGCATCCCCCGCCGCCACGT
>WQYP01000129.1 GCA_009781185.1 Phycisphaerales bacterium | reverse complement strand
TGGTGTCCCCACCGAGGGGGGAAATGAAGGGGAAAGGGGACGGGGGGCCTCTTATGGAAATTTTTGGACGGGGGGGGGGGGGGGCGATTGCATTTTCTGCAAAATTGCTGCCGGAACGATTCCGTCGTTCAAGGTGTTTGAGGATGATGTGGTGTTGGCGTTTCTGGACATCGGGCCGCTGGTGCCGGGCCATACGCTGGTGATTCCCAAGGCTCATCATGCGACGGTGATGGAAACGCCAGCTGAGGTGCTTGCGACGATCAGCGCGCGAATACCGGCGTTGAGCCGGGCGGTGCTCGCGGCGACGGGAGCCAAGGCCTGCCATGTGCTGGTGAATAACGGATCGGAGGCAATGCAGTCGGTGGCTCATCTGCATTACCATATTCTGCCGCGGAAAGCGGGCGATGCGTTCCGGATTCCGTGGAATGCCGGGACGCTGGACAAAAGTACGGCCTCTACGCTCGCGGAAAACATCAAAGCTCAACTGGGTGCCTGATGCTGGAAGAACTGGTATTATCGGCAGATACGCAATCGCGATTCAGCTTCTCGTAAACGTATTGCAAAGGCACTCTGTCGTGTTACACTATCTTGATAATCTCCGATTTTCAGTTTCATTGGCGCAGGGGAATTGCGTCTTTGGAGTTGACGAACAACCGGAATGTCCGTTGGAGCCTTGCCTTTTATGGCGTTAACGGCGGTACATATTACTCTCGTCGGCCTCTACCTGCTGACTCTGGGAATCCTCACGGTTTACGGCATGCACCGGTACGTGCAGGTTTACCTTTACTGTCGGCATCATCACAAAGCGCCCACGCCGGCCGGGACCTTCCCTGAGTTACCCAAGGTGACGGTGCAGTTGCCCATGTACAACGAAATGTACGTGGCCCGGCGGATCATTGAAGGGGCCTGTGCGCTGGACTATCCGCGAGAAAAACTGGAAATCCAGGTTTTGGACGATTCCACGGACGATTCCGCACAGATTGCCGCGAAATGCTGCGAGGAAATGCGCCGGCTCGGCCACAATGTGCATTATATTCATCGCACCAATCGCCAGGGGTACAAGGCGGGGGCTTTGGCGCATGGGTTGACCCAGGCGACGGGGGAGTTTGTCGTGATTTTCGACGCGGATTTCGTGCCGGCGAAGGAGATGATCCGACAATCGATTCATTTCTTCACGGATCCGAACGTCGGTTGCGTTCAGACGCGGTGGGATCACATGAATCGCAGGGATTCGCTGCTGACACGCTGTCAGGCGATTTTCCTCGATGGGCATTTCATGATCGAGCACACCGCTCGCAATCGCTCGGGACGATTCATCAATTTCAACGGCACGGCGGGCATCTGGCGGCGAAAAGCGATCGAAGATTCCGGCGGATGGCAGCACGATACGCTTACCGAAGATGTGGACCTTTCGTATCGGGCGCAGCTGCGTGGATGGCGGTTTGTGTTTTTGCCGGAGCTTTTGGCGCCGGCGGAACTGCCGCCGGAAATCGTCGGTTTCAAGCAGCAGCAGCATCGCTGGACGAAGGGGCAGGTTCAGACGGCGGTGAAGTTGCTGCCGTCGATTCTGCGGGCGCCTTTGCCGTTGCGGGTCAAGACCGAGGCCTTTTTCCACCTGACGAGCCCGGCGGTCTATCTGCCGGCCATCGTGCTCTCGCTGATCCTCTTCCCGGTCTGGTTCGTGGATCCGGAACTCTTTACGGTCTCCAGGAGCGCCCTGGTGGCGATGGTGATCGCAAGTTTCTGTGGGCTGCTCACGGCCTCTGCGGGAACGTTCTACATGCTCTCGCAAAAAGCGGTCGGACGGAGTCAGTGGCGGACGGTGCTGCTGGTGCCGTTCCTGATGGCCATTGGCATGGGCATCAGCGTGATGAACGGGTTGGCGGTGCTGGAGGGGCTCTTCGGGCGGAAGGATACGGAGTTCGTGCGTACGCCGAAGTATGGCGCGAATGGGCCGTCGGATTGGAAGAAGAAGGCGGGGACTTACAACAAAAAGAAACTCAGCATGCTGCCCTTTATCGAGATTCTCTTCGGTGTGTATCTTGCCGCGTGCGCGATCGCGGCGATTTTCACACGCATGGCTTGGGGAACCGCACCCTTCCTGATCATCTTTTCGTTCGGCTACCTGTACGTGGGATTGTTGACGTTCCATGGCCGATGGCTGGCGAACCGGGTGCAGCCTTTGCCGCAGCGGTGATGGAGAAATTGCATGGCCGGGTTAGCTGAACCGTGCCGGCAGGCGGTGGAAGGGATGGAGGAGGAGTTGGGGCGAGGTGCGGGGAAATGTGAGCCGTGGTCGCGGTGGGTGGTGCCGGGGGTATTTGTTGTGTTCATGGCGGCAATGGCGGTCCTTTCGAAGGGATTTCTGGAGGCCGATGAGGTCAATCATTTCCTCAGGGCAAAGGCGATCTGGCGGGAGTGGCGGAGCATCCTGGATATCTGGGGACGTTTTGGCGCCAATGGGCTCTTCGGATTGGCGGCACCGTTTGGCATCACGGCGGCACGGCTGGTGGCCGTCGGCGTCACAACGCTGACCGGCATCGCCACGGGAATCATCGCGAAACATTTCCTCGTCCAAAACGACAAAAGCGGCTCGTGGATCGGACGACATGGTGTGGCGTTCGCATGGCTGATGCTCTTTGCCCAGCCCTGTTTTGCGCTTTACAGTTTCATGGTGATGACGGAGATGCTCCTGGCGTGTACGTGGGCGTGGGCGGTGGCGATTTTGGTGTTGGGCCGGGGTAAAAAGGGGGGCGGGATTGTATTGGCGGGGGTTGTGTTGGGATTGGGGGGCTGGATGCGGCCGGAAGGGTGGATCGCCGTGGCGGTTTGGCCGATGTTCGCGATGCTTTGGCTAAGACGGGGAATTAGCTACAGACAGAAACAGACAGAAACAGACAAACAGTGGGGATGGAGGTTGGTATTGTCAGTGTTGATGACTGGGTTGCCGACGTTGCTGTGGTATCTGCTGGGGGTTTATGGCTTGCATGATTGGTTTTGGGTGAAGCACGGATGGCCGTGGGCGGTGCAGAGCCAGTATGGAAAAACAGGATTAACATTTTTAGTCGCGGCGGGAAGCGCCATGGCCGGATGGTTGTGGATATCTGTTGCGATCGGAATCTTTGCCATCGCAACGATAAAGCCCAGGGACTGCAGTCCCTGGGCTTGGTTACATGATGAACAACTTGCTCGGCATGAGGGATTGTTGTTGCTTGTGACGCCGTTTTTGGGGTTGTTTCTGATGCATGGGTTGTTGGGGAGTTTTGGGTTGTTCGGATCGATGTCGCTGCCGCGGTATTTTATTTCGGTGGCGCCGATGGGGGCGGTGCTGGGCGTGATGGGGTTTATACGGATGGAACGGGCGTGCAAGGGCGGGCTGGTTCTTGTGATACGAGGAGGGGCGATCGTGCTGGCGATTGGGACGTTGGTGGTGCTTCATTGCGGCCATCTTCTGCCGATGCCGGAAGATGCGGATTACAAGCGGTTGGCGGTGGTATCGGCGGCGATTCGGAATCGCCTGCCTGCGGATGACATAACCAGTCGCTTGATCACCATTCATCCCTATGTGTTGTATCAGCTTGATTTGAGTGGGACGCGGGGCACGGGTGGGCCGGGGGATGGGTGGAAGGGAATCGCGGAGGCACCGGCGGGCACGCTGCTGATCACGGATTCGCTGTGGTACAAGGAAGGGCTTCCGAAGCCCGAAGTGCTGGAGGCGTGGGGCTATCGCGTGGATGAGCAGGTTGCCACGGAGGTGGATGCGGTCACGCTGGTGGCAGAGCCGTGGTCTTTTGAATCGGGCATCGACAAGCGAGTGCGGCTGTGGGAGAAGGGGAAAGAATAAGTTAAAAGATAAAAGCTAAAAGTTAAAAGGAGGATTTCCTTTTACCTTTTACCTTTTATCTTTTACTCTTTCGCATGACTGTGCCGTCGAGGTTGGCGATGATGATTTCGCTGGCCATGTTGACGAAGAGGCCGGTCTCGACGACGCCGGGAATTTGACGGATTTCGCGGTGGAGCTCGGCGGGACGGTGCAGCGGGGAGTTGGCGTCGGCTAGGGGGGGGGAGGGGAACCAGCATTGCAGGTAGGGGTTGTTGTCGTCGGTGCGGAAAGGGCGGCCGTCGGGCGTGTGACGCTGCTCGACACGAGCGCCCATGTCGGTGATTTTTCGCGTGGCGAGTGGGCGAGCGAATTCGATGACTTCGACGAAGACGGGGAAGTTTGTGCCGAGACGCGGGACGAGTTTTTCTTCGCCGATGACGATGACGAAGCGTTTGGTGATGGAAGCGATGATTTTTTCGCGGGTGAGGTTTCCGCCGCCGCCCTTGGTGAGGTTGAGTGCGGGATCGACTTCGTCGGCGCCGTCGATGGCGATGTCGAGCGAGTCAACTTGATCGAGAGTGGCCAGGGGGATGCCGACTTCGCGGGCCACTTGTTCGGTGAGGAGGCTGGTGGGGACGCCGAGAGCTTTGACTTTGCCGGCGGTGATGCGAGCGCCCAGGGCGCGGACGAAGGCGAGTGCGGCCCGGCCGGACCCAAGCCCGACACGGTCGCCGTCACGTACAAGGTCCGCGGCGATTCCGCCGATGTGAGAAAGTTGGTCCGGTGAAGCGATTATTGGCATGCCGCAAGTATCGAGGTTCAAGTTTCAAGTTGCAAGTTGCAGGTAATGAAAGTGTAATTCTGGCTATGACGGTGGCGTCAAAAATGGGAGTGATTGGGTATGACATCAAACCATTTCGAAATCATGATCTATCAGACCGAGGACGGTCGCACGAAAATCAATGTGCGTCTGATGGCGGAGTTGAAAGCCCAACGCCACGAACCGATGCATATGCGTGACTGGCTCGAAACGCCGGATAAATTCACGAATGATTTCGGCTTTGGTGTGTTGGAGGGCGAGGGAAGCGTCAGCCACACCGATGTGGTGGAAAAAGCACACCGTGAATATGACACTTACCGGGCACAGCTTTCCGATGAATTGACCGATGTGGAAAAGGCGTATCTGGCCACCCTGCGAGATATGCAGAGGAAGCTGAAAGCGGAAGGGGCGAATGATCGTTAAGTCGTCAAGTCGTTAAATCGTTAAGTCGTGGATAACCTGTCATGAAAACATTATTAATGGGGGGACATCACAATCGGACTCGACGCCGGTACACTATGGGGCATGAGTACGCTTCCGACCACTGCCCGTCCCAGGTCCTTCGGCATTGCCGGGGGGGAGGGAGATGTTTTACAGCTTGATCGCATGCCGCCGCATGATCTTTCCGCGGAGGCGGGCGTGCTGGGGTCGATGATTATCGATCCGCAGGTGATTGGGCCGGTCTGCATGTTTCTGCAGAAGCCGGAGCTGTTTTTTCGGGAAGAGAATCAGATCATCTTTCGCGTCGTGACGGAACTTTTCGAGAAGAACGTTCCGATCGATGCGATGATTCTACACTCGACGCTCAAAACGAAGAATCTGCTGGAGCAGATTGGTGGGATTGATTACATCAAGGAACTTGCCGGCGCGGTTCCTACTTCGGCCCATGCGGAGTACTACGCGGCCATCGTGAAGGAAAAAGCGATGCTCCGCTCGCTGATTTCGGCCTGCACCCATACGCTTCGTGACTGCTACGAGTCCGGCGATCCGGCGGCGACGGTGCTGGATCGCGGCGAGAATCGCATCTTTGAAATTGCCCAGCAGAAGATATCCGATCGCCCTGTGCCGCTGACCGACGTCCTCCACGAAACCTTCGAGATGCTCGATCGTCAAACCGGCGAGCATTTCTCCGGCCTCCAGACCGGATACCTGGAACTCGATAACCTCACCAGCGGCCTCCAACGCGGCGAAATGATTATCATCGCCGCAAGACCCTCTGTCGGAAAAACAAGCTTCGCCATGAACATCGTCGAGCACGTCGGCATCGACCGTGAAAAGCCCTGTGCCGTCTTCTCGCTGGAAATGTCCAAGCAGCAGCTCGCTCAGCGTATGCTCTGTTCGCGTTCCGGCGTCGATTCGCACAAGCTCCGCCGAGGTATGCTCTCCCGGCAAGACCGCGACCGGCTTTCCTACGCGGTGGGCGAATTGGCCAAGGGGCAGGTCTTCATCGACGACACCGCCGGCCTGACGCTGATGGACCTCCGCACCAAGGCCCGCCGCCTTAAACTGCAACATAATATCGAATTGGTATGTGTCGACTATTTGCAACTGATGGAAGCGCCCGGCAGGTCGGAGAACCGCCAGCAGGAAATCGCCACGCTTTCCCGCGGCATCAAGGCCCTGGCGCGTGAACTCAACGTCCCGGTCCTGTGCCTCTCCCAGCTTAATCGCGCCTCGGAATCGGAGCAGCGCCTCCCTCGCACCAGCGATCTGCGGGAATCCGGCTCGATTGAGCAGGACGCCGACGTCGTGATGCTTCTACACCGCGAAGCCGTCATGCATCGCGGCGATCAGGAATGGATGGACGCCAACCCGGACAAAATCAACGAAGCTCAGATTATCATCGCCAAGCAACGTAACGGCCCCTGCGATACGATCAAGCTCACGTTCCTCAGCGGACAAACCCGCTTCGTCAACTACAATCCCGGCGTGTGATACGGAAAGTTAAAAGTGATAACTTTTTAACAAGGTGTTCGCCATGCCCAAACAACTCGCTCATCTCGGCCCTTATTCCGATCTTCCCGCTTGTGCGATTCGCGCCAACAAGCTTTGGCCGCGGGTAGTACCGGGAATAGCGGCCTCTCGGCGGTTTCTGAAGGCGTTGCATTTTCAGCCACGGCAGGCTACGCCGCTGAAACTACGCGTCGACAAACGCTGGCAACGCGATGGCATCTGCGGCGAAGCGCTCTCCTGGTCGGTCGGCTACGGCCCGCGAACCGAGGCGTGGCTCCTCAAACCGGCCGGTGCCAAGGGCAAACTCCCCGGTGTGCTGGTCCTCCACGACCATGGCGCGTACAAGTTCTACGGCAAAGAAAAAATCGCCGATGGCCCTGACCCCGCGCCGCCCGTCATGACCCCCTATCGCGAGGAATACTACGGCAAGCTCGCCATCGCCAACACGCTCGCCAAACGCGGTTACATCGTGCTCGTTCACGACACCTTCGCCTGGGGAAGCCGAAAATTCCCCTATGAAACGATGATGTGCGGCAGCAATCCGATGATGCGTATCATGGCCGAACATACTGTGGGCGATCCGGGAGGAGGGGACGACATGACGATCAAACGCTACAACAGCGTCGCAATGCAATATGAAAACATTCTTGAAAAATACGCACACGTGCTGGGCGCCACCTTTGCGGGGATCGTTAATTTTGAAGATCGCATTGCCGCGAATGTGCTTGCCTCACGCAGCGATGTGCAAACCGTAGGGGGGGGCATCGCGTGCATGGGCCTTTCCGGCGGCGGCATGCGATCGGTGCTGCTCAATGCGACGTTGCCATCCATCAAGGCGGCGGTGGTTGTCGGAGCGATGACCACTTATCCCGGCCTGCTCGATGCTCATATTGTGAATCACACGTGGATGCTCTATCCGCCGGCCTTCGCCGCGCTTGGCGATTGGCCCGATGTGGTCGCCTGCCGGGCGCCTACGCCGCTGATGGTGCAATATTGCGAAAAGGACGGTTTGTATACGCTGGCGGCGCAGCGAGCGGCACATCGGCACATCGCATCGGTCTATCACAGCACCAAGTCGCCGAAGAACTACCGCGGTTTGTTCTACGACGCTCCGCATCAGTTCAACCTGGATATGCAGCAAGATGCATTCGCGTTTCTCGATGCGAACATGCGATGACGCTTACGTTCCTTTGTGCACCAGTATCGGGCTGAGCCGCCGCACGATCTGCGTCAATTCTGCTTGTGCTCGCATCACATTTTCGACGTCTTTGTAAGCGGCGGGCGCTTCTTCGAGCAGTGTTCGTTCCAGTCTCGCGTCGTACCATACGCCGCGCAATTGCTGGCGCAGTGCTCTGATGGTGATTTTGCCGCGAGCTTGTGACCGCGACAGTGCGCGTCCCGCGCCGTGCGAACTCGAGCAGACACTTGCTTCACATCCGCGTCCGACGGTGTGGAAGGAGCAGGTTCCCATGGAGCCGGGGACGATGCCGCGAACGCCTTTGCCGGCGGCCGTCGCCCCTTTGCGATGCACCAGCACCTCTCAGCCGTCGTGCATCTCGGCCATTACGTGATTGTGATCGCAGTCCACGAACGTTTCGCTCTCCATGCGGGCGCCAAGCACTCGTTCTGTCGCGAGCTTTGCCCCTTCGGCCAGGAGCCGCCGATTCTCTTTGGCCCAGGCGCGAGATATCTCCATATCATGCGTGTATTCATGTCCATCTTTTCTTGCCACGTCAAGGGCCATCACGCCGCTCTCCAATCGTTGCGCTTTGGGCAGATAATGGTGCAGCACTTCCTGGCCCAGGTGGCGCGATCCGGTGTGAAGCATCAGCCACAGTTGTCCGTTTTCGTCCGACTGCCACTCGAGGAAATGATTTCCAGCGCCCAGCGTTCCGAGCTGCGAGCGGCACTCGCTGCCGTTCTTCATCGCCTCAAGCTGCGGCGACGCCATCTCCATCGCTCGCAGTTCCGGCGACGGCTCGTGAGTTGTTTTGCGATGATGACGCCGCCCGGGACAGAGTTCGCACAGCGCTCCGAGCATCCGTGCTGCCGTCTGCTCGTTCTGCAGCGCCTCAGCCGCGATGTCAAAACGTACCGCCAGCATGCCGCAGCCGATATCTCCGCCCACCGCGTTTGGAAACAAAACGCCGCGCGAAGCGACCACGGTCCCGACGCAGAATTCCCCGGCCAGATGCACGTCCGGCATCACCGCCACACGCACCACGCCCGGCGTTTGGCTCAATCGCCCCAGCACACCCGCCACTCCCTCCGGCAACGCCCCATGCACCCACATCGACACTGGCGATTCATTCATTGTCCCCCTCCTCTCCCCCTCCCCCCTGCCCCGTTCCGACCGGGATCACGTCGAATATCAACTCCGGCGTCCGCTTGCGAACGATCGCCTCGCCCACTCTTGCACGCAGCAACCCATGCACACGATCCAATCGCTCCAGCACATCGATCACCCCGATTTTCGGCGGACTGGCCGCTGCGTCAGCGCGCACCAGCAATCGCACCCGTATTGGGCGCCGGCAGCACTTCATCGACCACCAGCCCTTGCAGCACCTCATCGCTACATTCCCCCGCCAGCGTCATTGCTACCGTTCGCCGCACCTGTTTGCACAGGGCTGCGGTGTGATAGTGTGGAATAGCCTTGCGATTCCCGCAAGGCTATTTCAATCCGGGCGTTGCGGAGGGAGGCTCGGATCGGGGCATGGTGGTGGTTCCCGCTGGAGGCAAGCCCAGGGGGGCGGGGATGATGCCGGGGGTCGGGACGATGACGCCAGTTGCCGGCAGCTTTGTGAGCTGCTCCGCGGTCATGTACAGGAATGAATAATCCCATTTGATCACTCCGGTCACCGGCTGCGGCACAATGATTCCGTTCGTCGGCAGGGAACTGAAATAATTCGGGTCCCATCCCAGTCGCTGACCAGTCACCTGGCTCAGCGGCCCCTCATAGAACATCCGCCCGAACGTCACCGGAATCTGCACGTAGAACCACGGCACATCGTAAAGCAGGTTGACCATGTCCCCGCGATAAGTGCCGTCGCTTTGCGGACCCGCTAAACCATGCTGAATGTTTTTTAAGACATCTTCTACGTCGTTGACATATTTATGTGCGTCGTCTCTGGGTGTCGCGGGACGATTCAGCCAGGTCGTGAAGTAAACCGGGTTGTACTTTGTGTTGGCGGCCATGTAGACCGTCTGAGTCGTCGGCCAGTTGCGGTGTGGCGTGTCCTTAAGCACCATCACCTGGCCCCAGGAATGATCGATCTGCAGGTCTGATAGCGGCACCTGAGTCGAGCCGGCCATTGGCTCGCTGCCGGGGTTTTCCGGCAGATGCGGAATCGGGCCGTTGTTGTACCAGTCGCGGTTGTAGCGGTTTTCCGGGAAGCGCCCGCTGCTGCCGTTGGTTGAGGTCGGGGTGGAGAGGTTGCCACCACCTCTCCTGGAAGCTGCGACGGCGTTGGCGGTGAGGACCGTCCCATCTCCTTCGGATGGCGCTGCTTGCGAAGCGCCGGGGAATTCTTTGCCGCTGGTGGGGAACTCGCGAGCAGGCGTTTCCAATTCGCGTTTTTCGGCGTTGTCCCTGGCCTTCTCGTCGGGGGCCATCGGATTGAGCTGCGTGCGTGGACGCCGCGGTGCGGAGGGATCGCCTTCACAGTTGGCGAGCATGCCTGCGTTTGCCGCCAGCACAAGGCCCAGCGCTACGCTTGTGATTCTTTTCATGTGACCGTCTCCTTTTAGTCACCGGGCATTCTATTTCGGTTCGCCAACGGATGCCACTGTACATGATTAATCCGCGGCTTGGCCTTGGGCGAGCGTCGCGGTGGGGGTCCAGCGGGGGTCGCTGTGCATGGAGGCAAGCTCGGGACGTTCGAGCAGATCGACGGCCTGCTTGGGATTGTACGCAATGATGCGATTGAAAAAGTCGAAGAATTTGTCGGCTTGGTTGGCCTGGGCGAGAGCCAGGGCCGCGTTGAAACGGGCCTGGGCACGGTCAGGTTCGAGATCGAGGGAGCGTTGGTAGGCGGCGGCGGCGTGGGCGTAGCGCTTGTTGGAGCAGAGGGCGTCGCCGTAGGCCTGCCACGTGGCGGCGTCAGTTTCGCCGGAGGCAATGATCGTTTCGAATTCCTGGAGCGAACGCGGGGTGGTTTCGTGGAAGCGGAATTGACCGGTGGCGGCGAGGAGCGCCGCGCTGCCGCCGATGGCGAGAATCAAAGTGAGAATCGCGGGTTTGCGTGCATGGCGCGTCATGTTTGTACGTTGTACTACATTTAGAAGCCAGAAGCCAGAAGGAATGTGATGGGTCGGTTGATGGAAGAAGTTCGGAAGGATGAGAGGGCGGGTGATGGTGGTGGGGCGGGGGGGCTGGCGATTTGTTTTTTGTTGGCGTTGGTGCAGTTTTCGTTGGGGGGGTATCAGTTGGGGTTTGGGAATCAGCCGATCCAGATTACGTTTTTGAGGCACTGGGCGGATCCGACGCTTTTTACGGCGGATGAAATGGTGCGGCAAACGCTGCCGTGGTATCCGACGCTGTTTTTTCGGATGCTTGCGCCGTTGCTGCATGTGTCCGGGTTGGAACCGCTCTATTTATTGTTGCAACTGATGACGGGATTTCTGACGCTTGTGGCGGTCTATCTGCTGGGGCGGAGCATTTTTCGGGGTCGCGTGGGGAGAGCGGCGGCGACCGCGGCGGTCTGTTTGATGGTGGCGGGACATCATCGCGGTTTGGCGCTCGAAGGATTGTACACGCCGTTTTTCACGCACACGCTGGCGGCACTGCCGGTGGCGCTGCTGGTGCTGACACTCATGTATCGCGGCAAGACGTTCTGGGCGATGGCCCTGGCGGGAGTGCTGTTTAATATTCACGCGCTCACGGCGGCTTACGCGATGCTCATGGTGACGATGGCGACGCTTGCGGATGTGGCGTGGAAAGATCGCAAGAGCTGGTGGCGATGGGGCAGGAGCGTTTTGCTGGGTGGGATGGCTTTTGGGGTGCTGGCGCTGCCGACGCTGTGGCAGATGGCGATGCAGGGAGGGGGGGGGGGGCAATTTTTTGTTGGGGGGGGGGTGACCTTGAGGGGGGGGGTTTGGGGGGCCCTTTCTTTTCCGGGCACGGGGGGGGCGCGGGGGAACCGGGCCTTTCCGCGTTTCCCGCGG
>WQYP01000128.1 GCA_009781185.1 Phycisphaerales bacterium | reverse complement strand
TGTCATGACGAAGCTTACGCTGCCTTTACCCAGAAGTATCGGCACACCACCGCCGCGCGGCGATACACCGTAACTTCAATGTGCCACGAATTTCAGAAAAAGCAAGTGTTTTTTATTTTTTTCATTTTTCAAAATGTTGTTTTGCTGCGACGCCCATTTAGCCGATGTTGTGTAGATGCAACGTCCATCACAGGTGTTGTCTTTCCGCAACGGTGCCCACACCATGACTGATCGCACGCAACATTTTCCCCCCCCCCCTCCTCTTCTTATTTCCGCGTCCACCAATCTTGTCGCTAAGGTCGCTCATGAGCTAAACAATCCGCTTGATGCTGTGCTTCGGTTTGTTTCGCTTGCTCAGCGAAAAGCGAAAATTGGGCATGATTCGGACATCGAGCGCTACCTTGCGGACGCTCAATTTGGTCTTCAGCGTATGGCGGAGGTGCTTCGCGAGCTGATGGACCTCGGTCGGCAAACGAACGATATTCTCGCCCAAGCTTCTCCCACGCTCCTTCCCCTGAGCGATCTGGTCTCTCGCGCCACTCGCACTGTCGCTGCTCAGGCTGAGCAAAAACAAGTTGCCTTGACTCTCGAAAGTGTTTTTCCCAGGGAGGAGGATAATTTTTCTCCCTGCTACGATCTTCGTGTTACGCAGATACTTTCGAATCTTCTGAAGAACGCCATCGAAGCTGCGCCGGAAGGTTCCTCTGTGCGACTGGCGATACGTATGGAAAACGGAGAGACAGGGAGGCAAGGAGACAAGGAACTTCCCTCTCCCAGCCTTCCCCTCTCCCAGTCTCCCAGTCTCCTTATCCAAATCGAAGATTCCGGCCCCGGCATCCCGCCCGACCTGCTTCCGAATCTTTTCACGCCCTTTCTCACCACTAAGTCGAATGCCGGTGGGGGGGGGCACGGTCTGGGGCTGGCGATCTCCCGCGAACTGGCCCTCTCCCTCAACGGCAATCTCATCCTCCAAAACCGCTCCGCCATAGGGGAGGGGAGGGGAGTGGGGGGGGGAGGGCAAACCGGATGCATCGCTACACTTACACTACCACTCGCTAATACCTAATCACTCAATCAGAAAACCATGACCAACAGCGTTCATACTCAGGATTCGGAACTCAAAGCACAGGATTCTCTGCGCCCCCATCTGCTTCTGGTCGATGACGATGCTCTCATCGTCAACTCTCTTGCCGAATTCCTTCGCCTGGAAGGTTACACTGTCGAGACCGCTTCTGACGGCGCCCAGGCCACCGACATGCTTGCGGTCGATCGTTACAACGTTGTAATCACCGACGTCAACATGCCGCGGGTGAACGGGCTTGAGCTTCTCCGCACCATCAAGAACAACTATCCGGACATTGTCGTTCTGGTCATCACCGGCTACGGCACCATCGAGAACGCCGTCGACGCCGTCAAAATGGGCGCCTTCGAATATCTCACCAAACCCATCATCGACGACGAGATCCGCGTCGCCGTCCAGAAGGCCCTCAAGCAGCAGTCCCTCCTCTCCGAAAACTACCTCCTCAAACAGCAACTCGGCCTGCGCTACGGCCTCGACAACATCGTCGGCCATGATTACAAAATGCTCAAAATCTTCGACCTCGTCGAAGCCGTCGCGGATTCGAAAACCACCGTCCTGATGACCGGCGAATCCGGCACGGGCAAATCCCTCATCGCTCGCGCTATTCACCACCGCTCCCCTCGCTCTGCCAAGCCATTCGTCGAAGTCTCCTGCGGCTCCATTCCCGAAACGCTCCTGGAATCCGAACTCTTCGGACATGTCAAAGGTTCCTTCACCGGCGCCACTTATGACAAACAGGGCCGCTTCCTCGCCGCCAACGGCGGCACCATTTTCCTCGACGAAATCAACGCCGCCTCCCCCGCCTTCCAAGTCAAACTCCTACGCGTCCTTCAGGAAAAAAAATTCGAACCTGTCGGCTCCAATACGACCATTTCCGTCGATGTCCGCGTAGTGCTGGCCACCAACCAGGACCTCGCCAAGCTTGTCGAGCAGGGGGCCTTTCGACAAGACCTTTACTATCGCATTAACGTGGTGAACATTCTTCTGCCGCCGTTGCGCCAGCGTCTGGGCGATATTCCGCTGCTGGCCGAAGCGTTTCTGAAGAAACATGTCGCCGACACCGGCCGCAAGGTTCATGGCTTCACTCCGGACGCGATGGATATGATGCGTCGCTATACTTGGCCGGGCAATGTCCGTGAGTTGGAAAACGCGATTGAGCGGGCCGTTGTGCTCACGAAGCGCCCGTTGATCGCGCCCGATGATTTGCCGCAGCAGGTCCTCGACGCCGTCCGATCCGATGGCGGCATTGTCAAGGCAATGTCAGAACACGGAATGCCGGACTTTGTTTGGACGCCGATGCCTTTGAAGCAAGCAATCGAAGGTCCCGAGAAGCAGATCATTTTGGCCGCGTTGAAAGCCAACAGTTGGAACCGTCAGGTCACCGCCGAACAACTCGACATCAATCGCACCACGCTGTACAAGAAGATGAAGCGCTACGGTCTGGACCTGCCCGAAGACGCGGAGGAACTCTTCAACGAATAGCCCTTCCGTTCTCCTGCATCAAGCAGCATCGTGTGACAATGTGGTACCAAACTATCGCATTGCCATGCGGTGCTCCTCACGTCGCGGCTCGGATTGTCCGCTCCTCCCATTGAATATTCCAGCCATTACCTGCATACTCTCCGGTCTTTGACCGCATCCCTTAGCGAGGCTCTATGCCCTCTCCCTCTCCCCGCGCACGTTTTGGCGCTAAAATCGCTGGTACCGGCTCGGCACTGCCGGACCGCCGCCTCACTAACCACGACCTCGAAAAAATGGTCGAGACCTCCGACGATTGGATCGTCCAGCGCACCGGCATGCACGAACGACGCATCGCTAGCCCCGCCGACACCACCGCTACCCTCGCTACTGCTGCGGCCAAACGCGCGCTTGATGATGCCAACATTTCCGCACAAGACATCGACCTGCTTATCGTCGGTACCCTTACGCCCGACATGCAAACCCCTTCCACCGCCTGTCTCCTTCAACACAATCTGGGCATCCAAAAGCACATCGGTGCGTTCGACCTCAATGCCGCCTGCTCGGGGTTTGTCTACTCGCTGACCACCGCGTCGCAGTTCATCCAGAACGGCTCGTTCAAAAACGTCCTCATCATTGGCGCTGAAACACTTTCCAAGGTTGTTGATTACACGGATCGCAATACTTGCGTTCTATTCGGCGATGGTGCGGGTGCTGCGGTCTTGACTGCCGTCGATGATCCTGAGGTCGGGCTGCAATCCTTCATTCTCGGTGCGAACGGTGGTGGGGCGCCGTTGATCAGCATCCCCGGCGGCGGATCTCTCCGTCCCGCATCCGCCGATACCATTGCCCAGCGTCTGCACTATCTCAAAATGAATGGGCGTGAAGTTTACAAATTTGCTGTACACCAGATGACCGAGTGCATCCGTCTTTCCATGGAGTCCTGCGGGCTCACTACCGCCGACGTCAAACTCGTCGTTCCGCACCAGGTCAATCAGCGAATCATCGACTCGGCCACCGAAAAAATGGGATTCCCGAAGGAAAAAGTATTCGTCAACATCCATAAGTACGGCAACACCTCTGCGGCCAGCGTTCCGATCGCGTTTGACGAGGCCCGCAAATCCGGCCGCTGCGGCTCGGGCGACTGGATCATCATGGTCGCCTTCGGCGCCGGACTCACCTGGGCCGCCGCGACGGTTAAACTGTGACCAGAGTTCACGCTTTAGTGTGCCCCTTCTCATAGCACGCTAAAGCGTGAACTCCGGTTCTGGCTTTTAAGGATACATATGACTCTTGCACTGTTATGCCCCGGTCAAGGCGCCCAGCACGTCGGCATGGGCAAGGATTTCTACAACACCTTCGGTGCGGCGCGGCGTATTTTCGATCAGGCCGACCAAGTTTTGAGATTCCCCCTCACCACGCTCTGCTTCGAAGGGCCGAAAGAGAGTCTGAATAAAACGGATGTAGCACAGCTCGCTATTTTCGTTACCTCAATCGCCATCTGTGAAACGCTGTTCGAATTGGGGAAGATCACGGCTCCTGCTTATGCGGCGGGTTTGTCGCTGGGGGAATATACCGCTCTGCATCTTGCCGGCGCTTTCAGCTTCGAAGATGGGCTGCAATTGGTCAAAGCTCGTGGCAAGCTGATGCAGGCTGCCGCGGAAGCTGCGCCGTCCACGATGCTCGCGCTGCTTGGTTCTGATGAACCGGCTGCTCAGGCCATTTGCGACGAAGCCGCTCAGGGTGAAATTCTTGTGCCCGCGAACTTCAACACGCCCGGGCAGATCGTCATTTCCGGTGCAATCGGTGCCTGTGAACGTGCCGCCAAGGTGGCCGAAGCGAAGGGGTGCCGTGTCGTTCCGCTGGAGGTTGCCGGTGCGTTTCATTCAGCATTCATGCAGTCCGCCGCGGATCAGATGGCTGATGTGCTCGCTCGCATTCCCTTCTCCATGCCTCGCCTGCCCGTGATCAGTAACGTCACCGCCCAGCCGCACGGAGGAGAAGGAGGGGTTGATTCCATCAAGCAACTCCTTGTCCGGCAGATCGTCGCTCCCGTCCGCTGGTACCAGAGCATCGAAACCCTTCGCGCCAAAAACATCACCCGCTGGGTCGAACTCGGCCCCGGACGCTCCCTCACCGGCATGATGAAAAAAATCGACCGCAAAGCGCCGATGGAAAATTATTCCACGACTGTCGGAATTATCGCGATGTGCTTGGGAAAATCGCACCCGTTGTCGGCACATACCTGATTCACTCGGATGCGGCCGAGATCGCCGAGATGGTCTTGTTGGAGGGGTTCAGCCCCTACCAGAAGACCGCTCTTTTGTACGAATCGTATTTCGGCTGGGCCACAGCATCGCAAGCAAAACTTAAACTGCTGCCACATGAATACAAACGGCTATTCAACTCATTGAACCGGCAAGACTCCGATTGGCTCAAAGCGATCCAACCCGGCGACGGCAAACCCGACATCTGCATCAGTTTCTATCACACGGTTTGCTGGATTGTGCGGTTGTATCAGGCCAAAGCCACACAGACTGGCGAAGCTCTCGATACACGTGTGTCAGACTACCTTCTCCCGTTTCTTGAGCGGGAAATCGATCGATTTCAGCGGCGTTTCTGACTGCGCTGTTCTGGCCAAAGTCATCGACGTTCCGGATCATTCGAAATCGGAACCACGATCGATTATCATTAGCCCCGATTTCTGAAACTTCAAATTTTTGTTGAGATACACATGCCTACTGAAAAACGCGTTGCTTATGTCACTGGCGGTTCCCGAGGGATCGGAGAAGCCATCGTTCATGCTCTTGCCGCCGACGGGTGCCATGTCGTCGCCGTCGCTCGTAATAAGGAGAAGCTCGACGCTCTGGCCAAGGCTGTTGGCGAGAAGGGCGGTTCGATTGAAGTCGCCACTCTCGACATCGCCGACTCCGCTGCCCTGACCGCCTCCATTGAGCAGACCATTGAGAAGCACGGTCGGCTGGACATTCTGGTCAACAATGCCGGCATCACCCGCGACGGGCTGTTCATGCGGATGGATGACAAGGACTTCGACGACGTGATGAACACGAATTTGAGGTCTGCTTTTGTGGCCTGCCGGGCTGCGGCTCGGATCATGATCCGCGCCAAGTGGGGCCGCATCATTAATATTTCCTCCGTCTCCGGTCTCATCGGCAATGCCGGCCAGGTCAACTACGCCGCCTCCAAGGCCGGCGTCATCGGCATGACCAAGTCCATCGCTCGTGAACTGGCCGGCAAACAGGTCACCGCGAACTGTGTCGCCCCCGGCTTCATCACAACCGATATGACCGACGTGTTGCCGCAGATGGTCAAGGACAAAGTTTTGGAACTGATTCCGCTCCGCCGTTTTGGTAACGTCAACGACATCGCCGCCGCCGTCGCTTTTCTCGCTTCGGAAAAGTCCAGTTACATCACCGGCCAGGTCCTCGCGGTCGATGGCGGCATGACGATGTAAACGACGATTTTCACGTTTCAAGTTTCGCGTTTCAAGAAGACACGAAACTTGAAACTTGGAGCGCGAAACTCGTTTGCCAAAAGCTGGCAATTTGAGTAATCTACCTCGCTTGTATGACGTGTCTCGGCTGCGCAACTCGCGGCCTGTTCCCCACGCGTCTTGAGTTTTTATTAGGTCAGGAGGCCCCATCGTGGCTGAAATCGACGAGATCGAACAAAAGGTCATTGACATTGTGGCGGAGCAGATGGGGGTCGATAAGGCCGAAATCACCCGCGACACTTCCTTCATCAACGACCTCAACGCCGACAGTTTGGACACTGTCGAGCTGGTGATGGAGTTCGAAGACGAATTCGAGATGTCCATCCCCGACGAAGAGGCTGAGAAGATTCAGACTGTCGGGCAGGCCATCGACTACATCAAGTCGGTGGCCGCCAAGCAGAAGACCCAGGAGTAAAAAGGCCGCCAGATTGAGCAGTTTCGGCAGCCAGAGGATTCTCCTTCCTCCTTCCTTCCCCTTCTTCTGGCATCCGGCTTCTCAATCTCCGGCTATTTTTATCATCAATTATGGCGAAACGTCGCGTTGTCATCACCGGTTTGGGCGCTGTCACTCCCTTGGGTGAAGAGCTGGAGTCTTTCTGGAGCAGTCTCATCGAAGGCCGCTCCGGCATCAAAACGCTCAGCGGCATCGCCGGCATTGAAAATTATCCCGTCCGTATCGGTGGGCAGATCACCGCTGCCGAATTCAACCCCGGGCAATGCGTCGACTTCAAGACGGCCAAGCGGATGGATCGGTTTTCGGTTTTTGCGCTTTGCGCCGGCATTCACGCCGTCAAAGATGCCGCGATCGATTTTGCGAAGGAAAACTGTCATCGCTGCGGTGTCACCGTCGGCTCCGGCATCGGCGGCATCTCGACCATGGAAGAAGAATACGACGTGTTGATCGCCAAGGGCGTCAGACGCGTTTCTCCTTTTACTGTGCCGAAACTGATGGTCAACGCTGCCGCGGGGAACCTTTCCATCCAGTGGGGGCTTAAAGGGCCGATCTCCGCTACCACCACCGCCTGTGCCACTGCCGGCAATGCTGTTATCGACGCTTATCGAAGCATCCAGTACGACGATGCCGACGTCATGCTTGCCGGCGGTTCCGAAGCTGCACTCACCAAGCTCGGACTTGCCTCCTTCTGCGCAATGCGAGCTCTTTCCACACGCAACGAAGAACCCACCCGAGCCTCGCGGCCGTTCGAAAAAAACCGCAACGGCTTCGTGATGTCCGAAGGCGCCGGCATTGTGGTGCTCGAAGAATACGAACACGCCAAGGCTCGCGGCGCACGCATCTACGCCGAGCTCGTCGGCATCGGCGCCACCGGCGACGCCAGCCACATCACCGCCCCCGATGAGAACGGCGCCGGTGCCGCGATGGCCATGCGAAAAGCGCTCCAGGAAGCTAAAATCAATCCCGAGCAGATCGGCTATATCAACGCCCACGGCACGTCCACCGAGCTCGGCGACCTCGCCGAAACCAAGGCCGTCAAGGAAGTCTTCGGCCCCGCCGCTAAAAAAGTCGCTATCTCCTCCACCAAGTCCGCCCTCGGCCATTCCCTGGGCGCCTCCGGCGGCATCGAATTGGTCATTACCGCCTTAGCACTGACCCGCGGCCATCTGCCGCCCACCATCAATCACGACGAACCGGATCCGCACTGCGATCTCGATTACGTTCCCAACGTCGCTCGCCACGCTACGATCCAATACGCCATGTCCAACTCCTTCGGCTTCGGCGGCCATAACACCAGCCTCCTCATCGCGAAGGTCTAAGAAGAATCCAGAAGTCAGAAGCCAGCGGCGTTTACACCGTCGAGCGAGCTTGGCGTGAATCCGATGTATATTTCGCCGGCAGTGGATTTGCTTTATCTGCTCAACGATAATTACCTTACCATTCGATTTCCCATTCCGGAGTTCCCATGCAATTTTCTTTCCCTCTCGCCCAAATTCTTCCGTTTGACGAATCCCACGCATCCACGCAAGACACCCCATTAAAAGAAACCACCACCGTCCCCGGCTACCACGCCCCCTCCGAAAAATGGCTCATTTTCCACAACTGGCAAAACGGCGCCAGATCCATCCTCGCCTTCCTCCTCATCCTCCTCCTGGGCCTGTTCGTCATCCGAAAATTCAAAAACCTCCTCCAACGCCACCGCCTCCGAAGAGCCACCTACGCCGGCATCTTCACCATCGCCTTCTACGTCGCACTCTGGGTCGTACGCTTTGGCCTGATGAAAGACCCCACCGACATTCTCTCCGCCACTTTTCACCGTACCTTCGTCGCCATCATGCTCTTCGTCGTCGTCCGTTACATCGATCGCCTGATCATCCTCGCCCTGCTCACCCACATCTTAGGCCGCCCTCCATCACGCTTCGTCCACCAAGTCATCGTTGCCATCCTCTCCATCTTCGTCATCGCAGGCTACTGTTCCTGGGCCTTCGGCATCGAACTCGGCTCCTTCGTCGCTGGCTCCGCAGCCATCTCCATCATCCTCGGCCTCGCCCTCCAGGAAACCCTCGGTAACTTCTTCGCCGGTATGGTCCTGCAAGCCTCCACCCCCTTCAAAGCAGGCGATTGGATCCAACTCGGCAGCGATCCCACCGTCGAAGGACGCGTCGTCGAAATGACCTGGCGCGCCGTCACCCTCGTCACCGGCAGCAACAATTATATCTACATCCCCAACTCTCAAATCGCCCGTGATCGCATCATCAACTACCACGCCCCTTCGACCGCAACCTCCACCTCCGTGACCCTCAACCTCGACTACAATCTGGACCCCAACACCGTCAAGCAGACGCTCATTCAGTCCGCCCGTGATTGCGATGGCGTCCTGACGAATCCTCCCCCCTCCGCCGGCCTTGCCTCATTTGCCGATACCTCCATCCAATACCGCCTCAGCTTCTGGGTCGATCTTCCCAATCGCCGAGCCGCCGTCGAGGATGCCGTTCGCATCAATCTCTGGTACCGCCTCAACCAAGCCGGCCTCAACATCCCCTTCTCCGCCCGCGCCGTCCTCATGCCAGACGTCGAAAAAAATCGCAACGCCGCCCTCCAAGCCTCCCAAGCCACACGCCTGACCGCCCTCAAATCCTGCGACCTCTTCACCACTCTCCCCGCCGAATCCCTCGAAAAGCTCGCCTCCGAAACCCGCGACTTCTCCCTCACCGCCGGCCAATGGTTCTACCGCCAAAACGACCCCGGCCATTCCCTCTTCCTCCTCCTCTCCGGCACCATCGCCATCTCCATCGAAACCCCCGACACCCCTCCTCGCAGCCTCGACGCCGGCGAAGCCTCCGCACCCTACCTCTTCGGCCAAACCGCCGCCTTCACCGGCCTACCTCGCACCCGCACCATCCGCGCCAAAACCGACATCCGCGCCCTCGAAATCACCCACAATCAACTTCACACCCTTCTCGCAACCGATCCCGCCCTCGCCCACCGTTTTTCCCAAGCCGTCGTCCAGAACCAATCGCAGCGTGACGACTTCCTCAAAAAATACAGCAACACCTCCTCTTCCGCCTCCGCCCAAACCCCCGACGAATCCGATTCCATCCTCGACCGCGTCACCCAATTCTTCAGCCGTTTCAACCAATAACCCCGCCGAATAACCAGTAGCGACCCCGCTTTGCGGGGTGGCGAATGAAAAGTTTAGCCGCGAGGAAGGGGGGGGCCGATAGGTGAGCGCTCGAACTTCCTGAGAATTTTACGAATTGAACGAATTTTACGAGTAAGATGACTTGCATCATGGCCGACCTTCTGCTAGAATGTTGGACTCTCAATTGAAGAAGGTCAAATCCATTGCGATTCGCATAGGTATTGACCAGTTGCCCGAGCCCCCAAAAAATGACGAGCTTTGGCGACCGGATTCTGTCTGTCTTGTCAGCCCTCTTCGGCGAAAATTGCCGAGAAATGGGCTTGACGAAAACGCAAAGCGTGATAGAATCTTCCCTTCCCACCTGAGAACGGGCAGGGACAAATTGAGACTAATTTAGACCAGTTGAGACAAAATTGGACTAAATTAGACAAAAACGATAAAAAACGCGAGAAATCGCGAATTTTAGTGTTCTTTGACAAGTGAACATGGTTTGGACGCCACGAGGATGTGGCAAGCTGATTGGCTACACGCAGTCGGAGTTCACGCTTTTGCGTGCTTCTCTAACTGATGCCCATCGGCTTGCAAAGATCCGCGAGCTACACGCTCGCTTATCAAAAGCATCTTTCGTGTGCGTGATAACTTATTCTACTCTTACCCAAGAGTATTTTTAGAGCAATCACTTTGATGCTTTTGAGTTACTCTCGATGGACGAACGTTTAGCCACGGTCTCTGAAGTCGAGGGGCAGCAAGAACTTACGTTCAGGCTGTTAAGCATTTGCCATAAGGCAGATTCTTCACTTTTGAAACGAACCGGCAGAAAGACCCGCAAGGGTCGAGTACACCGGACACGACAAATAATTGAAGAGTTTGATCCTGGCTCACAGTGAACGCTGGCGGCGTGGCTAAGGCATGCAAGTCGCACGGGGCTGTAAAGCCCAGTGGCGCAAGGGTGAGTAATGGATAGCTAACGTACCTTTAACTGGGGCATAGCCAGTCGAAAGATTGGGTAATTCCCCATAAAGTCGTAGAAAAGCATTTTTCCGCGACCAAAGATGAGGACCGCAAGGCTTATCGGTTTTAGAGCGGGCTATCTCCTATCAGCTAGTTGGTGTGGTAACGGCACACCAAGGCGATGACGGGTAGCTGGTCTGAGAGGACGACCAGCCACATTGGCACTGAGACACTGGCCAGACTCCTACGGGGGGCTGCAGCAACGAATCTTCCCCAATGGGCGAAAGCCTGAGGGAGCGACGCCGCGTGAAGGACGAAGTTCTTCGGAATGTAAACTTCTGTTAGGGTTATGAAAGTAACCGCTTCTAATACAAGCGGAAGTTGATCTGACCCAAAGAAAGGGACGGCTAACTCTGTGCCAGCAGCCGCGGTAATACAGAGGTCCCAAGCGTTACTGAGAATCACTGGGTTTAAAGGGTGCGTAGGTGGTCCGTTAAGTCAGTTGTGAAATCCCCGGGCTCAACCCGGGAACTGCTTCTGATACTGGCGGACTTGAGGCCAGTAGAGGTTACCGGAACTGACGGTGGAGCGGTGAAATGCGTAGATATCGTCAGGAACGCCGGTGGTGAAGACGGGTAACTGGGCTGGTTCTGACACTGAGGCACGAAAGCGTGGGGAGCGAACGGGATTAGATACCCCGGTAGTCCACGCCCTAAACGATGCAGACTAGATTGCAGCGGGTTACACCCCGTTGCGGTCGGAGCGAAATTGTTAAGTCTGCCACCTGGGAAGTACGGTCGCAAGGCTAAAACTCAAAGGAATTGACGGGGGCTCACACAAGCGGTGGAGCATGTGGCTCAATTCGAAGCAACGCGAAGAACCTTATCCTGGACTTGACATGGTCGAAGTACAATACGGAAACGTAAAGGACCGGTATCCAATCCGGAACGATCACAGGTGCTGCATGGCTGTCGTCAGCTCGTGCTGTGAAGTGTCGGGTTAAGTCCCATAACGAGCGAAACCCCTATCGTTAGTTGCCAGCGAGTAAAGTCGGGCACTCTAACGAGACTGCCGGTGTTAAACCGGAGGAAGGCGGGGATGACGTCAAGTCCTCATGGCCTTTATGTCCAGGGCTGCACACGTGCTACAATGCCGATGACAAACTGAAGCAAGATCGTAAGATGGAGCTAATCGGAGAAAAATCGGCCCAGTTCAGATTGAGGGCTGCAACTCGCCCTCATGAAGTTGGAATCGCTAGTAATCGCGGATCAGCTATGCCGCGGTGAATGTGTTCCTGAGCCTTGTACACACC
>WQYP01000127.1 GCA_009781185.1 Phycisphaerales bacterium | reverse complement strand
GTGGTGTGCTTTTGCCCCCCCCGGGGGGCCCGCGTTTGTGGGGGGGGGGGGGGCCCCCCGGGGGGGCGCCCCCCCCCCCCCCGCCGCTTGCCGTGGGCTAAAAGCTTCGGCCCCTGCCGGGGCTTCCTCCCCTGCTCTATCTTTCGGGGAGGCGAGCTTCGCAAACGTTCGTAATGCCACTTCCATCGAACTGGGATTCGCATTGTATGCATCGTGAATAATCGAGAATGTTCCGATGGTCAGCGGCTCCAAACGGCCCTCCGCTGCTTTCACTTTGCCAAGGCCAGATGCGATTTGTTCGTCGCTGAGCCCCATTCGCCGGGCCACCGCGATGGCCATTAACGCGTTCATTGCGTTGTGTTCGCCCAACAGCGGCAAGCGGAGCATGCCACGGCCATTCACCGAGAATATCACTCCGTGCATCGTCTCGGCCACATTCGTGAGAGAAAAGCCCAGGGACTGCCCCCCCTCCCGTCCCAGGGCTTGAGGTTCTTTTCGGACAACGATTTTTTGCGCCGCCGCCCCTTTCAAGCAATCCATTAACATTTTATTTTCCGGCAATATGATTGTTCCGCCCTCCGCGATATATGCCGCGATCGCGGCCTCTTCCTTCGCCACGCCTTCCAAGTCGCCGAGTTTCTCCAAGTGTTCCAAGCCGATATTTGTGATCACCGCCACGTCCGGCCGGCAGACCGCCCCCAATGCCGCGATCTCACCGGGCGCATTCGTTCCGATCTCCAATACCACATAATCGTGGCCCGCATCCACCGCCAACAACGTCAAGGGCATCCCAATGTTGTTATTAAAACTCTTCGGACTCGCGATCCCCCCACCCACCCCAAACTTCTCAGATAACAATGTGTGAATAATTTTTTTCGTCGTTGTTTTTCCATTACTCCCCCCCACCGCGATTACCTTCGCCCGCATGTTCTCCCGATACGCAGCCGCCAGGCGATTCAGCGCTGCAATCGTATCATCCACCAACAGCATCGCGGCGCCCTTCTCCTGCGCCCGCTGTACGATCTCCTCAGATTGTTTTTTATGGACAATGATCCCGGCCACTCCGCGTTCGATCACATGTTCCACAAACGCATGAGCATCGTGGCGTTCTCCGACCAGCGTGAAGAACAAATCGCCTGCCGCCGCCGTTCGGCTATCCGTGGCAATCCGCCCGCTGAACTTCCACGCGGAAGTCCGAGGAATGGGGGTGTGCAGCCATTTGCCCTTCACCGCCCGCCGAATTTCTTCAATATCCCAAGCTTTCACAAAAACCCTATCGTTCGTTCAATCGTCAAGTCGTTCAATCGTTAAGTCGTTAAACCGTCAAGTCGTTTATCAGCATTTCTCCGCTGCTTCATCGCCGCCGTGGCTTCTTCGAGGTCATCGAAGTGATGTTTTGTCGTTCCGATGATTTGATAGTTTTCATGACCCTTGCCCGCGAGCAGCACGACATCGCCCCCCCCCCCCTTTTGGGCCAATTCAATTGCTTTTTGAATTGCCAAGCGGCGGTCCGGTTCGACGATGATTTTGCCACCCAACCCCCCGGCAGAGCCGGGGGCTGACGGCGATTGAGAAAACCCCGTACAAATTTCTTCGATGATCGTCTGTGGATTTTCCGTTCGTGGATTGTCGCTTGTGACGATGACCACATCGGCCAGCCGTTCCGCGACGGCGGCCATTTTCGGGCGTTTTGTGCGATCGCGATCGCCGCCGCAGCCAAACAGGCAAATGAGTCGTGGCGGCGGGCCGCCGATGGTCGCTCGCAGCGCTGTGAGCACATTTTCCAGCGCGTCATGCGTATGGGCATAATCCACGAAGACGCTGAATTTCATATCCGACTCCACCCGCTGCAACCGCCCCGGTGCACCCGTGCTCTTCTCCAGCGTATTCAGTGTGTCATAAACCTCAATTCCCAACGCCGTCGCCGCGGCGATCACAGACAAGAGATTGTATGCATTGTGGCGTCCGATCAGCGGCGTATAGACCTCGCACGCACCGACGCCTTTTGCATCGTTATTTTTTATCTGCAACTGCATGCCACGACTGGAGAGCCAACTCACCAGAGCGGCCCACCCGTTCTTTGGCGGATTGGGCGAGGCGAGGTGGTGGGGTGCCTTTGCCCCTGACATTGGTTCCACGCGGATGGGGACGATCTCGGCGCGACACGACTGGGCCACGATCCCCCAGTAAGGATCGTCCATGTTCACCACCGCTACCGCTTTCCTTCTCAGGCCCGTAAAGAGCATTGCTTTTGCTGCCGCGTAGGCATCCATTGTTTTGTGATAATCGAGATGATCGCCGGTGAGATTTGTAAAAATGCCTACTGCGAAATCGATACCTGCTACGCGATGCTGATGCAATGCGTGACTTGAAACTTCCATGATGCAGTGCGTGACGCCATTCGTTCGCATTCGGCAGAACAGATCCACCAGTTCCGTGGCTCCCGGCGTTGTCATCTCCGCCGGGATTACTTTCTTGCCGTCATCCAGTTCCACTGTTCCGATCATTCCAACTTTATAGCCGGCATCCTTGAGCACCGACCGCATCAGATAGGCTACCGTCGTTTTGCCTTTGGTTCCTGTTACGCCGATCACTTTCATGCCGGACGTGGGGCGTCCCGCCATTTCGTGCGCCAAGAGCGCCGCGGCCAAATTCGCATTCGGTACCTTGACCCATGCAATCCCATCGAGCCCAGGGATTGCAATCCCTGGGCTTAAAAGGGGAGTGGGTTCTTCGCTAACGACCACCACGGCTCCGCGTGCAATCGCATCTTTTACGAACGCCATGCCCGTGACCTTTGTTCCGCTTCTCGCCACAAAGAGATCGCCTGCGCGTACTTTTCGCGAATCCTCACAAATCCGCACCCCCTCCACATCCCCCCCCCCCCACACACTTATCTCCGCGTCCTTCACACATTTCAGCAGCTCGCTCAATTGCATTTCAACGCCGCCCCGCCGGTTTTGGCGTTTTATCTGCCGGGACCTGCAAATACAGCAGGGCTCGTTCCATGATGGCGATTGCTGTGGGAGCTGCTACGGTACCGCCGTAATAGCCTGCATGCACGTCGGGCTTATGCATGGTGACGATCAGGACCAGTCGCGACTCTTTCAGCGGGCCGCCACAGAGGAAACTGGAGTTGTAGGTATTTTCGCCGTAGCCCTGTCCGCCGTCGCCGCGGGCTTTGCCGGCGATGTGGGCTGTTCCGGTTTTGCCGTACAGCGTGTAATAGGAACTGCTCGCCATTTTGACTGTACCGCGGGAGGAGATCACTTCCGCCATGATGTCTCGCATGGTGTCGCAGGTTTCTTTGCTGAGAATCCGCTGCGGCCCCGGCCCTTCCGCCCCTGCCGCCTCTTCCCACGGCTTGACCACGCCTGGACTCTCTTCGTATGCGCTGATAATCCGCGGCGTCACCAGGTAACCACCGTTGGCAAACGTTGCATACATTCGTACCAACTGCAAGGGCGTGGCCGAAATTTCATAGCCAAAACTGCAGGACGTGAGCGTTCCTTTATTCCACTGAGGGAGCGGCTTGACGATTCCCCGCTGATCGCCCGGGATTTCCACGCCGGTTCGCTTTCCGAAGCCGAAGGAGGTGACGGCGTCGTGCATCATGGGGATGCCCATTTTCCAGCCGACCTGCGTCATGCCGATGTTGCTGGATTTGACGATGATGTCGCGAGCGGTGAGCATGCCGTATCCGCCGTGGCCGTCTTTCACGACGCGCCCGGCAGGGTCCACGTAATAGCCATAATGACAGTTAAATACATCTGTGGGTTTGACGACGTGATGCTCGATCGCCCAGGACATGATCACCGGTTTGAAGATCGAGCCTGGCTCGATGGGGTCGGTGACCGCCTTGTTTCGTCGGCGTATCGGCTCTATTGACGAATAATCGGCCGGGTCGAAGGTCGGATAGGTTGCCATTGCCAAGATTCGTCCGGTGTAGGGGTCCATGACCACGGCTGTGCCTGACTCGGCGCCGCGATCCTTGACTCCTTTTTCCAGTTCCTCTTCGACGATGCCCTGGATGACGGAATTGAGGGTCAGCCAGACGTCGCGTCCGTCATCCGCGGCCGTGTATCGCTGATCCAAAATAGCTAATGTTCGCCGGGACGCGTCCTTTGTCACGTACATTTGTCCATTGATGCCACGCAGGAGATATTCCAGTTGGTGCTCCATGGCATCGACGCCGCCGTCCAGATTGGCGAAGCCTACGAGACTGCTGCCGAGCTGTCCCTGGGGATAGAGGCGTTTGAAGGATTTGACGAAACCGACACCGTCCATGGCGTGGTAGAGCATCCGAGCATGCGTCGCCGCGGCTTCGCGCGTTGCTTTATCCTTGATCTTCGCCGCTGCTTTGACTTCTTCGTAGCCCTGTTTTCGCAAGTCAGTCTTCGCCTGGTTAAACTGTTCGTAGAAATGCTCATCCACTTCCCGCGCCAGCCAGAGGAACCGCCGCAGCTTGCCGTTGGCGAGGCGGGTGTTGAGTTCGATTTCTCGGCGAATGTCTGCTGCGGGCTTGTTCATGATCGGCGAGAGTGCTTCGCACAATGTCGCTTTGGCTGCCTCAATGGTCGGGCCGTCGAGTTCCATTTCCTTGTCGAAGCGTTTCTTTAACGCATCGATTTCTTTCTGAATTCCCACCTGCTCCGCCGCCGTCGCCTCCGCCCGCTTTGCCTCCAACTTTTCGATCTTGACCGCGTATCCTTCGGGGTCGGCGATGTAGGCGGGGTCCGCATAGAGGTTGTACATTCGGACGGATTCTGCCAGTCGCAGACCGTCGGCGGTGATGATTCCTCCGCGAACGGCGGGTATCTCGGCCGCCACCGTATACTGGCGAGCCAACTGATCCATCATGGCGGCGTCCGCGTGGCGTTCGATCCAGACGACCCGGCCGAGCAGACTCACCAGCAACAGTACTGTCACCAGCAGCACGATGCTTGAGAGCCATTGTGTTCGTTTTGCCGCGTCCATCGCCGTTCCTATTATTTTTGATTTTTAATTTTTGATTGCGACTCCAAATCAAAAATCAAAAATTAAAAATCAATTTCTCTCGCCATTGCGTAGCGGCGCGATCAAATCGGTTTCAATCGCGGGCATTGTTTTCGCTGGCGAGCGGGGTTTGCCGGTCCGGCCGTCCCGCATCTGTAACGCATCGCCCGTGTCGATCCCCGCATTTTTTAGCCCCAACGTCAGGGCCTTGGCGCTGGTGGCCCGGCTGATCTCCAGCTGTTGGTTCCGCAGCGTATCCTTGCGATTTTCAATGTCGCGATAGAGGCGGGCGCACTGCGCGTGGATTTCCATCTGTTGTTGCCGCAATCCGAAAAGCGTCATCGCAACGAGCAAGAAAAATCCGAGCGTTACCAGCAGCTTGAACACGACAGTTTTTCCTTAACGCGCAATATCTGCCGACATCGGCGCGCAATCGAAACACCCGGCACCAATGACCTCTTATCGGCACCTTCGAGCGCTTCGCCGTAAACTTTATAGAACTGTATTGTAAAGTCTTATCGGACGTTCTTGCAATCGGTTTTGGGGATGTCCAACGTCTGGGGGGGATGACGTGGTTTGCAGGCCCTCTCTCTTTCCATATCGCGTCCAAGGCGAACGAGCGTTGATCTTCGATCAACGGCTAAACCGCCCCTCCTCCAAAAGCTCCGCATTACCATGCGGGGCTCCACCCCGCAAAGCGGGGTCGCTACCTGCATTTCGTGTCACGCACCCGCGTCTTTATGACTTTGCTGGTAACTTCAGCTTTGTTCCTGCCAGTAAATGTTCGGGATCCTGGATTTTGTTGAGTGCTACAATTTTTTTCACCATTTTCGCCGCTTCGGACCTGTCGCCGGTTCCTACGTACTTCGCGGCGATGCTCCCGAGCGTATCGCCCGCTTTCACCATGTATGTCGTTTCCTTCTTGGCGACCTCTGTCGTCGGCGGCTTGAGGGCCACTCTTCCCCCCCTATCCGCGCCATCCGCCACCACAGGTGCCGGCGTCGGCTTGACATCCGGAATCGTCAGTTTTTTGCCTACGAGCAGCGTCGTGTTGGCGTCTTTGAGCGTCGTTGGATTCGCTGCCACGATTTTTCGTACGAACTCCGACTTTTCCGACTTGTAAAACTTCATTACAATTTTGGTGAGCGTATCGCCCGCGACGATGGTGTATTCTTTCGACGTTGCCGTCGGTTGGAGCGGTTGCCCCACCGGCCCCGTGTCAAGATTCGCCGAATCCGGCATTTTGAACACCGGTCCCCTTCCCGCCGGCGTTTCTGCCCGCATCGTCACCGGGCCCACGGACACCGGCGACACCGGAGTTTCCAGCTTCACCGCCTCAGGCGGCCCCCCCCTCATCGCCGGCACGTCATCCTGGCCGCTGGCCACATACGCCGGCACCACAAAATTCGGCTGCCTGACCCTCTCTGCCGCCGATACCGGTACACCGTTCGGGCGCGTGATTCGATCGCGATAATTCTGTCCTACCCCAAGTGAAGCCGTCGCCCCCCCCCCACCACCCGTCCCTCCTCCGAAAGCCGAAGGCGCATTGTGCTGATCCAGGTAAGTCGCCAGCAGCATCCCGATCAGCACGATCACTGCCAATCCCGTCAACATCCCAATCTTCGCTTCCCGCGTCATACCAGCACTCCATTCTTTATGATTTTTGATTTTTGATTTTTAATTGAGGTCTTCGAAAAACTCTGACGGCACGAAAACACAACGTGGAAAACAAGCAGAAAATGAATATCTATCCCGGCTAAAGCCGGGGCTATATGAGTTTTTCGAAGGCCTCAATTTCACTCCCTCAATCAAAAATCAAAAATTCAAAATTAAAAATTCACCTTAAATCCATTTCATCGCCCGCAATTTCGCGCTTCTCGAACGCGGGTTGCGATTTATTTCCTCGTCTGTCGGTTCGGCTGGCTTTTTTACCAGCAGTTCGCACAAACCTTCCTGTTCCCATCGGCGTGATGCCTGTTTAACCAAGCGATCCTCGCCGGAATGAAAACTGATAAACACGCTCCTGCCTTCCGTCCCTCCCCCCGCTATCATCAACTTCGGCGTCACCCGCAGCAATGATTCCAAACTCTCCAGTTCCGAGTTGACCGCCATCCGTAATGCCTGAAAAGTCCGTGTGGCGGGATCGATCTGCCCCGGCATCCCCGGGACCACCGACCGCACCAGTCGCGCGAGCTGACCGGTCGTAAGTATCGGCTCATTCCCACGCGTCTGAATAATTTTCCGAGCAATGCGGCGTGAAAACCGCTCCTGCGCATACTCATACAACGCATCTGCAATCTCCTTCTCCTCCCATGTCGCTACAATATCCGACGCTTTTTTCTGAATCCGCGGATCCAGCCGCATGTCCAACGGCTCCTCCTCCGCAAAACTCAACCCGTGCGACTTCTCCATCCATTGATTTGTCGACACCCCAAAGTCCGCCAGCAATCCATGTACGCCCTTGATCTCCACCTCCGCTAAAACGTCATCCGCCTCTCCAAAATTTGCGTGGAATGTACGGATCGTCACATCCTTGAGTCCCTCCGCCTCCAACCGCTTCCGTGCATACTTCAGATTTTCCGGGTCCACATCCAGTGCAATGAGCGTTCCGCCCGGCGACAATTGTCGGGCAATCCGCACCGCATGTCCCCCGCGGCCCACCGTGCAGTCCATGACCACCTGCCCCGGCTTCACGTCCAGAAACCGCAGCACCTCCTCCACCATCACCGGCTCATGACCATGCTCAGGAATCGGCAGCATCGAAGCACCTGAAGAAGCCAGACGCCAGAAGCCAGTAGCCAGAAGTTTTGAATAAGCTACAAACTCGAAACCTTCTGGCTTCTGGCTTCTTGGGAAAAAACGCAGGGGCACGACTGGCTCAGCGTGCCCCTGCATTTCGCCATCCCTGGCTACCATTCCGTCCGTCCCTGAACGGAAAATACGCGTCGCGTCCTTGCGACTGTTTTCAACCGCGTCATGCGGTCGCACTGCTCACAAACGTCGCATCCTGCGACTCTCTTCCCGCGTCATGCGGGTGTAGGGGCCGGGGCTGGCGGAGCGCTGAATACCTGCTGCATCGCCGCCTGCAAGCTCAGGCGATCCGCTAAAAGTTCACGCATATGTGCATCAAGGTCAGCCCGGTTCCAAAGTTCCAACCTGTCATTGTTTCCGACTAAAGTCACTTCACGTTCCAGCACCGCCTGGGTAAATGGATCGCGTTTTTTGGCATCTGCCATGAACCGTTCCGGAATGATGACCCGTCCCTGCTTGTCCGGCTCGAGGTAAGTGGCGCTGCCGAAGAGCATTCGCCTGACTTTTGCGGCCTCGGGATTGAGCGCCAAGCCCGCGGTGATGTTTGCGGCGAGCTTTTTGAAGAGCTTTTCGGGGATCAATTGCAGATAGCGGATGTCTGGGACGAGATAAAACCCTGTGCCGTCCTCCTGGGGATCCATCGCATTGCGAATCTGGCTGGGAATCGCAAGCCGGCCTTTGTCGTCGATGAGGTGATCGTAGCGGTCCGTGATGACCATAAACGGTTCCGATTCACATTCCCGGCGTTACTTTGTCGATAAAGGCAACGCCTCAACGCGTTTCGCCGGGGTTGCCGCCGTCGAGGTTGCGTCCTTGCGACCTCAGCGACGGCGTGGTTTTCTGGGCAATCGTGGGATATGACTCCATTCACTACCACTTAGTATGTATTGTGCCCCACTTTTCCCCACAACGCAAGAAGAAAATTCTTGCGTCCGAGAATTTGCACGTTATTTCGCTCGAACAGGCGATCTGAAATGTACAAGATGTAGTTGATCAGTCCCTAGGCCACCACCAGCAGTTGTAGGAGAATCCCCTTATTAGGCTATCTCCTAAAATTCTTTAAAAATTTTGCGTATTGTTCGACCATATGTTCCACGGAGAAATGCTGCCGGACGTATTCGCAGGCTGTTTCTGTCGATTTTGGAGTCAAAGTGGGGCTTAGTGGGGGGGACTTGTTTTCGTGCGTAACCTTTTGCAGTGCCTCAGCTAACAGATTTTCGTCTGGGCGATCGATCAGCAGGCCGTCGAGGCCGTGGCGTACGATTGCCTCCGTCACTGGCATGCGTACCGCCACAACCGGAACTCCTGCGGCTATCGACTCTGCCAGAGTTAATCCGAAACCCTCTGACGTCGACGGTAAACAATGACAGGCAAATGACTTATACCAACGTTCCGGTTCCTGCGTCGGTCCTGGGAAATGCACACGATCCTGGATCCTCAACTCTGCCGCCATTTTTTTTAACCGCTTTTCCTCTGGGCCATAACCTACTAATGCTAAATGAGTTATATTATTTTCGTTTTTCTTGGCCATCCGCGAAAATCCTCGCAGCAGCAGCGGCAGATTTTTTACCCGATCAAAGCGTCCCACGTATCCGACCACTTTTGCTCCCGCCGGCCAAGGCAACTTTTCAAATCCCTTTGCCTCCGCAAAACGCATCACATCGATCCCGTTTTGCAGCACTTTGGTCTGTTTTTGTCTGATTTTGTCTAAAATGGTCTGCGAAGGGACGACCAGTGCGTCGGCATATCGGGCAATGAATCGCGTCAAGGTCCAATGCCAGGCGGGCTTCTCCTGGAGCGTATGGATCGACTGCACCAATCGCGCTGGCGAGCGAGGCGGAAGCATCATTGCGAATGTTGTTAATGCGTTGGCATGTACTAATATTGAAATTACTACTTCCGGGGCAAATGTTTGGATCACTTTTCGCAGTTGCTGCACGCCGTGCACCAACTGCATCACAGAGCCAAGTTCTAACGACCAGACCTCTACGTCGGCCGCTTTTAACTCTTCGACGACTCCCTGGCCTGTGGGCGGAAGCGTTTTAAGCGATACCACCGCCGGTAGAAATTCGCCCCCCCCCCTACCGTACCCCTTCAATCCCACTGCCAAATCGCGCAGCATTCGTGGGCTGCCACCTATGTATAGATCTGTTATTACGAATAAAATATGCATTGCCATCCTGCACGATGATTATACTCATCGCGTTGTAGAGTTGGGTATGGGGGGTCGCGACGCCGCAAGCGTTTGCGGGGATTTTTGGCGAGATCAACGCAAAGCCCCGCATTGCCATGCGGGGCTCCCGCCACTCCGCAAAGCGGGGTCGCTACAGGCATTTCGTGCCCTGTGTTTTTGTTGGGGGGGCGTTTATACTGCGCATCGTGATGAACGGCGCGGCGAAAGGAATGGTATGCGAGCGATCGTGACGGGATTGGTTGTGGGATTGTTTTGTGCGACGGGATTTGCGGAGATGATGGCCAATCCGGTTTATGAAGCTTGGGCGGCCTGCAAGCTCGGAACGAGCGTCACGATTAAGATGACCAATAAACTGGAGGACGTGGAGGACTCGACGACGCAGGAGGAGAAACTGGTGGAAGTCACGCCGGAACAGGTGGTGATTGCCGTGACAACGTCGGAGGGAATCGTTGTTGACGGAAGCACACAGGCATTGCCTTCTTCGAAGGTGACTATTCCTGCGAAGGTGGAGAAGGAATTGGCGCCGTTGGCGCGGCAGTTTCAGCGATCAAACGCGAAGGTTTCGGGGATGAAAGAATCGAAGGAGACGGTGGAGGTCAAAGGTAAGAAAGTGGAAGCGACGAAATATGAGTATGCCGTGGAGGTACGGCAGGGAGATGGGGATACGCTGTCGGCGAAGGTGAAGTGCTGGATGTCGAAGGAGGTGCCGGGCGGAGTGGTGAGGGAAGAAGTCAACGTAGAGAGGCCGGAGAAAGTGACGGGCGTTCGAGAGGTAACGGATTATAAGAAGGAGGCGAAGTAACGTTTGTTTGACGTAACTTAGCGTGTGCCACTCACTATTAACAAGGTTCCCGATGCCAGCCTTTTCCCCTATTCCGTCCCTCAACCGAGTCCGTCCCGGGCACGACAGTCCACGCGGGTCCTTTCTTGCCAGCGTGAAGGCGAATACGCAGATTTGTACGGATCACTATCGCTTGACGCTTTCGGTGGAACAGTTTCCGGGCAGTGTGCCGGGGCAATTTGTGCAGGTGGAGTGCCGGGAGCAGAGTGATGCGGCGACTGATGCCGGCGAGCCACGTACTTTTGAATGGATGAAAACGCTCTCCCTCCCCCATGACGGTCGCGGCTTGGAGGTTTCTGATCCGGACTTCATCGCTCCGCGAGCTTTTCTTCGGCGGCCATTTTCGATCGCGGATCATCGTATAGCTTCCGACGGCGCCGCTGAGATTGATATTATTCACCGCGTTGTGGGGAAGGGGACGCGCGTTCTGGCGCAGTTGCGGGCTGGGCAAACCATTTCCATTCTTGGACCGCTTGGGCGGGGATTTACCGCTCCTGACAATCTCAAGCTGGCGTGTCTTGTTGGCGGGGGCGTGGGGATTCCGCCGATGCTTTATCTGGGGCGGCATCTGCACCAGCGATCCCGAAAGGCCATCGCTTTTCTGGGCGCTCAGCGGCAGGATCTTTTTCCCATTCACGTCATCGACGATCAGAGCCGCGACCGTAAGGAAGCGACTGGCTCCGAATTGCAGTGGGATCGCTCCCTTACGGTCGCGGCTCAGAAATTTCTCAATGTCCAAGAATTCGGCCAGTATGGCTATCCATCTATTCTCTCCACAGACGACGGCTCTCTCGGCATGAAGGGACTCATCACCCAGGCCCTCGATCGCTTCCTCCGCAGCTGGCGAATCGAGCCAGGCGTCATCATTTACTGTTGCGGACCGACGGCGATGATGAAAGCGACGGCGGCGGTAGCAGAGATGCACAACGTTGTTTGTCAGGTGTCGCTGGAGCAGCCGATGGCCTGCGGGATGGGGACTTGCCAATCTTGTATCATTAAATATCGGGCACATGATGTTCCCGCCACCGATACGAACTGGCAATACAAACTTACCTGTACCGATGGGCCGGTGTTCGATTCGCGGGATGTCCTCTGGTAATACTACGTCTCCGGCCTACGAACGGCATGCAAGCATGCCGGCTAAATAATGTTGCAAAATCATTTTCCGGAATTGGGAGATGAACCTAACTTTTGCGGGGAAGTCATCCTCACCGACACCCCGCAGAGCGGGGTCGTTACTTTGGTTTGCATTTCGTGTTACACAGGGTGTGGCTATTTTTTGTGGAAAATTGTCATAAGCAAGGCGAGGTCCGCGACGCGGCAAGTGGTTTCGATGCTCTTTTGCGAGATTAGCGCGAAGCCCCGCATTGCCATCTTGCTGTTCCCCCCATTTTCGTTTGCGAAAACGGTCGATAATCAAGGCAAGCTCAGAATGTCCGCACCGGCACGGAAGCCGATGCGGCAGGACGATTTCCGCTTGG